>CAXBDI010000017.1:0-43702 GCA_963974445.1 uncultured Alphaproteobacteria bacterium
TCAGAAATCTCTTGGCAAGATTTGCCGTCGTCGAGCAGCAGGATCGCATTGGCGCAACGGGCGATACCGTGGTCCTCGCGCTGACGCCGCACGCAAGCCTCAAGTTCGAGGCGTTCTGCTGAGGAAAGAAAACCGGCGCGAATCATGCACATAGCATGATTCGTTTCCAACCCGCCCGTCAACCCATCAAATTTGGCTTCTAAATGACTCCTAGTATAACGCTTTGAAAAATATGGTGACCCCGGCAGGATTCGAACCTGCGACCTACAGATTAGGAATCTGCCGCTCTATCCTACTGAGCTACGGGGCCGACACTCCCATGATAGCGTCAAGCACGGCAGCGGGCAAAGCGTTAGGCGAAGTTCGGGTTGGGTTGACTGTATGGTTGCGATTCCAGCATGTCTTCCGGCATGGTGAATTCGCCCTCGCGGATCCGCTCCGGCAGGTCCTCGAGCACCTCTGCCGTCCAATCTTCACCACGATCGGCAACAAGATCGGTAACGCCCATGTATATGAGCACTTCGCTCAGTAAATCGGAGTCGATCCCTACCTCATTCGCCTTGTCCCACGCCTCTAAAAACAGGTCTAAGGCGATTTTCTTCTGCCGATCAGGGTTCAATTGACTTTCGGCCATGGATCGCCCCTTCGTACGCGGGGTAGGAGTGCACTGGATATGTACTCAACATTAGGCAGATTCGTAGCCTAGTCACGAGAAAAATGCGGAACACTCTTCCAGCATCCGTTCAATCTTGTTTTGAGGCCGGCGGCGGGGAACCGCACGCGCATCAATTGGCACTGCTGGAGGCGGCCCGCAACAGCGAAAGCGCCTGCTGATCGCACCCACCGGCGGCGGTAAAACCTTGGCGGGATTCCTGCCATCGCTGGTTGAATTGATCGAAAATGGTAAGCCGCCGTGATTGCACGCGCTCTATATCTCGCCGTTGAAAGCCTTGTCGGTAGATATCCACCGCAACCTGCAGACGCCGATTGCGGAGATGGCGCTGCCGATCACGGCGGAGACCCGAACCACCTGTTGCTGTGCGCCACCCGGCGCGACGCTGCCGGCGGCCTGACCGATGTCGGCCGGTTGGGGGAGATGCTGGGGCGGGTGCGCGGCCATATCGAATGGCGCCGCCTCGACCAATTGCTATGGGAGGTGGCGGCGGAGGATGCCGACAGCCTGATTGCAGAGGCGATGGCCGCCGACGCCAACCAGGCGGCGCCGGATGTCTGAGCCTCGCATGTATGCCAGAAGCAGGCGGCGCGCTTGTCGGCCGTTGTCAACCAACGGCTCGGTCAACAAACCGCCTTGCCAACGCTGCCCCGCAAGTGCACATCGGCACCCATAACGATGACGGATATGACGATGACCGAACTGGAAAAAACCCGCAAACGCCTGCATTTCCGCGCGTGGCACCGGGGAACGAAGGAAAGCGACCTGTTACTGGGCCGCTTTGCCGACGCGCATCTGGCAACCATGAGCGTCGAGGACCTGGCGGATTTCGAACAGGTGCTGGAGCGCATCGACCCGGAATTGGTGGACTGGATCACGGGACGCGAAACAGTCCCCGCCAACCTGCGCACCCCGGTACTCGACCGGATCCTGGCGTTTAACCCTTCCGAATGAACGCACCAACCGCCTCTGATGCTATCGCGTCGCTGAACGCGCAAACCTTCCACTTGCCGGGCCGCATCACGCTGGCCGGTGCGCCTGAAGGGGCCGATGCGCGCTGGCTCGCCCAGGCACTCGCCCTACCGGATATGCCGAGCGTGCTGGCGGTGGCCGTCGATGAAGAAACGGCGCTGCGGCTTTTGCACGGCGTCACGTTCTTTGTGCCCGCCGCCGACGCTCTGTTCCTGCCAGCATGGGATTGCCTGCCTTACGACCGGTCCTCTCCCAATGCGGAGGTATTGAGCCAGCGGATCGAGGCATTGGCGCAACTGGCAGCCAGGACTCCTCGTCTGCTGATCACCACCGTCAACGCGGTGCTGCAACGGGTGCCGCCGAAAAGTTTTTTCGACAAAGCCAAGTTCAGCGCGCGCAAGGGCAAGCCGCTGAACCTCGATCGCCTGATCGACTTCCTCAACGCCAACGGCTATGGCCGCACCGATACGGTGATGGAGCCGGGCGAGTACGCAGTGCGCGGCGGCCTGGTCGATCTGTTCCCGCCTGGTGAGGCAGAGCCGATGCGGCTCGACCTGTTCGGCGACGAGATCGAAAGCATCCGCCGCTTCGACCCCCTCACCCAACGCTCCACCGGAGAGGTCAAAGGCTTCTCCATCGCGCCCGTCAACGAACTGCGGCTGACCAAGGACGCCATCGAGCGGTTCCGCGTCGGCTACCGCGAGGCTTTCGGCATCCCGGGCCCCGACGACCGGCTGTACGAGAGCGTCAGTGCTGGCCGCAAGCACCCCGGCATGGAGCATTGGCTGCCGCTGTTTCACGAGCGTCTGGCGACGGTTTTCGACTACCTGCCAGACGATACCGCCCTTATCCTCGACGACCGCTTTGCCGAGGCGCAGCGGGCGCGGTTCGACACCATCGCCGACCATTTCTCGTCGCGCGTGTCGCTCGCCGAGACCATGGGCGCCGGCGAAGGCGGCATCTACCGGCCACTGCCGCCGGATCGGCTATATCTGACGCCGGAAGAATGGGAAAGCCTCGCGGCGGAGCGCGCCGTCGCCAGTTGGCACCGCTTCCAGGCTGACGAGACGCTATCCGGCGAAATCTTCGACCTCGGCGCTCGCCGTGTGAAGGACTTTGCCGAGGCCCGCATTCAGGGCGATGCGGAACTGTACGACGCCGTCGGCGCACGGATCGCGCTGGAGCGCAAGCATGGCCGCCGGGTCCTGCTGGCCGCCTACTCCAGCGGTGCGGCCGCCAGGATCGCCGACCTGCTGCGCGACCGCGCCGGCACAGACTCTAGTGACGTAGAGACAGGCGCATCGCTGCCGCCCGTCGCCACGACTGTCTGGGAGTTGGAGCACGGCTTCTCCACCGACGGACTCGTCGTCTTCACCGAGCAGGATGTGCTGGGCGAGCGCATCAGCCGCCGCCCGCGCCGCCGCCGCCGCGCCGACCAGTTCCTGACCGAAGTCTCGGAGATCGCCGAGGGCGACCTGGTCGTCCACCTGGACCACGGCATCGGGCGCTATATGGGGCTGGAGACTGTCACCGCTGGTAACGCTGCGCATGACTGCCTGAAGATCATCTACCAGGACGATAACAAGCTCTACGTCCCGGTTGAGACCATCGAGGTCTTGAGCCGCTACGGCACCGACTCCGGCGCGGTGCAACTTGATCGGCTCGGCAGCGCCAACTGGCAGGGCCGCAAGGCGCGCCTGAAGGACCGCATCCGCGATATGGCGGCGGAACTCATCCAGACAGCTGCCGCACGCACCCTGCAACAGGCGGACGAACTGCGGCCGCCGGATGGCGCGTGGGCGGAGTTCTGCGCCCGCTTCCCGCATGCAGAGACCGACGATCAGATCAAGGCTATCGACGACGTGCTCGACGATCTGGCCAGCGGCCGGCCGATGGATCGGCTGGTCTGCGGCGATGTCGGCTTCGGCAAGACCGAAGTCGCGTTGCGGGCCGCCTTCCTGGCGGTGATGGAGGGCTATCAGGTCGCCGTCGTCGTGCCCACCACCCTGCTGGCCCGGCAGCACTACAAGACCTTCGTCGACCGCTTCGCCGGCTTGCCGGTGCGGGTCGAGCAGTTGTCGCGGCTGGTGCCGGGCAAGCTCGCGGCCCAGACCAAAAAGGACCTGACCTCCGGCCAAGTGGACATCATCGTCGGGACGCACGCGCTGCTGGCCAAATCCATCGAGTTTTCAAGGCTGGGACTGCTCATCGTCGATGAAGAACAGCATTTCGGCGTCGCGCACAAGGAGCGGCTGAAGCGCCTGCGCGCCGATATCCATGTCCTCACCATGACCGCAACGCCGATCCCGCGTACCCTGCAACTGGCGCTGTCCGGTGTGCGCGAGATGAGCCTGATCGCGACGCCGCCGGTGGATCGTCTGGCGATCCGGACCTTCGTTCAGCCCTTCGATCCGTTGGTGATCCGCGAGGCAGTGCAGCGCGAGTTATTCCGCGGCGGCCAGATCTTCTACGTCTGCCCGCGGGTGCGCCACCTGCGCCAGGTCGAAGAGACCATGCGCGAACTGATGCCGGACCTGAAGATCGGGGTCGCCCACGGCAGTCTGGCGCCGCGCGAGTTAGAAGACGTAATGAACGGCTTCTACGACCGCCAGTTCGACATGTTGATCGCCACCAACATCATCGAGAGCGGCCTGGATATCCCGAACGCCAACACGATGATCGTGCACCGGGCCGACATGTTCGGCCTGGGCCAACTCTACCAGATCCGCGGACGCATCGGCCGGGGCAAAGTGCGGGCCTACGCCTATCTGACTCTGCCAGCCGACCGGAAAGTCACCAAGCCTGCGCTTCGCCGGCTGGAGGTGATGCAGACGCTGGATCACCTCGGCGCCGGCTTCACGGTCGCCAGCCACGACCTCGACATCCGCGGCGCCGGCAACCTGCTGGGCGACGAGCAATCCGGCCAGATCCGCGAAGTCGGCATCGAGCTGTATCAGCAGATGCTGGAGGAAGCGGTGGCGGAGGCGCGCGAGGGCGGCGCAGCCTCGGCGGAACAGCGCAAAGATCATTGGACGCCGACCATCAATATCGGCACTTCCATCCTGATTCCGGAAGGCTACGTGCCGGAGTTGAACATCCGCCTGAACCTGTATCGCCGGCTGTCGGTGCTGGAGACCCGGCAGGAGATCGACTCGTTCGCCGCCGAACTCGGCGACCGTTTCGGCCCCGTGCCGGACGAGGCCAAGAACCTGCTGGAAGTCATTTCGATCAAGGCCCTATGCCGCCGGGCGCATATCGAAAAGATCGACGCCGGGCCGAAGGGCGCGGTGATCGCCTTCCGCCACGATCAGTTCCCTAACCCGGGGGGCCTGGTGCAATTCCTCACCCGCCAGGACGGCAAGGCCAAGCTGCGGCCCGATCACAAGCTGGTGGTCGTCCGCGACTGGCCGAAACCGCAAGCCCGCCTGAACGGCGTGGCGCGGTTGACGGAGACCCTGGCCAGGCTGGCTGAGTAGCGGCAGAGCCGCGTATCGAAGGATGAGATCGGGACGGGAGGGCCAAGAGCGCCATTGACTGCAAGTTGGCGATCCCGGTTTTGACCGAGATTTCAGATTGCATCCCATCGCCGCTCCTCCACCTCCCGCGCTACTTCGGTACGGCGGGAAAACGGTATCGTCCTCCGAATCCGCCTCCGGCATGGTCACGTCCGCTGCCAGCCGTAGAAAACGATAATATCAACGGCGAATTTTTGTCGGCATGGCAGTCGTGCCTAGCTTTGGTTGCGCAACCTTGTTAAACACCCGCGATCACGCCCCCAAACGCAACAACCCGAGGCGATATGGCGAGCTTGGAGATGCGGATTTTGCGGAGGGTGCAGGCGGCGGCCGGGCCGGCGTGGGCATGCCGGATCAGCAATGTCCATCAATTGTCCAAACTGCGTCGCGTGCGGTTTTCTTACGACGCAGATCTGTCGCTCTACCATGCCGACGAAGGCGCGATCCGCCATTACTTCGCCCAGAAAATGCGCGGGTTGGCACTTTATGCCCACGGCGTCGAGCAGCGGTCGGCCAGCCTGATGCGGTCCTATCTGCTCGACACGGTCGCGTTCGCGCCCGGCGATATCGTCGTCGATTGTGGCGCGAATTATGCGGACTTGTATGTCGATCTCCGCAACAAGATCAATCCAGAGGATTACATCGCTTTCGAGCCCGGCGAAGAGGAGTTCCGCTGCGTCGCGCGAAACGCGGAGGGATGCCGCAATTTCAAGGTAGGGCTGAGCAACACAACCGGACGCCAGACCTTCTACGTCAGCTCCGCCGGCGCCGACTCCAGCATCTTCCAACCGAAATATTACACCACGGTGGCCGAGATCGAGACAAAGACCCTGGATGCGTTTGCCGAGAAACACGGCCTGCGGCGGGTCAAAGTGTTGAAGCTGGAGGCGGAAGGCTTCGAGCCGGAGATCCTGGAGGGCGCAGAACGCTTCCTCACGATCTGCGAATACGTGGCCATCGACGGCGGCTATGAGCGCGGCGAAGCGCAGGATGAAACATATAGCGCCCAGCAGAAATTCCTGCTCGAGCATAATTTCGATTTCGTCGGCCGTAATCCCGATCTACGGCGAGGCCTCTTCCGCAATAATTGCTTGCAGCCAGTCCGTTCTGCAGACCCTCTCGCGGCGGATTAGGCCGCCGGCATCTCCGTCAAGTCCAGGGTCGTCACCCGGCGCAGTTCGCGCTTGTACCTGGCATCGTCGAACCGCGTCGCCCGGTGCATGGTGGCGCGGTTGTCCCAAATCACCAGGTCGCCATCCTGCCATTTGTGGCTGTAAACGAATTGCGGCTGCGTCGCGTGCTGCGACAACTCCCACAGCAGCAGCCGCCCTTCGGGCAGGCTCATCTCCACAACCTTCGACGCGTGGCTCGCCAGGTACAGCGACTTGCGCCCGGCCCGCGGCAGGGTTCGCACCAGCGGGTGATAGGCGCCCTTCAGCCGCTCCAACTCCTCGTCCGAAAAGGCGAATCCCAGGGTCTGGCGCGAGTGGGCGATGGAGTGATGCACGGTCAGCCCCTCCAGCCGCGCCTTCATCTCGTCGTCGAGCGCATCGTAGGCGGCGCGCATGTCGGCGAACTGCGTGTCGGCGTCGACCGGCGGCAGCGCGCGGGCGTGCAGCATGGAATACCGCCCCGCCGGGTCCTGAAACGAGGCGTCGGTGTGCCAGAGCCGGTTGCCCAGGCCGTAGAGCCGCCGGCGGTCGCCACCGGCCAGCAATTCGCCCGAGCTGCCGACGTTGGAGATATCGGCAATCGCCTCCGTCCCCAACCGGGTCTTAGCCAGAGCGGCGGCCCCGGTCTTGGCGTGCAACTCGCCGTCGAGGCGCCGGGCGAACGCCATCTCCTCCTCGTCGGTGAAGGACTGGTCGCGGAACACCAGCACCGCGTAGCGATCCATGCCACCGCGGATTTCGGCGAGGGTCGCGTCGTCGAACGTCTCGCGCAGGCTGACCGGGCTGGCTTCCGCGGCGAAGACATCGTGCAGGGGTTTGAAGGTCAGGGGCATGGCGGCCTCCCTCAATCGTCGTCGAACCTGGCTGCTATCCTATCCGCAACAAGGTTCCATGCGAAGCGCCGTCTTCGCGTCTGCCAGGGAATGTGCCGGCAAGGCTCTGGGCGGCAGGCCATGAATTGCCTTAAAGTGGGAAGCAACCACCGGATCAGAGACTGAACGCACGAGCCATGCCCGATTCCACTGCATCAGAGACCTTCGACTATGTCATTGTCGGCGCCGGTTCCGCCGGCTGCGTGCTGGCGAACCGCCTTTCCGCCGACGGCAAGCATTCGGTCTGCGTGCTGGAGGCCGGCGGCAAGGACAGCCATCCGTTCCTACATATTCCCGCCGGCTTCATGAAGACGCTGACCAACGCCTCAGTGAACTGGCTCTACACTGCCGAGCCGAGCGAGTGGACCGGCGGCCGGCGTATCGCAGCGCCGCGGGGCAAGACGCTGGGCGGGTCGTCCTCGATCAACGGCCACATCTACAACCGCGGCCAGCGCGCCGACTATGACGGCTGGGCGCAGCGCGGCAATCGTGGCTGGGGCTATGCCGACATTCTGCCATACTTCAAGCGCACCGAACGGCGCGAGGGCCAGGGCGACGACACCTTCCGCGGCCGCGACGGCGGCCTGACCGTTACCGACACGCCCTGGAAGCACGAGCTGTGCGAGGCGTTTATCGCTGGCGCGGTGGGGATGGGCATCCCGCGTAACCCGGACTACAACGGCAAGAGCCAGGACGGCGTCGGCTATTTCCAGCGCGCCATCAAGAACGGCCGCCGCGTCTCCTCCGCCCGCGCCTTTCTGCATCCGGCCATGGGCCGCCAGAACCTGCAGGTCATCACCCACGCCCACGCGACGCAAATCCTGTTCGAGGACAAGCGCGCGGTTGGGGTCGAGTACGACCGGCAAGGCACGCGCAAGATCGTCCGGGTGCGGCGGGAGGTGATCTTGTCCGGTGGCGTCGTTGCCTCGCCGCAACTGCTACAGATCAGCGGCATCGGCGATCCGCAACATCTGTCACAGATCGGCGTCGAGGTCCGTCATGCGTTGAAGGGCGTTGGCCAAAACCTGCGCGACCACTACGCGGTGCGCATGGTAGCGCGGGTGCAGAACACCTGGACAATCAACCAAAAGGCCAAGGGCCTGCCGCTGCTGGGGGAGATCGCCAAGTACTTCACCGGGCAGACCAGCATCCTCGGGCTTTGTCCGTCACTGGTGCATTGCTTCTGGAAAAGCCATGAGGCGGTCAGCGGCAATGACCTGCAGATGACCTTCACGCCGGCCAGCTATAAGGAGGGCGTGCAGAGCCAGCTCGACGACTTCCCCGGCGTCACCTGCGCCCCCTGGCAGCAGCGTCCGGAAAGCAAAGGCCACCTGCTCGCCCGCTCCGCCAATCCGTTCGAGGCGCCGGAGATCCAGCCGAACTATCTGTCGTATCCGATGGACCGGCAGGTGCTGCTCGGCGGCATGCGGCTGGCGCGCCGCCTGCTGCAAACGCCGGCAATGATGCGGTATTTCGTGCAGGAGGAGTTCCCAGGCGCCGATGCTCAATCCGACGACGAGTTGCTGGCGTTTGCGAAGGAGCGCGGCACCACCACCTTCCACCTGATGGGCACCTGCCGCATGGCCCCCATCACCGACCCGACCGCCGTCGTAGACGATCAGTTGCGGGTGCACGGACTGGAAGGCTTGCGCGTCGCCGACGCCTCGATCATGCCGATGATGCTGTCGGCAAACCTGAACGCCGCCACCCTGATGATCGGCGAGAAGGCCGCCGACATGATCCTGGGCAAAGCAGCGCCGGAGGCCGTGGTGTTGAGAGAGGTGGCATAGGGGAGCGTTTACTCTATTCCTCCCCCTTTCCCTGAACTCGTTTCAGGACCCACGCCTGAGCGCCACCCGCAAAGCTCTCACCCTCGGCGAATTTCCGGCATGGACCCTGAAACAAGTTCAGGGCAATCTGCCGCGATCGCTTGGTGAGGAGAGCCGACCTTGAACGCAAAAACCCTAACGGTAGACGTTATCGTTGTCGGCTGCGGCATCGCCGGCCTCTCCTCCGCCGTCTCCGCCGCCGAGGCCGGGGCAAAGGTGCTGGTGTTGGAGCGGGCGCCAAAGGAGGATCGGGACGGTGGTCCCGACTTTCAACTATGGCCTGCTGGTCAATCGGGCCGGCCAGCGCTTCACCGACGAAGCCCCCGCCGCCCCCTGCCCAGCCTCTATGCCGCCGGCGAGACCATGGGCGTTTACCACCGGACATATACCGGGTCCTCCAGCGTCATGCGCGGCTGCCTGTTCGGCCGCCGGGCGGGGCACCATGCCGCGACGGCGTGGAGTCAGAACGACCGTACATAAGAGCATGACCCAAGCCGCCACCCTCGAACGCTCTTGCCCGATCTGCGAGACGGACAATCCGAACCCGCCGCCAGGCCGCTATGGCCGCGATGGCTGGAGCGCTGTCGCCTGCCGCAAGTGCGGGTTCGTCCACATGCAGACCGTGCCGACGACCGAGGAATTGGTGGAGACCTTCGCCTGGGAGAAAACCTTCCCGGTCGAGGCCAAGCGGCGCAAGACCAAACACCCGGTCTTTGCCTGGATGGATGCCAATACCCGCTGGCGGCTGCACATCTTCAAGCGGACCGAAGGCGTCGACCTGCTGAACAAGCGCGCTGCCCCTGGTCCGGCATTGGACCTCGGCTGTGGCAGCGGCGGTGCCTTCCAAGGGTTCGCCGACCACCTGATCCCGCATGGCATCGAGATTTCGCAGGCCCTGGCTGCCCAGGCTGCAGAGGTCGCGGCCCAGCGCAGCGGCTCGGTGGTGCAAGGTTCCTCCGCCGAAGGATTGAAGCAATTTCCCGACAACTACTTCACCGCGGCGCTACTGCGCTCCTATCTGGAGCATGACTGGCAGGCGCGCGAGGTGATGCACAACCTCTATGACAAGATGGCACCGGGTGGCCTGGTCGCCGTGAAGGTGCCGAACTATGGCAGCCTGAACCGCCTGCTGATGCGTGATCGTTGGTGCGGCTTCCGCTTCCCCGACCACGTCAACTATTTCGACAAAGCCAGCCTGCGCCGCCTTTGCGAGGACGCTGGCTTCCGGGTGGAGATGCCCTTGATGCAATCCTTGCCCAGCGACGACAACATGCTGGCCATTCTGCTCAAACCCACCCCGGCAGAAAGGCGCCCGTCATGAGCTCGCTCTTATACTTCCTAATCCCGCTGGCCGTCCTTGCGGTCGTGGTGGTCCTCGTCACCGGCGTCGTTGGCTTTGCCCGCGGCGGCAATTTCAACAAAAAATACGGCAACAAGCTGATGCAAGCCCGGGTAGTTCTGCAGTTCGGGGCGGTCATCCTGCTGCTTTTGCTGGCATTGGTGACCGGCAGCGGCGGAGGCTGAGGCGATGGTCAAACTCACCAAGATCTACACCCGCGGCGGCGACAAGGGCGAGACCTCGCTCGGCACCGGCGAGCGGGTGCCGAAATACGCCCTGCGGGTGGAGGCTTACGGCACCGTCGACGAGGCCAACGCTGCGGTCGGCCTGGCGCGCCTGCACACTGCGGGCGACGCCGATGCGATGCTCGCCCGCATCCAGAACGATCTGTTCGACCTGGGCGCCGACCTCTGCACCCCCGAAACCGGCGGCGAGAAGGCGCACGGCGCCCTGCGCATCGTCCCGGCGCAGGTGGATCGGCTGGAGGCGGAAATCGACGCGATGAACGCCAGCCTCGCCCCGCTCAACTCCTTCATCCTGCCCGGCGGTTCGGCGGCTGCGGCCTACCTGCACCTCGCCCGTACCGTAGCGCGCAGGGCGGAGCGGCAAATGGTGGAGTTGTCCGGCCATGAGCCGGTGAACGAGGCGGCCATCCGCTATATCAACCGCCTGTCGGATCATCTGTTCGTGCTCGCCCGCCATTGTAATGATGACGGCGAGGCCGACATTCTGTGGGTTCCGGGCGCCAACCGTTAGGCCAGGCGGGATGATCAGGCGCGGACGCTGCGGCGTACCGTTGACATGGTGCCACAGCCTTCGTAACAACAGGGTCTCAGTCCAGCATTTCGCAAGTGCACAACCTCCAAAGCGGAAACGAGCCTCCTCATGAAAGTCCTGGTCCCGGTCAAGCGGGTCATCGACTACAACGTCAAAGTCCGTGTGAAAGCGGATGGCACGGGTGTCGAGACCCAGAACGTCAAAATGTCGATGAATCCTTTCGACGAAATCAGTATCGAGGAAGCCGTGCGCCTGAAGGAAGCGGGCGTTGTCGACGACGTCGTCGCGGTCTCCATGGGCCCGAAGCAGTGCACCGAGACCATCCGCACCGCGCTGGCCATGGGAGCGGACCGTGGCATTCACGTCCTGACCGACGATCCGCTGGAGCCGCTGGCGGTGGCTAAAGCGTTGAAAGCGCTGGCGGAGAAGGAAGAGCCGCAACTGATTATCGTCGGCAAGCAGGCGATCGACGACGACAGCAACCAAACCGGCCAGATGACATCGGCTCTGCTGGGTTGGTCGCAAGCTTGCTTCGCTAGCAAGATCAAGATTGACGGTGACAAGGCGACCGTGACGCGGGAAATCGACGGCGGCCTCGAAACCATCGAGATCAGCATGCCAGCGGTGGTTACGGTCGATTTGCGGTTGAATGAGCCGCGCTATGCGTCGCTGCCGAACATCATGAAGGCCAAGAAAAAGCCGATCGAAGAGATGTCGCCTGCCGACCTGGGCGTCGACACGGCGCCACGCCTTGCCGTCCTGAATGTGGCGGAACCGCCGAAGCGTGAAGGCGGCGGCAAGGTGGCTGACGTGCAAGAGCTGGTGACTAAGCTGATTTCGGAAGCGAAGGTGATCTGATGAGCGTTTTGGTAGTAGCTGAATATGCGGTTGGCAGAATAGCGCCAGCCACGCGCAACGCGGTCACCGCCGCGGTCCAGTTGGATAGCGACGTGCATATGCTGGTCGCCGGCAAGGACTGTAGCAGTGCCGCGGAAGCCGCCGGCAAGATCGAGGGCGTGACCAAAGTTTTGTGCGTCGAAGACGGGGTGTATGCGGGCGGTCTGGCGGAAAACGTTGCGAAGCTCGTCGTTAAACTGGCGGACGGTTACAGCCACGTATTGGCGCCAGCGACCAACTATGGCAAGAACATCATGCCGCGCGCCGCTGCATTGCTGGATGTGATGCAAATCTCGGAGATTACCGAGGTGAAGGATGCTGATACGTTCGTGCGTCCGATCTATGCCGGCAACGCGCTGGCAACGGTCAAGTCGTCTGACAAAATCAAAATTATCACCGTCCGCGCGACCGCATTCGATGCGGCGCCGGCCTCTGGCGGCTCCGCCTCGGTGGAGAAGATCGAGGGAGCCGGCGACGCTGGCCTTTCCAGCTTTGTTGGGCGGGAATTGACCAAGTCGGAACGCCCGGAACTGACCCAGGCGGGCATCATCGTTTCCGGCGGCCGCGGCATGGGCTCCGGCGACAACTTCAACATTTTGGAAGAATTGGCTGACGAGTTGGGCGCCGCCGTCGGCGCCAGCCGTGCTGCGGTGGACGCCGGCTTTGTGCCGAACGACTACCAGGTCGGCCAGACCGGCAAGGTGGTGGCGCCGGAACTGTACATCGCTGTCGGCATCTCTGGCGCGATCCAGCATTTGGCCGGTATGAAGGACTCCAAAGTCATCGTCGCGATCAACAAGGACGAAGAAGCGCCGATCTTCCAGGTCGCGGACTATGGCTTGATCGGCGACTTGTTCAAAGTTGTGCCGGAGTTGACAGCGGAAATCAAAAAGCGCCGCGCTGAGGCCTAAAGTACGGTCGTCAGAAGCACAAGCGCAACACAGGGCCGGACGCCTTTTGCGTCAAGGAACATTCCTATGATTCAACGAATCGGCGTTATCGGTGCCGGCCAAATGGGCAATGGTATTGCTCATGTCTGCGCGCTCGCTGGCTACGATGTGACCCTCTCCGATGTTTCGGACGAGAGGCTGGATGCGGCAATGTCGCAAATGAGCCAGAACCTCGACCGGCAAGTCCGCCGCGGCCTGATCGACGAGATGGCCAAGCGAGACGCCATTAGCCGCGTCAAGACGACGGTGGAGTACGCGCCATTCGGCGAGTGCGATCTGGTCATCGAGGCGGCGACCGAGAACGAAGAGATCAAGCGCTCGATCTTCAAAAAGCTGGTGCCGGTGCTGTCGCCGCAAGCGCTGATCGCCACCAACACCTCGTCGATTTCGATCACCCGGCTGGCCGCGGTGACCGACCGGCCGGGGCGGTTCATGGGCGTGCATTTCATGAACCCGGTGCCGCTGATGAAACTGGTGGAGTTGATCCGCGGCATCGCGACGGAGGAAGAGACTGTCAAAACCGTTCGCGAAGTGGCGGAGCGGCTGGGCAAATACCCGGTCTCGGCGGAGGACTTCCCCGCCTTCATCGTCAACCGCATCCTGTTGCCGATGATCAACGAGGCGGTCTATACGCTCTACGAGGGCGTCGGCTCCGTCGAATCCATCGACACCGCCATGAAGCTGGGCGCCAACCATCCAATGGGTCCGCTGGAACTGGCGGATTTCATCGGCTTGGACACCTGCCTTTCGATTATGCAGGTACTCTACGAGGGCCTGGCAGACAGTAAATACCGTCCGTGCCCGCTGCTGGTGAAGTATGTCGAGGCCGGCTGGCTCGGCCGCAAGACCAACCGCGGCTTCTACGACTATAGCGGCCCGGACCCAGTGCCGACGCGCTAGCCGTGCCGGCATCGTACCGATGTCTGCCTCCAGGAAGCTGAACCGGATCGAGTGGGACCGCTGGCTGCCGCTGTTGCTGATCGCGGTGGGCGCAGATCGTCCCGAAAGCCGGCCGCGCCGCGACGCTCGGCCTGCTGGTGGTCTATTGGGTTGGCGTCAACGTCTGGCTGTTGTTGCGTTATTTGTAGCCGCGGCCTAAAGCGCCTCCCGAACCTTGGCCGCACCGTCGGCAAGTGCCTTCAGCTTGGCGAACGCCAGACCGCGCGGCAGGTATTTCATGCCGCAATCCGGCGCCGCGATCAGCCGCTCGGCATCAATGTGGCCGAGCGCCGCCCGCAGGCGGCCGGCCACCACGTCGGCCGTCTCCGCCTTCGGATCGGCGAGGTCGACGACGCCGAAGATCACCTTCTTGTCCGGCAAGCCGCGCAATTCTGCCGGATTGAGACCAGGCTGGGCCGCCTCGATGGAGATCGCATCGGCCTTACAGGCATTCAGTTGCGGCAGATAGGAGTAGCCCGCAGGCTTGCCGCTGACCACATAGGCGTAGCCGAAGCAAAGATGCACGGCGGTCGGCCCGTCGATGCCCTCTAACGCCCGGTCGATAGCGGCGACGCCGAACTTGTTCGCCTCCTCAGGATTGGCCTGCATGTAGGGCTCGTCGATCTGAATCCAGTCGGCGCCCGCCGCCTTCAAGGCCTTGATCTCCGCATTGACGGCGTCGGCATAGGCCATGATCAGCGCCTCCTGATCGTGGTAGTGCTCATCCAAAGCCAGCTTGGCCATGGTGAAGCCGCCGGGGATGGTCACCTTGATCGGACGGTCGGTGTGCGCGCGCAGAAAGGCGACGTCGGCGGCTTGCACCGGCTTGATGTGCCGGATCGGGCCGACGACCCGTGGCACTTGCGTCGGCTTGCCGTTGCGGGCCGGGACCACTCCGGGATTATCGACATCGAGCCCGTCCAGGGCGGTTGCGAACGCGTTGAAATAGCTTTCCCGCCGGATTTCGCCGTCGGTCAGGACGTCGATGCCGGCGCGCTCCTGCTCATGGATTGCGGTGAGGACCGCGTCATCCTGCGCCTCGCCTAACTCGCCCTCACCGAAGCGCCAAACCTCCCGCATGCGTACCCGTGGGGGGCCGTGGCCCAGCAGCACGTCGCGATTGATCAGCCAACCGGGCTGCGGATAGCTGCCGACCAGCATGGTTGGGATGAGGGGGAGAGGCATGCGATTGTCTGCTTCTTTATTGTCACTCGTGTCGGTGTAGGTTGCTGGACTTTCCATCGCTACAGCCAACTCGGCACCGGCAGACCCTTTTCCTCCAGGAATGCGCGGTTGAACATCTTGGACTGATATTTGGCGGCGCCATCGCAAAGGACCGTCACAATCGTGTGCCCGGGGCCAAGGTCCTTGGCCATGCGGATCGCGCCGGCGACGTTGACGCCGGACGAAGACCCCAGCGCCAACCCTTCTTGCGAGAGGAGGTCGAAGGCCACCTGCAAGGCTTCGCTATCCGGAATTTGGTAAGGCAGATCGACCTTCAGCCCCTCAAGGTTAGCGGTGATGCGGCCCTGGCCGATGCCCTCGGTGATGGAATTGCCTTCAGCCTTCAACTCGCCGTTCTTGTAGTATTCGTAGAGCGCCGCCCCCGGCGGATCGGCGATGCCGATCTTCACGTCCGGCTTCTGCTCGCGCAGATAGTCGGCCACGCCGGCTAAGGTTCCGCCGGAGCCGACGGCGCAGATAAAGCCGTCGACCTTGCCCTCGGTCTGCCGCCAGATCTCCGGGCCGGTGGTCTCGTAGTGGCCCTGCTTGTTCGCGACATTGTCGAACTGGTTCGCCCAGATCGCGCCCGCCGCCTCCTTCGCCGCCATTTCGTCCGCCAAGCGCCCGGAAAGCTTCACATAATTGTCCGGGTCGCGGTACGGCTTGGCCGGCACCTCGCGCACCTCAGCGCCGCAAAGGCGCAGCATGTCCTTTTTTTCCTGTGTCTGTGTTTCCGGGATGACGATGACGGTGCGATAGCCGCGGGCGTTGGCGACCAGCGCCAGGCCGATGCCGGTATTGCCGGCGGTGCCCTCGACGATCACGCCGCCGGGGCGCAGCAGGCCCTTCGCCTCCGCGTCTTTGACGATGGCCAGGGCCGCACGGTCCTTGACCGACCCGCCCGGGTTCATGAACTCCGCCTTGCCCAGGATTTCGCACCCGGTGGCATCCGATACGTGCTTGAGGCGGATGAGGGGGGTGTTGCCGATGCTGTCGATAAAACCGTCGCGAACGTCCATGGCGTTGCCTTCTTCTGAACCGGGTCGAAGCATGATTGCGGATCCTAACGCGCTTGGCGTTGCGCTAGGCGCAAAAATGCTATGTTGAGCAATGACGCTAGCCTATCACTGGCTTTCACGCCATATTTTGCAAACGGAATGTTGTTGAGAGGCTGTCATGCTTCGAGAGTTGTGGTCAGAGATTGAAACGTACAAAGAGCGCGACCCCGCCTTGCGGTCGCGGCTCGATGTGATTTTCAGCTATCCGGGCTTTCACGCGCTGGTGTTTCATCGCGTCGCCAACAAGCTGTGGCGCAACAAGTTCTATTTTTGGGGGCGTCTCATCTCGCATATCGGACGAGTGTTGAGCGGGATCGAGATTCATCCAGGCGCCACCATCGGCCGGCGCCTGTTCATCGACCACGGCATGGGCGTCGTCATTGGCGAGACGGCGGAGGTCGGCGACGATGTCACGCTCTACCAGGGTGTGACATTGGGCGGCACCTCGCTGAACCAGGGCAAACGGCACCCGACGCTTGAGGATGGCGTCATTGTCGGCTCCGGCGCGCAGATCCTGGGGCCGTTCACGGTGCATGCCGGCGCGCGCATCGGCGCCAATGCGGTGGTGCTTTCCGAAGTACCGCCGGGTGTCACCATGGTCGGCATCCCGGCCAAGATCGCCAAAGGCGGCGCCGACAACGACAAACCCTTCGACGCCTATGGCATTTCCGCGGGCGTGCAGGACCCGATGTCCGGCAAACTCGACGCGCTGATGGCGGAGGTCGAGCGGTTGAGTGCGCGCATCCAAGTGCTGGAGGCAGAACTCCAGACGCTGCGCGGCGATCAGGGACCGAACCTGCACCTGGCATCCGGCGGCAATTGATCGGCGAAACAGGTATCGGAGTTGGTGAATTCGGACCGGCGCGGTAATGTCGGTGCCTGCCTCATCCGTGGATTCACTAGGTAATTTCCGATGCAGCCTGCCCGACGCCGATACCGGCCGCTATGATCGGGGCCGTCAAGCGATGTGTCTTTCTGCTCGGCGGAGTGCGGGGGTTCATGACCGTGCCCGGCCTTATCAGCCTGGGCGGTGTGTTGCTGGCGATCGCAATGTTGCTGCTCGATCGCACGATCAGCCAGCATGGCGGGTTGCCCTACCCTGAATTGACGGCCATCCCCATCGGCAACGCCCGTCCGATTCTGACGACGGTCGCAGCATCGTCCATGGCGGCGTTGAGCCTGGTCTATTCCAGCGTGCTGGTGGTTTTCACGCTGGCCGCTGGCAACATTGGCCCGCGATTGCTGCTGCGATTTGCGCGCGATCGGACCAATCAAATCGCGGTTGGGACATTGGGCGGAACCTTCCTGTACAGCCTGATCATCCTTCGCAATCAATATGACGATATTCCGGTGGATATATCTGTCAATGTTGCACTTTTACTAGCCGCACTCTGCGTCATCATGCTTTTGTTCTTCGTTAATACCGCCGCGAAGCGGGTGACTATCGACGAGGAAGTGGCGAACATCGGCAACGCCTTGGACGATGAACTCGCCAAAGCCATCGCTGCCAACACCCCCCTCGACCGGGAGAATATTGTGCGGCCGCTCGGCAAAGAGTTTACGGTCGCATCAAAGGGGGATGGCTACATCAACCGGATCGCGTTTGCTGAAATCGCCAGGCTGGCGAGCAAGAACGATGCATATGTCGATTTCGACGTCATACCCGGCAACTATGTGATCAAAGGCCAAAAGCTGGCAACAATTTTTGCTGCAGAACCGGCGGCCATGGCAGCGCACCTGTTCCGCAACATGTCTCTGGGACGGGCGCGGACATCTGACGCCGATCTCGCCTTTTCCGTCAACCTGTTGGTGGAGATCGCTCTGCGGGCATTGTCGCCCGGCACCAACGATACGTTCACGGCGATCGCCTGTGTCGACAGGCTATCTGCCTCGTTGGCCCATGTACGGCGGACCGGCCTCTCTACAACCGTCTATAACGGCCCGGACGGCGCGGCGCGGGTGACCGCGCCCGGCCTATCGGTCAACGAACTGATCGAAACGGCATTCGACCCGCTGCGGCGCGCGGCGCGCGGCAACCTGCTGATGGTCCGGCACATCGTCATAGCGCTGGGCCGGATCGGGATGGGTGAATATCGTCAGGGCGAGGATGCCATCCGGCAGCAACTGGAACTGGTCCGCGCGGGCATACACGAAAGCGATACGCTGGATGCCGACAAAGCGACGATCGACAGGCTTATCGACGAGACGTTGAGGACAAATGTCGGCCAGCCGCTGCCGATTGTGAGCCAAAACGGATAACCGGCTGCGCGGCTACGCCTGTTCCCGCGATCCGGTCTGGCGGATCGAAAGCCAAGGCACTAGTTTACATCCTAACCACATCGGGTTTCTCCAAGTTCAGGAAGCGCTCCGCCATGTCCGAAGACCTCGTCCGCCTGTCGAAGCAAGGCGCCGTCGGCGTTATCACCGTCGACAACCCACCCGTCAACGCGCTGTCGCCCGGTGTGCCGGAGGGCATCGTCGCCGGTGTCCAGCAGTTCGACGCCGATGCCAGCGTCAAAGCCATCGTGCTGATCGGTGCCGGTGGCAAGTTCATCGCCGGCGCGGACATCCGCTTCTTCGGCAAAAAGCGCGCGGCCCTGCCGATCCGCCCGCAGGCGGCGTTGGAGAACAGCAGCAAACCTGTCGTCGCGGCCATCGCCGGGTTCGCGCTGGGCGGTGGCTATGAGATCGCGCTCGCCTGCCACTACCGCCTCGCCCTGGCATCGGCGCGCGTCGGCCTGCCGGAAATCACCCTCGGCCTGCTGCCGGGCGGTGGCGGCACGCAGCGGCTGCCGCGCCTGATCGGCCCGGCCAAGGCCCTCGACCTGATCGTCGCCGGCCGGCATGTGCCGGCGCCGGAGGCGCTCGAGCTCGGCATGCTGAACAAGGTGCTGCCGGCCGATGCCGACCTGCTGGCCGAGGCGGTGAAATACGCCGAAAGCGTCGCCGACAAGCGCCCGATCCCACGCGTCCGCGACATGTCGGATAAGCTCTCCGAAGGCACGCCCGAGCTTTTCGAGAAGAAACGCAAGGAAATCGCCCGGCGCGCCCGCAACCAGGAAGCTCCCTACGCGAACATCGAGGCGGTCGAGATCGCCTGCAAGACCGACATCGACGAGGGCCTGAAGTGGGAGGGTGAGAAGCTCAAACACTTGGAGAACACCGACGAGAGCCGGGCGTTGCGCTACGCCTTCTTTGCCGAGCGCGAGGCGCAGAAACTGCCGGATGTGCCGAAAGGCACGCCGGTCAAGCAGATCGACAACGCCGCGGTCATCGGCTGCGGCACCATGGGCGGCGGCATCGCCATGTGCTTCGCCGACGCCGGCATCCCGGTGCGCGTGCTGGAGGCGACCCAAGACGCGCTCGACCGCGGCATGGCCAAGGTCCGCGCCAACTATGAGGTCAGCGTCAAGCGCGGCAGCCTGGATGCTGACGAGATGGAGCGCCGCTTTGCCCGTATCGAGCCGGTGACGGAGTATTCCGCCATCGCCGACCGCGACGTGGTGATCGAGGCCGCGTTCGAGAACATGGACGTGAAGCGCGAAATTTTCACCAAGCTTGACGAGGTGATGAAGCCCGGCGCGCTGCTGCTCTCCAACACGTCGGCGCTCGACATCGACGAGATCGCCAGCGTCACCAAACGGCCGCAGGATGTCGCCGGCGCGCACTTCTTTTCCCCCGCCAACGTGATGAAATTGCTGGAGGTGGTGAAGGGCAAGGAGAGCAGTGGCGAGACCATCGCGTCCACCATGGCGCTCGGCAAGGCCATCGGCAAGTCGCCGGCGGCTTGCGGTAACTGCGACGGATTCCTCGCCAATCGCTCGCGGGCGCCTTTCAACTCAGAGATGGTGATCCTGCTGGAGGAGGGCTGCCTGCCGCAGCAGGTCGACAAGGTGATGATCGATTTCGGCTATCCGATGGGGCCGTTCGCGGTTGGCGACCTGGCCGGCCTCGACATCGGCTATGCCGGCCGCGCCCGCCGCGCCGCCGCCGACCCGAACTACCGCACCCTACCGATTGCCGACAAGCTCTACGAGTTGGGGCACTACGGCCAGAAGACCGGCGCCGGCTGGTTCAAGTATGAAAAGGGCGATCGCACCCCGCATCCGCACGATGTGGTCGAGAAACTGATCAAGGAGCACATGGCGGAGAACGACATTCAGCCGCGCCAGATCTCTGACGACGAGATCCTGAAGCGGCTGCTGTTTTCCTCCGTCAACGAAGCCTGCAAGATTCTGGACGAGGGCATCGCCTACCGCGCCAGCGATGTGGACATCATGTGGCTCTATGGTTTCGGCTTCCCGCGCTACCGCGGCGGCCTGATGTTCTGGGCCGACCTGATCGGCGGCCCAAAGGAGGTCTACAACCAGATCGCCGCCTGGCATCAGCGCTACGGCGACCGCTGGCGGCCGAGCGAGTATCTGCGCAAGCTCGCCGAGAGCGGTACGATCTTCAAGGAGGCGAAGTCTGGCGTCTAAGGCTGGCCCGACCCGCAGCGCGCTCCTTCAACGCAATCCGCGCCGTCGTTGCCGCCTGTTCTGCGATGGCTGTTAGCGGACCGCTTCGCTGCCGCGGAGCGCTGCAATCCGCTCCTTCCTGTAGCCAAGCTCGGCCAGGATTTTGTCCGTATGCTGGCCGAGGCCAGGAGTCTGCGCCAACGCCCCGTCGGGGTCGATTTTCGCTTGGCCCGGGATTTGCGGGACTGGTATCTGACCGATTCCCGCTTGCTCTACCCATGCGATCTGATTGACTGCCTGCACCTGCGGGTCGGCGAACACGTCGCCGAAATCGTTAACCTTGGCGGCGAGGATGTCGTGCTTCTCCAGGATGTGCAGCCACTCCGCGCTGGTTTTCGTCGCCATGGCCGGCCTGATCGCCGCCATCAGGTCCGCCTCGTGCTGGATGCGGGCGGCGGGGGTGTTGTAGCGCGGGTCGTCTTTCCACCCCTGCTGGCCGATCAGGTCGCATAGGGCCGAAAAGTGAGCGTCGCGGCGGGCGTTCATATTGATGAAGCCGTCGGCAGTCTGAAAGGTGCCGACCGGCGCGCCCAGCACCATCGGCTCGGCGCCTTCCTTGTGAAACTCGATCATCTTGCCGGTGAGGAACGCCGCGGCGGAGCCGGCCAGCGAGATGTCCAGATATTGCCCTTCGCCGGTGCGCGAGCGTAGGTACAGTGCCGGTGCGACTGCCTGGAACGCGTACAGCCCGGTCATCACGTCAATGGCGATAATGGAGATGCGTTGCGGCAGGCCATCCTTGTCTTTGTTGATCGACATCCAGCCGCTATAGGCCTGAATCACCGAATCGGTGACCGGGCGGGTGTTGTACGGCCCTTCCTGGCCATATCCCGTCACCGACAGATAGATGACCTTCGGGTTTTTCTCTCGGACGTTGGCGTAATCGAGGCCGAACCGGCCCATGACGCCGGGGCGAAAGCTCTCCAGCACCACATCAGCCTTGCTTGCCAGATCCTTGGCGACGGCAAGGCCGTAGTCGTGTTTCAGATCGACCGCAATCGAGCGTTTGCCGCGGTTCACCGCCAGTTCGTAGGCGGAGTGATCGCCATAGCGTTGGCCGAGCGCCCGCCCCCAATCGCCACCCAGCGGCTCCAGCTTAACGACATCGGCGCCATGTTGAGCCAGCAGCATGCCGCAATGCGGACCGGCGACACCTTGGGTAGCATCCAGGACGCGAATGCCTTCGAACGCACGCATGCTCGGGGCTTTCCGGCTCAATGGGCGTGTTCCGAGCGCAGGATGTATTGCCCGCCCTGCATGCCAGAGAACACCGAACTGACATCGGGGTGGCGCACCGGCTTGCCGCTGTCGTCGACCAGCAGGTTCTGCTCCGAGACATAGGCGACGTAGGTGGTCTCCGCATTCTCCGCGAACAGATGGTAGAAGGGCTGGTCCTTGGTAGGCCGCACCTCCTCCGGGATGGAGAGCCACCACTCCTCACTGTTCGAGAAGGTCGGGTCCACATCAAAAATCACGCCTCGAAATGGGTAGCGGCGATGACGCACAACCTGCCCGATCTGAAATTTGGCGTTTCGCGCGTCCATGGTCGGTCCTTACGTGTTCGAAGATCGCTAACAGCGTCTGTATGGTATAGCAATTGCTGCGCCATGGCCAATGGCAGCGCCGTTGCAGGCTGGCCAATTTCTAGGCAATGTAATCGGCCTCCACAGGGCTGTGCCTGGCCTTGATGTCCCCTATTGCCCGATTGAGGATCACGATGCCGCAGACCGCTGCAAAGATTTTGGTTGAGACTTTGCGCCGCCATGGCGTCGACCGCGCCTTTTGCGTTCCGGGCGAAAGCTATCTGGCGGTCATGGATGCGCTGGTCGACGATCCGGTGCTGGACATCGTCGCCTGCCGGCACGAGGGCGGCGCGGCATTCATGGCTGTGGCCGACGCCAAGTGCACCGGCCGGCCCGGCGTGGTGTTTGCCAGCCGCGGACCGGGTGCCACGAATGCTTCGGTCGCGATCCATTCCGCGCATCAGGGCGGCGTGCCTCTGGTGGTGATGCTGGGGCAGGTGGGGACCAGAAGCCTGGGGCTGCGCCACACGCAGGAAATGGACTTCTCTCGAACCTTTGCCGATATGGCGAAGCGGGTGGAGCAGGTGAGCGACCCGAATCGCATTGCGGAGATTACCGCCCGCGCCTTCCACGTCGCGCAATCCGGCACGCCGGGACCGGTGATTGTCGCGCTGCCGACCAACGTGTTGGAGGCGATGACCGAGGCCGAACCGCTCGACCCGCTGCCGATCTCGCGGCCCGCGGCGGGTGAGGCGGACGTGACCGCGGTTGCGGACCTGCTGGCGAATGCCGAGCGACCAGTGCTAATCGCCGGCGAGCATACCGGCCGCGCTCGGGATACGCTCGCTCAAGTGGCCGAGGCGTTTCAGGTGCCGGTGATGCCGGTGTTCGAGCACGAAGACGTCTTCGACCATGACCATCCACTCTACGCCGGCGAACTGGGCATCCGACCGCCGATGGATGTGCGCCGCACCGCTTGGGACGCCGATGTGATCGTCGTGGTCGGCACGCGCCTGACGGGAGTCCCAAACCTGGCCTACACCATCCCGGGCGAGGGTCAGACTTTTGTGCATGTCTATCCCGACCCGGAGGAGATCGGCGTGCGGTTCCGCACCGATCTGGGCGTGGTCGCCGATGCGCCGCGCTTCCTGCAAGCTCTGGCCGAGCGCAACGCGCCGCCGCCGCCCGCCGCCCGCGCCGCCTGGATCGAGCGGGCGCATGGCGCTTATACAGCGGCGGCTAGCGCACCGGCGCGGGAGGCCGACGACGGCATCGACCTTGCCCATGTGATCGACGCGCTGAACGAGCTGGCGCCGCCGGATGCGATCTTCACGTCGGACGCGGGCAATTTTGCCAGTTGGCTGCATCACCGTTTCAACTTCCGCCGCACCAACATCCTGATCGGTTCGGAGATCGGCGCGATGGGCATGGGCATCCCCGCCGCGGTCGCGGCTTCGCTGCGCTTTCCGGAGCGACAGGTGTTCGGCCTGGCCGGGGATGGCGGCGCGTTGATGACCGGGTCGGAGGTCGCGACCGCCATGCTGACCGGCGCGAAACCGCGGATCATCGTTGCCAACAACAACCATTATGGCACCATCCGCTTTCACCAGGAGACACACTTCCCCAACCGGGAGCATCCGGTAACGACGCTGCGCAATCCGGATTTCGCTGCCTATGCCGCGGCGTTCGGCGCCAAGGGTCTGCGCATTTTGACGCCGGAGGATGCGGTGCCGGTGTTGCGCGAGGCGATGGCGTATGACGGGCCCGTCATCATCGACGTGCGCATGTCGCTGGAGTTGACCAACTCGCAAACTAGCATTAGCGCACTGCAGGCCAAGGGGTGATGTCGTCCGAAGAATTTGCGCTGCTGGCGCCCTTTTCGGCGTCATTGCGAGAAGCGCAGCGACGAGGCAACCCATCGGCGGCCATTCCCAGCTCAAGCGATGATGGGTTGCCACGCCGCCCCTGCGTTTCGCTGCGGGGCTTCTCGCAATGACGGCGGGTTTGGGTAAGGGGGGCGCCTTCACTTGACCCTCTCTCCCACAATCTCCGGCGTGCTGGTGTTCACGCTCGGCCTGTCGTTCATCGCGCTGGCCGATGCGATGGCCAAGGTGCTGGGGCAGAGCATGCACAGCGTGCAGGTGGTCTGGCTCTATCTGGTCAGCGTGCTGACGGTGTTGATGCTGTACTTCGCTGTGACGCGGCGCAATCTGCGCACATTGGCCAGGACCAAGCGGCCCGGCCTGCAGGTCGCTAGAGGCTTGAGCATATTGGGGTCGCTGACCTTTATCTTTGCCTCGCTGCAATATTTACCGCTGGCGGAGGCGACGGTGATCAATTTCACCGGGCCGCTGTTCATGGTGGCGCTCGCCGGTCCGATGCTGGGCGAGACGGTTGGCTGGCGGCGCTGGGCGGCGGTGCTGGCCGGGCTTGCCGGCGCGATGATCGTCGTCCGCCCGGGCAGCGAGGTGTTCCAGTGGGCGGCGCTGCTGCCGATAGCGTCTGCCGTATTTTTCGCTTTGTTTCAACTAATTACACGCAAATTGGCCGGCCAGGATGGGGCCATGACGACGCTGCTCTACACCCAGGTCACGGCCGCGTCTGGGGCCGTGCTGGCCGCGCCGTTCTTCTGGACGCCGATCACGCTCGGCCAATTTGGCTTTGTCTTTATCGCCGGGTGCGTCGGGCTGGCAGCACACATCTGCATGTTCAACGCGTTCCGCCTCGCCGATGCATCGCTGCTCGCGCCGATCAACTACACCCGGATCGTCGCCAGCGTGCTGTTGGGATATGTGATATTCGGCGACTTGCCGGACGCCTACACCATCGCCGGCGGCGCGGTGATCGTCGGCAGCGGCCTGTTCGTCATCTATCGCGAATCGCGGGTGCGCGCCCGCATACCGCGCCCTTGAACCAGCCAGATTCCGGCCATCGCCATGGCGAACCCAATCAGTGCCGTCGGCGGCAGCGTTTCGCCCAATAGGACGAAGCCGAAGACGGCGGTGAGCCCAGGCGTCAGATAGAAATTCGCCGCCACCTTGCCCGCCGTGCCGCTGTTCAGCATGAACAGATACAGACCCATGCCGCCCAACGACACGCCGAAGATCAGATAGAGCAGCGTGCCGACGCTCGCCGGCGTCCAGGCGACGCGCACGTCTTCGAACAAGAGCATTAACACGCCGCAGAATACCCCCGCCGCTAACAACTGCACCGCGTTGGCATGGGCTGCCGGCACGCCGCGGCTGTAGCGCATGAAGATCAGCGTGCCGACGACCATGCTGACGACAGAGCCGATGGCCCAGGCCATGCCGGGGCCGGTCTTGAGCTCCAGCACGTTGATGCCGGCGACCAGGGCCACGCCGGCGGTGCCGAGTGCGAACCCCAGCCATTGCAGCGGGCTGAACCGGTCGCCGAGCAACGGACCCGACAGCACGGCCACCATAATCGGTTGCAGCGAGCCGACCAGCGCCATTGTCGCGCCGGTGATCTCTGTCATCGCCAGATATGCGGCAGAGAGATAGACGCCATTCATCAGCACGCCGCTTAACGCCGTAATCGCCCACTTGCCACGCAGGTCGCGCCAGCGTGCGGGCCGCCAAAGACTCATCGCCAACGCCAACAGCGAGCCGGCAATGGCAAATCGGACGGCAAGGAAAAACAACGGAGACACGTCCGGCAATCCCGCCCGCACCGCGATAAACGCACCGGACCACAGGCTGATGAAGACGAAGGGCGCGAGCGCGGCCATTGGTGGGACTTCCGGTAAGTGGGCCGCTTCGCTACGGCAGTTGTCGCTGAACACGGAAAGGCGCAAGATGATCGCAGAATATCGTGCGAGAGGAAGCCCCGCCATGGCCGTTCGTCTGACCAAATCCCAAATCGAGCATTATCACGAGCAAGGCTACCTTGTCGTCGAAGGCGTGCTATCGCCGGCCAAGCTGGCAAAGCTGCGCAGTGAGACCGAAAGCATCATCGCCCGGGCTGGCGAGGTCTCCGCCAATAACGACATTTACGATTTGGAAGACAGCCACTCGCCACGGAACCCGCGGGTGCGGCGGATCAAGGAGCCGCACAAGCATTTCCCGTTCTTCTGGGACCTGTTCTGCGATACCGACATCACCGACGTGTTGGCGCAAATCCTGGGCGAGAATATCCGCATCTATGGCGCCAAAATGAACATGAAGGCCGCCGGCTATGGCGCGCCGGTGGAATGGCACCAGGACTGGGCGTTCTATCCGCATACTAACGACGACGTGCTGGCGACCGGCCTGCTGCTCGACGACTGCGACGAGAGCAACGGCCCGCTGATGGTCCTGCCCGGCAGCCACAAGGGGCCGGTCTACGATCATCACGACGCGGACGGCTTTTTCTGTGGCGCCTTCAACCCGGCGACGGTCGGCCTGGACGTCTCCCCATCGCAGATGCTGACCGGGCCGGCGGGCTCCATGACCATCCATCACGTGAGGGCGGTGCATGGCTCCGCCATGAACACCTCGAACCGGCAGCGGCGCTTGCTGTTGACCGAATATGCGGCGGCGGATGCGTTTCCGATGGTGAACCTGAAAGGCTCGTACGAGGACTACGAATCGCGCATGGCTCGCGGCGTCAGCACGCGCGAGCCGCGGGTGGAGCCGGTGCCCGTGCGCCTGCCGCTGCCGGCGGCGAAGCACCAAGGCTCAATCTACGAGAACCAGAAGGCCACGAAGCAGCGCTTCTTCCAGACCTACGAAGACCGCCAGGCGACGACAGCAGCGGAGTAGCGTCTACTCGGGAAGTTCCGGCGCCGGAGCGGTGTTGTCCAGGAACGCATGCAGCGCTTCTGTCGACAGGTGGGGCGAGAACTCTGCGTATTCAGTCATCGCCAAGTCCAGTTGTGCACGGTAGGCTTTGCGCGGGATTTCGACGGTCCCAAACCGAGCGAGGTGGTCGGTGATAAACTGCGTGTCGAGCAGGGTAAACCCGCCATAGACCAGGCGGGCCACCAGATGTACCAGCGCCACCTTGCTGGCGTCGCGCTCACGGCTGAACATGCTCTCGCCGAAGAACGCGCCGCCCAGTTGCAGCCCGTAGAGGCCGCCGACCAGCCTCTCCTCGCGCCAGCACTCGACCGTGTGCACGACGCCCATGGCGTGCAGGGCGCGGAATAACGCTCTGACCTCGTCGTTGATCCAGGTGTCGCGGCGGGAGCCCCGCACTTCGGCGCAGCCGTCGATGACGCCCTGAAAGTCGGTGCTACACCGCACCTTGAACCGGCCCTGACGCACGGTGCGTTTCAGGCGCCGCGGCACATGAAATTGGTCGAGTGGCAGCACGCCCCGCATCTGCGGATCGACCCAGAAAACCGTATCGGCATCATGGGATTCGGCCATCGGGAAGACGCCCATGGCATAGGCCCGCAACACCAGTGTCGGGGTCAACTCCGTCATCGTCAGCTCCCTAAGCGAATCCTCAGGTAGCGTGCAGCCGTTCGCGGGCAGCGTCTAGCGCAAACTGGACTATTCCAGCAGCCGTTGCCACCAGCCGCGCCGCCGTGGGCGGTTCGGGTCTGGCGGCGGTGCGGCCGCAGCTGCCGCCGGTTCCTCCGGCTTCGCTGCCTCGCCGTCGTTGGCCGGGGCGGGCGCCGCCTCAATCACTTTATCCTGGGTAGGAGGCGGAGATGCCTCAGGCTCCGCCGCCACTGGTTCGGGATGCTTGGAGCTAGCCCGGTCATCGGGCGATTCCGCCGCCGTGGCCGCCGCAGCGCTGTCGGACGCATCGGTGTCGTTGGCGGGCGCCGGAACGTCGCTGTTGGCGGCCTTCGGCACTTCGATATCCGAACCGGTTGCGCTTGCGGGCAGATGCTCCGCCGCGCCATTCGCGACCGTTTCGGCCGAGGTAGAGGCCTCTTCCAAAGCTTCGCCAGTCTGATCGGTCCGATCGGCTGCCGGCTGATCCGCGTTGGATCGATCGGCGCCCTGACGGCCGCGCCGTGAACGCCGGCGTGGCGTTGCCGGTTTAGGCGGTTTCACGTCTGCAGTCTCTGCCGGTTGTGCTTCCGCTTCTGCCGGCTTTTCGGCGGGCGTTTGGGCTTTGGACGGCTCCGATTCACCGGCTGTGGGCTCGGGCGCGACGTGGAAGGCCAAGGGCATGGCGCTCTTTGCGAAGATCGCGACGCCGGGCAGGGATTTGCTCTCCGGGCGGGTGCGACGGCGACGGCGGCGGCGGCGATTGCGGTTGTTGCCGTCGTCTTCCGATGTATCCGCCTGGTCTGCCGTGTCGGCAGCGTGACCGTTGCTGGCCGGAGCGATTGGGCCGGTCGCCTCGACCTCCGGGCTTTCCTCGCCATCGCGCCTGCGGCGGCGGCCGCCGCGACGGCCACGCCGGCGGCGGTCCGCGTCGTCCCCGGAATCCGCCTCGTCATCGGCGTCGGCATTGCGTCCGCCGCGCCGCCGCTGGCCGTTGTTGCCGCGGGCACCGTCGTCACTCTTCTCGGCGCCACGGCCATTGCCGCGACTGTGCGCGCGATCATCGAGCCGGTCGTCCTGCTCGTCGTCGCTCGCGTCGTCGTCGTCGAGCGGCAGTGGCGGCGGCAGCGGTGCGATGGTCACCGCCGGTGCGTCGGTGCGCTCCAGCATCTCGATGCGCATTGCCGGAGACACCAAGGTCGGGTCCGGTTCGAACCGGCAGTAGAGATTATAGTCACGCTCGAACCGCACCAGTTCCGAGCGTTTGTCGTTCAGGATGTAGAAGGCAACGTCCGGCGCTGTTGTCACCCGCGCGACGCCGGCATGGCCGCGCAGGCCGTGGTCTTCCAACGCCCGCAGCGTGTAGAGCGCGCTGGTGGCGGTCGAGTGGATCCGACCGATGCCGTTGCAATGCGGGCAGGGCTGCATCATCGTTTCCAGCAGCGACGTGCGCAGCCGCTGCCGTGACAACTCCAACAGGCCAAGCGGGCTGATGCGGCCGATCTGGACGCGGGCGCGGTCGTCGCGCATGGCGTCTTTCAGGCGCCGTTCCACCGCGCTGTTGTTGCGGCGGTCCTCCATATCGATGAAGTCGATGACGATCAGGCCAGCCAGATCGCGCAGCCGCAACTGGCGCGCGATCTCCTCCGCGGCTTCCATGTTCGTCTTGTAGGCTGTTTCCTCGATATGCCGCTCGCGCGTGGCCTTGCCCGAGTTGATGTCGATGGCGACCAGCGCCTCGGTCGAATTGATGACCAGATAGCCGCCGGAGCGCAGTTGCACGATGGGTGAGTGCAATTGCTCCAACTGCGCATCGACCCGGAAGCGATGGAATAACGGCGGTGAGCTGTCCTTGTAAGGTTGCACGCGTTTGGCGTGGCTCGGCATCAAGGTCTTCATGAAGTCCTTGGCCTCGCGGTAGGCCGCGTCGCCCTGGACCAGTACTTCCTCGATCTCGCGGCTGTAGGAGTCGCGCAGCACACGTTTGATCAACTGACTTTCTTCGTAGATCAGCGCGGGCGCGCGTGATTGCAGCGTAACCTCGCGGATCTGCTCCCAGGTCTTGGCCAGGTAGTCGAAGTCGCGTTTGATATCCGTCTTAGTGCGGCCAATGCCGGCGGTGCGCACGATCACCGCCATGCCGCCGGGGATATCCAGCGAGTCGACGATGGTTTTCAGGCGCTTGCGGTCGTTGCCGGCGGTGATCTTGCGGCTGATACCGCCGCCGCGCGCCGTGTTTGGCATCAGCACGCAATAGCGACCGGCCAGCGACAGGTAGGAGGTGACGGCAGCGCCTTTGGTGCCTCGCTCCTCCTTCACCACCTGCACCAGCATGATCTGGCCGCGTTTGATTACCTCTTGGATGGTGTAGGAGCGGCGAGGCCGAGGGCTGCGGCGGCCCTGGTCGGAGCGGTCGTCGCCGCGCCGGCCACGGCCATTGCCGCCACCGGAGCGGCCACGGCCATTGCGGCGTTGCCGCGGCTTGGCGTCGGATGCCTGGCTGTCGCCATCGCTGTCCTCGGCGTCTGACGAATTGGCGTCGTCGCTCTCGCGCTCGCCATCGTCGCCGTCGTCTTCCGAGGCATCGTCGTCTGCAAACGCGACCGACTCGCCGTTGCTGGCGTCCAGTGCCGTGCTGGAGCGCCCATTGCCGGCGTCAGGCTGATCGTCTTCGGACCCGTTATCGCCGCCATCTGAGCCGTCGCCGCTCTCGCCGTCGGCGTTCAGCGTTTCGACCGCATCGTCGTCGCGGTCTTCGGCGCTATCGTCGTCGTCCTCGTCGTCGTCGAATTCAGAGCTGCGGCGGCTGCGGGCCTGATCGGCCAGCAGCGCCTCCCGATCTGCTACCGGGATGCGGTAGTAGTCGGGATGAATCTCGCTGAACGGCAGGAACCCATGGCGGTTGCCGCCATAGTCGACGAAGGCCGCCTGCAGCGACGGCTCCACGCGAGTGATCTTCGCGAGGTAAATATTGCCTTTGAGGCTACGCTGGTTGCTGAGTTCAGAATCGAACTCCAGCAACGTATCGTTGTCCATGATCACCACGCGCGTTTGCTCCGCGTGGCTGGAATCGATTAACATCCGCTTGGTCATAAAGTCTGGTCTCCGATCGGCGAACGGCCGATGGGGCGCCGGGAGGCGTTCGGTTTTCAGGCGCGCGGTGCATCATCGGGAGACGGTGTGCCAATCGCTCGAACTCGGAACCCTCATCAGGGATGCCAAGGCCGACGGACGAATGGCGCGCGCGATGCGAACTGATCCGGCAAAGCCGTTCGGTGTTGTATGGGGTAGATCGGCGGGAGCATAACTGTAGCACCGCGAAACGCGCGATTTTGCAATCGATTCGCACGGGTGTTGGGTGCAACAGCGCTCAAGCCTCCTCAAAATCATCGACGGGGAACATGCGGTGCGATCTCTTCGGCCTAACGCCGCCCTGTAAGCGTAATCGTCGACGCTACGGTTCGGCTGTCGCTCGGCAGAAAATGGCCGAGGGGCAGAACGGCGCACCACGTACCATCCGTCTGATGCCCTTACATAGACACTTTTGACTATAGTAGCAATTGACGATGCTTGCGCCCGTTGCCGCGGCTGCGAAATTGGAGTTGTGGTGTTGCGGCCTGACTCCGACTTGAGAAAGTCGGTTGCATTCACACGAATCGGTGTCAGCGGTAAGCGATGACAAGCGATCACCCAACCGCCGGACCTGTGGCCCGGACGCTGGCCGGATTATTGCGCCTGGCGTGGCCGACAGGCGTTTACCTGATACCTTGCCTGCTGTCGGCGTTGGCGGTCGTGATGATTACTGGTCTCAGCCGCGCAGCGCCGCCGCCGCAGGTCGTCGATGTCCAACTTTCGGCTGGCGAACGCGAAACGACCGTGCGCTTCATTGTCGATCAGCCGATCGATTTCAGAATATTCACGTTGGCGTCGCCGCTGCGGTTGGTGGTGGATATGCCGGCTGTCGACTGGCGTTCGCCGCCTGCCCAACTGACACGGGTGGCCAGGCAGAGCGGCGGCGTCCGCGACGTGCGCCGCGGCAACTTCCGCACCGGCACGCTGCGCATTGTCCTGGACCTGGAGGCGCCGATTGCCGTCGACAGCGCCGCGCTGGTGCCGCATGGCCGGCAATACGCGCTGACGGTGAGATGGCGACAGATCCGCAACTATAAGTCGCAGCGCTTTGGCGATTTCCAAGCGGTTCCCTTACCCCCGCCGCGGCCGGCCGGGGGGGAGTCGAGGCCGGCGCCGCTGGTCGTGCTCGATCCGGGGCATGGCGGTGTCGATCCCGGCGCGTCCGGACGCAGAGGCACGCAGGAAAAGGCGGTAACCCTTGCTATGGCCAAGCGGTTGGCCACGGCCTTGAAAGCGACTGGCCGGTACCGCGTCGTGCTCACCCGCAACGACGATCGGTTCCTGCCGTTGCGCGAACGCACCAGGATCGCCCGCCGGCATGGCGCCAACCTTTTTCTGTCACTGCACGCCGATTCGGCGTTGCGTTCCGAGGCGCGCGGTCTCTCCGTCTATACATTGTCGGATCAGGCATCCGATGAAGAGGCTGGCGCCCTTGCCAAGCGCGAGAACAAGGCGGATGTTCTGGGCGGCTTGAACCTGACCGACGAGCAACCAGATGTGGTCTCTATCTTGATCGACCTGGCGCAACGTGAGACCAAAAACCGCTCCGTCCGCTTTGCCAATCAACTGGTTCAGACCATGGTGCTGCGGGTGCCGCTGCTGGACCGGCCACACCGGCAGGCCGGCTTTGCCGTCCTCAAGGCTCCGGACATTCCGGCGGCCTTGATCGAACTGGGCTTTCTGTCTCACCCGGAGGAGGAGCGGTTATTGCTGTCCGGCAAGCACCGCAGCGCGATTATCGAAGGCATTGTCGCCGCCACCGACAATTTCTTCGTCGAGCGCTGGGGATCAAAAACCGCGGCGGACCGTTAAAACCCGTGGCTGGCCGGAGTCGACCTTAGTTGCGACAACGCGTAGGAACATGCTGCGCTCGACACTCTTGCGAAAGCGAACAGATGAAGCGTTGGTTATTGCGCGGCCTATTGGCCTTTGTCGTGCTGACGATGGTTGGCGTCACGGCGGTGATCGCTGTTGTCTATCACTTCAGCCAGGACCTGCCGGACAACCGCGCGCTGGAGACTTATGTCCCGCCGATCACCACGCGCCTGCACGCCAGCAATGGCGAGCTGATGGCGGAATACGCCATCGAAAACCGGGTGTTCGTGCCGATCGAGGAAATCCCACCGCTGGTCAAGAACGCATTTCTGGCGGTGGAGGACGACAGCTTCTACCAGCATCGCGGTATCGATTTTAAGGGCGTCCTGCGCGCTGCGATCACCAATCTGCGCAATTTGGGCACCGGGCGGCGGCTGGTCGGCGGTTCGACGATCACACAGCAGGTGGCGAAGAACTTCTCGCTGTCGGGCGAGGTCTCCTATGAGCGCAAGATCAAAGAGGCGATCCTGGCATTCCGCATCGAGCGGGCGCTGCCGAAAAGCCGGATCCTGGAACTCTACCTCAACGAAATCTATTTGGGCGCGGGCGCTTACGGCGTCGCGGCGGCCAGCATGCGTTATTTCGGCAAGTCGCTGGACGAGCTAGAGCCGGGCGAAGTGGCCTATCTGGCGGGACTGCCAAAGGCGCCCAGCACCTATCATCCGGTTCGCGACCGCGAGGAGGCCACAACCCGCCGCAACATCGTGCTGCAACGGATGGCGGAGGAGCGGCTGATCGATCAGGCGACGCTCGCCGCCGCGCGTGCCAAGCCGCTGCTGGCGCCCGGGTTGGAGAAGGATAGGCAGCAGCCGGCGCCTTGGTTTGCCGAACAGGTGCGCCGCGAACTGACGACGCGGTTCGGCGACAAGCGGGTCTACGAGGGCGGCCTTTCCGTGCGGACAACGATGGACCCGCGGCTGCAAACCCTGGCGCAGGCTGCGCTGCGCAGCGGCCTGGAGACGTATGACCGCCGCCATGGCTATCGCGGACCCTTGGCGAAGATCGATGTGGGCGGCGATTGGCAGGCGGCGCTCGCCGCAACCGACCACCCGGACCCCGGTGAGGAAACGCTGTTGGCGGTCGTGCGCGAGGTCGGCAAGTCCGAAGTCACCATTGGCCTCGGGGACGGAACCGCCGGAGTTATCCCGTTCAAGCAAATGACCTGGGCGGGGGCTTTTCAGGAGAATTATCGCCGGGTCGCCGACCCGAAACGGCCTGACCAGGTCGTATCGGTTGGCGATGTCGTGCTGGTCCGCCCCACCGATGCAGACGGCAAGGCACTGCCGGACGGACAGTATGCGCTGACCCAGGCGCCCGAAGCGGACGGCGCGCTGATCGCGGTCGATCCCTTTACCGGGCGGATGCTGGCGATGGTTGGCGGCTACAACGCGCGCCGCAGCGAATTCAACCGCGCGGTGCAGGCGCAGCGCCAGCCGGGCTCTGTGTTCAAGCCCTTCGTCTATCTGACGGCGCTCAACAACGGCTTCACGCCGGCGACCATCATCCAGGACGCGCCGTTCGTCATGCGCGATCCCACAGTGCTGGGCAGCGGCTGGAAACCAGGGAACTTCAGCAGCGGTAAGTTCTACGGTCCATCGCCGTTGCGCCTGGGCATAGAGCTGTCGCGCAACCTGATGACCGTGCGTCTCGCCAACCAGGTGGGCATGGCCAAGATCGCCGAGACCGCGGAACGCTTCAAGGTCGCCGAGGAAATGCCGCCGGTGCTGGCGATGGCGCTGGGCAGCGGCGAGACGACTTTGCTGAAACTGACCACCGCCTATGCCATGTTCGTCAACGGCGGCAAGCGGATCGAACCCAGCTTCATCGACCGCATCCAGGACCGCACCGGCGCCACCCAATACCGCCATGACGAGCGTGCTTGCCCGGGATGCACCGGCGCCGATGCATCTATGGAGAAGGTACCCTTGCCGGCATGGGAGCCGGAGCAGGTCGACGATCCGGTCGCGGTCTATCAGATCGTCACAATGCTGCAAGGTGTGATCGACCGCGGGACGGCGACGCGGGCGAAGATCGAGGGCGTGCCGCTTGCTGGCAAGACCGGCACGAGCAACGATGCGCGCGACACGTGGTTTATCGGCTTCAGCTCCAATCTGGCCGTTGGCATCTTCGTCGGCTTCGATCAGCCGAAGAGCCTGGGGCCGAACGAAGCCGGCGGCCGGGTCGCCGCGCCGATCTTCGGCGACTTCATGCGCGATGCGGTGAAGTTGTATCCGGCGCACCCGTTCCGCGCGCCGGAAGGCGTCCGCTTCGTGCGAATCAACCGGAAAACCGGTAAGCTGCCCGGGCCCGGCGATACCGATATCATTCTGGAAGCCTTTCGGCCGGGTACCGAGCCTGGTGCGGCCGGTCCGGTCACGGCAGATGGCGCAGAGCCGTCCGACGGCCAGGCTGAGCAAGGCAACCGTCAGATCCGCAGGCAAATGGGTGGGATTTACTAGGCCCGACGCCGATCGCAAGCCGCGGCGCAGCCCTCTTGCCATTCCGGTCAGGCAAAATATTAGCAGTTTTGAGGAGAATATTATGCCCGCAGCAACCGAAGAAAAATTCCCGAAGATCACGGAAGACGGGCTGGCAGCGCTGCGCCGGCGCATCGGCGTCAAGATCGAGAACACGGTCGAGCCGTGGTGTTATGAGGCGACCCGCGACAACATCCGCCACTATGCCCACGGCATTGGCGACGATAACCCGCTGTGGTGCGATCCCAAGTATGCGAAGCAGACCAGGTTCGGCGACGTGATCGCGCCGCCCAGCTTTCTGTTCGCAACCAGCCGGATCATCTCCGGCTATGTCGGCGGTCTGCCCGGTGTCCATGCCATGTGGTCCGGCGCCGATTGGACCTGGCACCGGCCGGTTCCGCGCAACACCGAAGTCCGAACCGAGGCTTGGCTCAAGGACCTGGTCGAGCACGACACACGCTTTGCCGGCCGGGCGATTCAGCAGATCTACCATGTGAAATTCTACGACCCGGATGATAACCTGCTGGCCGAAGCCGATAGCTGGTGCTTCCGCACCGACCGCGACCAGGCGCGGGAAAAGGGCACGAAATACACCGAAGTTCGAGCGCGGGAGCCGCGGGTCTACTCCCAGGAGGAATTGGACACCTATTTCCGCTTCTATGAGCAGGAGACAATCCGGGGGGGCGAGCCGCGCTTTTGGGACGATGTGCGGGAGGGTGAAGATCTGCCGACCATGGTAAAAGGGCCCATGACCGTCACCGGCTTCATCGCCTATGCCCAAGGCTGGGGCGGGCTTTATATCCGCGCCAACAAGCTGGCGTGGCGGCAGGTGGCGAGCCACCCAGGATTGGGCATCAAGAACCGCCGCGGCATCCCGGATTGCCCGGAGCGGGTGCATTGGGAGGAAGAATTCGCGCTGCAGGTCGGCGCGCCCGGTGCCTATGATTACGGTCCCGAGCGCTGCTCCTGGCTGACGCATCAGATCACCAACTGGATGGGCGACGCCGGCTTTCTGCAGAAGGCCAAATGCCAGGTGCGGCGCCATAATCCCGTGGGCGACGTCATCCTGATCAATAGTACGGTCGTCCGCAAATTCGTCGAGGACGGCAAGGCTATGGTCGAGATTTCACAGCGGGCCGTGAACCAGGACGGCGAGTTGTCGGCAATGGGCTCCGCCATCGTGGAACTGCCGCGCCGGTGATGTAACGGGGCGAACCCACTGTCCGTTCGCGCGCCTGGCTCCAAAAATAGGACTGGTGATCCCAACGGGACTCGAACCCGTGTCTTCAGCGTGAAAGGCTGATGTCCTAACCACTAGACGATGGGACCAGGGTTGGAGACCGGCCTTCTACAAGTCGTCACCTGGAATTGCAACCTCTACCGGCCGCGCTTGACAGGCCGCGACCCTACGCCCGACATTGCCGGGCTACTGGCCATGCAGATGACGCCCTAATGCCTCGCCCGAAAGGTTCGCAGCCGATGAACGCGCCCGCCCGCCCGATCTCCGCCGAGGACGAGTCCCAGATCCTGGATGCCATCGACAAGTTTCTGGAGCGCGACGTGCGCCAGCATGTGATGCGCCTGGATCATGCGGACGAATACCCGCATGACATCGTCGAGGGCATGAAGGCGTTGGGGCTGTTCGGCGCCATCATTCCCGAGGAATACGGCGGCCTCGGCCTGCCGGCGACCACCTACGCCAAAATCGTCGAGCGCGTGTCGGCGGTGTGGATGTCGCTTTCCGGCATCTTCAACTCGCATCTGATCATGGCGTCGGCGGTGGTGCGCTTCGGGACCGAGGAGCAAAAGCGCAAATGGCTACCGAAGTTCGCAACCGGCGAAATCCGCGGCGGTCTGGCACTGACGGAGCCGAATTGCGGCACCGACCTGCAGGCGATCCGCACGGTGGCGAAGCGTGATGGCGACCACTACATCATCAACGGCACCAAGACCTGGATTTCCAACGGCATTTACGGCTCGTGCTTTGCGCTGTTGGTGAAGACCGATCCGGGCGCGCAGCCGCGGCACAAGGGCACCAGCCTATTCCTGGCGGATAAGCGCGATGGCTTCACTGTGGGCCGCAAGCTGGAGAAGCTGGGCTACAAGGGCATCGATTCGGCGGAGTTGGTGTTCGAGGACTACCGCATTCCCGCCGATCAGTTGATCAGCGGCGAGGAGGGCAGGGGCTTGCCGCACGCGCTCGGCGGGTTGGAGTTGGGGCGCATCAACATCGCCGCCCGCGGTGTTGGCGTCGCGCGGGCGGCGCTGGATCTGGCGGTCAAGTACAGCCAGGAGCGGGAGACCTTCGGCCAGCCCATCGGCAGCCATCAGGCCATAGCGATTAAGCTGGCCGACATGGCGACGCGGCTGGAGGCCTCGCGCCACCTGATGCGGGCCGCAGCCGAAGCCTACGATGCCGGCGAGCGTTGCGATATGGAGGCGGGCATGGCCAAGCTGTTCGCAACCGAAACCGCGCTGTTTAACGCCACCGAATGCATGCGCATCCACGGCGCCTACGGCTACTCCAAGGAGTTCGACGTGGAGCGCCTCTACCGCGATGCGCCACTATTGTGCATCGGCGAGGGCACCAACGAGTTACAACGCATCATCATCGCTCGCCAGTTGATCCAGCGGAACCCGGTTTAGCGACGGTCACTCCGCGGCGATCCGCCGCCCGGCTTCTGCGCTGACCATGCCATCCGCCGCGTCGCGCTCTCGCGCTGCCGGCTGGCGTTTGGCAGGCAGGCCATAGCCGCCACCGCCGCCCGGTGCGATCTCGATCTCGTCGCCGGCCTGGAAGGTGAAGCTGCCTTTTGCGGGCAGGGCTATCGCCTCGCCGTTGCGGAACACGGTGGAGCGGCCGACAGTGCCGGGCTCGCCGCCGAAGCGCCCCTCCGCCGGGCGGCGGAAACGGTCGGAATAGGTTTGCAGCTTGGCGCCGTCTTTCAGGATCTTGTAGCGTCGCCGGAAGCCCGCACCGCCACGGTGCTGGCCGTCGCCGAAGCTCTCGGCCTCCAGCGCGTAGTCGACGACGCGGAAGAAGTCGTAGTCGATGTCCAGCGATTCGACCGGCGTGTTCGAGCAGTTGGAGAGCGGCGAGTCGACGGCGTCGCAACCGTCGGAGCCGACACCGCCGCCATAGCCGCCGCCGAAAATTTCCAGATAGACGCTGTAGCCGTTCTCACCCAGATGCGAGAGGCAGAAGCTGGTGGTCGAATCGAAGCCCGGTGCAATCACCTGCTCCGGCACGGCCTGCGCCAACGCCGCCATCACGGCGTTGTAGGCGCGATAGGCCGGCAGCAGCCGGGCGCGCACCGGGGCCGGCGGGCGTGGGTTCAGGATCGAGCCATAAGGCGCGGTCACGGTGATCGGGCGTTTCAGCCCTTCGTTGAAGGGAATGTCCGGCGCAGTCAGCACTGACTTCACGCAGGAAAGCGCGGCGGCCAGGGTCGAGGCGAACGGGCAGTTCACGTTGGTCGCGACCTGGGCGTCGGTGCCGGCGAAATCCACTGTGAGCGCGTCGCCCTTGATCGTCACTGTGCAGCGCAGCCAGACCGGCTGGTCGCCGACACCATCATCATCCATCGCCGCCTCGCCGTGATAGACGCCGTCCGGTGCCGCCAGAATGCCGGCCCGCACCCGGCGCTCGGAATAGTCCAGCAGTTCGCTCATGGCGGCGGTCACCTTGGCGGTGCCGTATTTGGCCGAGAGTTGCTGCAGGCGGGCCTCGGCGATGGCGTTGGCGGCGAATTGGGCGTTCAGGTCGCCGATAAACAGGTCGGGCACCCGTCCGTTCAGGCGCATCAACTGTTCCAGGCGGCCACCGTTCCAATCCTCATGCCAATTCCATTTGGAGGGCGGCAGGCGCAGACCTTCCGCAATCACGTCCGGCGCGCCCATGTTCAGGCCCGGCGCGCCGCCGCCGAGGTCGAGGTGATGGGCGACGCTGGCCGAGAACGCGATGACCGCGCCATCGACGAACACAGGCGAGAAAATGAAGATATCCTGCAGGTGCTGACCGCCCTGATAGGGGTCGTTGTTGATGAGAAAGTCGCCGGGCTTTAGCGTTTCCGGCGGATGCGCCTCCAGACAGGGCTTGCAGGTCGCGGAAATGCCGCCGAGTTGCATCGGGATCAGGTCCGCCTGCGCGATGACATTGCCTTTGGCATCCAGGATCGCGGCGGAGCCGTCGCGCGCCTCCCGCAGAATCGGCGTGTAGGCGGAGCGGATCAGCTTCGCACCCGCCTCATCCGCCGCGGCCTGAATTGCCTGAGAGATGACGGCGTAGTCGATGGGGTCCAAACGGGTGGCGACGAGGGTCATTGAACGTTCTCCATATCTCTAACGGCGTCATTGCGAGGCGTAGCCGAAGCAATCCACCAGAAGGTAATCTCATCGCCAGCGCTGATGGGTTGCCGCGTCGCCTGCGGCTCCTCGCAAAGACGCCGGAAGGAAACGCGCGAGGCCATCACTTTGCTTCCCTGGTCATAATGAGATTGTCGTGGGCATCCAACTCCGCCAACCAGCCGGCTGGAACATAGGTGGTGGAGGTGGGGCCTGCCAGAATTAACGGGCCTACCAACGCCTTGCCCGGACCGATGGAGGCGATATCGGCCAACCGGCCCTCGCACCAGTCGCCATCGTCGAAGAGGCGGGCGTCAATCGCCGGTTGCACCTCCTCGCGCGCGATGGATAGGGCCGGCAGGTCGCCGGCTGGCAGCGTCGCCGCGACGCGAAGGGCCACCACCTCAACCGGGCGGCGGGGATCGGCGGGTTGGAAATAGACCTGGCGGTGCGCCTGGTCGAAGCCTCGGCGCAGGTCGGCTTGGCTCAGCCGCTCGCCGGCGTGATCCGGCAGGGGCACCGCCAGTTCGAACGCCTGGCCGACGAAGCGCATGTCTGCCGAATAAGCGAAGGCCGGAGCGCCTTCCAGCCCCAGCACTGCGAATTCCTGCGCCAGCCCATCGGCGAGGCCCGCCAGTAACGCAGGCGCCTCCGCGGCGGCATCGGCGGCGTTCAGCTTGCGGGTCAGGCTGTCGTGCTTGGTGAAATCGCTGGCCAGCAGGCCGTAGGCGCTGAGCACACCGGGATTCGGCGGCACGACCAGGTGGGCAATGCCCAACTCCTCGGCGATCTTGGCGGCGTGCAGCGGGCCGCCACCGCCGAACGGCACCAGCGCATAATCGCGAGGGTCGCGGCCACGCTCGGTCGAAACCAGCTGGATGGCGCGGACGACAGAGTTGTTGGCCACCCGGATGGCCGCATCGGCGGCCTGCTCGATGCTCATGCCGAAATGGTCTGCGACCGGCCCAAACGCAAGGCGCGCCGCCTCGGCGTCGATGGCCATCTTGCCGCCGAGAAAGCCCTCGGGCCTGACCGCGCCGACGATGACCTGGGCGTCGGTGATGGTCGGACGCTGGCCGCCTTTGCCATAGCAGGCGGGGCCGGGGTCGGCGCCGGCGCTTTCCGGCCCGACACGCAGCAGTCCGCCGTCGTCGACCCAGACGATGGAGCCACCGCCGGAGCCGACGGAGACGATGTCGAGCACCGGCGTGCGGATCGGCAGGCCGTCGATTTCGGTCTCCGGCGCAATGGCCGGCTGACCGTCATCGACCAGACAAACATCGGTCGAGGTGCCACCCATGTCGAAGGTGATCAGGTTCTTGTAGCCGGAGCGCTCTGCCTGCCGCACCGCACCGACCACGCCGGCGGCCGGGCCGCTGAACAGGGCGGTGATGGCGTTGCTGCGCATGCCGGCAGCGGGAAGGCGGCCACCGTTCGACTGCATGACGGTAAAGCGCCCGGTGAAGGCGGCTTCGGCCAGTTGCTGCTCGATCCGGCTCAGGTAACGGTCGATCACCGGTTGAACGAAGGCGGCCAAGGTGGTCGTCGAGGCGCGCTCGTACTCGCGAAATTCGCGGATCACACTGGCGGAGCCGGTGACGAACACATCCGGCAGCGCGTCGCGGATGCGGTCGGCCACAGCGCGCTCGTGCGTGTCGTTGGCATAGGAATTGAGCAGGCAGACCGCGACGGCATCGTAGCTGCCGGCTTTCAGCGCCGGCAGCAGGTGCGCATCGAGCGCGGCGGCATCCAGCGGTATCTCGATGCTGCCATCGGCCAAAACGCGCTCGCCCACCTCAAAGCAATCGGCGCGGCGCACGACCGGTGCCGGCTTCTGATAATGCAGGTCGTAGATGTTGCGGCGGTCGTGGCGGGCCAGGAACAGCACGTCGCGGAAGCCGGCAGTCGTCACGAAGGCGACGCGCGCGCCCTTGCGCTCCAGCACCGCATTGGTGGCGACGGTGGAGCCGTGGCCGAGATCCGCCATATCGGCGGGCCTCAGACCCGCTGCGGCAATGGCATTGAACGCGCCGATATCCGGGCTGGCCGGTGTCGAGGGCACCTTCGCGACCTGCACCGCCCCATCCCGAAAGGCGACCAGATCGGTGAAGGTGCCGCCGATTTCCACTCCTACGCGCAAGGCCACTTGCCGCCGCTCCTCAGTTTGCCGTTGTTGACGCCAGACCATAGCCGCACGTTTCCGCTTGGGCTAGCGGGGGCAGTTGGCGTAAGCTTCAGGCTAAGCCGCGCAGTGATCGCGTCCGCAACGATAGAGGAATGCTCCATGATTTTCAGCCCTGAAGAAGAAGAATTCCGCCAGGAAGTCCGTGCTTTCATCGACGAGAACCTGCCACAGGATATTGCCAAAAAGCATTTGGCGGGCATGGAGATCCAAAAAGACGACTATATGCGTTGGCATAAAATCCTCTACAAAAAGGGCTGGATCGCACCGAACTGGCCGAAAGAGTATGGCGGCTGCGAATGGGACGCCGTGCATCGTTATATCTTCGATGAGGAGGCGGGGCTCGCCGGTGCGCCGCGGCTTTCCAGCTTTGGCCTGAATATGTGCGGGCCGGTGCTGATGGCTTTCGGCACGCAGGCGCAAAAAGACGAGCACCTGCCGAAAATCCTCTCCGGCGAGCGGGTGTTCTGTCAGGGCTATTCCGAGCCGGGCTCCGGCTCCGACCTTGCCAGCCTGAAGACGCGGGCGGTGAAGGATGGCGATCATTACGTCATCAACGGCCAGAAAATTTGGACCTCGCTGGCGCATCACGCCGACTGGATCTTCTGTCTGGTCCGCACCAGCCAGGAGGCGAAGAAGCAGGACGGCATCAGCTTCCTTATCTTCGATATGAAGACGCCGGGTATCGAAATTCGGCCCATCATCACCTTGAATGGCCTGCATCACACCAACGAAACCTTCTACACCGACGTGCGCGTGCCAATTGATGGCTCGCTGGTCGGCGAGGAGGGCCGCGGCTGGACCATCGCCAAATTCCTGCTGGGACACGAGCGCATGGGCGGCGGCTCCTGCGCCGAGGTGAAGATCGCGCTGCGCCGGGTCAAGGAAATCGCCGAGCAGGAGCGCGACAGCGACGGCAATCGCCTGATCGACGATTTCGACTTCCGTCGCAAGCTGATGGACGCCGAAGTGCAGTTGATGGGCGTCGAACAGTTTGTGCTGAAAACACTGTCGGCTTACACCTCCAACAAGGAAATCGGCGCGGCGGCCAACATGATCAAGGTGCGCCGCTCGGAAGTGCAGCAGTTGGTGACGGAAATCGGGACCGAAGCCGGCGCCTACTACAGCCAGCCGTTCAACCTGGAAGCGCTGCGATTCGGCTGGAACGAGGAGCCGGTGGGCGCCGATTATTTCAATGGTCTGATGCCTAACTACGCCTTTCTGCGCGCTGCCTCGATCTATTCCGGATCGAATGAAATCCAGCGCAATATTGTCGCTAAAGGCACTTTGCGGCTCTAAATCAATGCCAGATCCAGTCAAGTCCGATGGAGAAGGAGTGCTGTAGTCCGGGCGGTTCGATCGAGTGAACCTCAGTTGTCACTCGACTTGAACCGGCCTAGGTTGCCGAGCAACTGTTCCAGCAAGGTGAGCTTGTGGCCTTCGGTCGGCGTCTCGCGGGCGACCAAGGTCACCTCTTCGCCGTCGGTCTTCGACAGGGTCGAGATGCTCTCCAGCTTTCGTTCGGCGTCGAACCGCAGGATCAGCAGCTTACGGTCGACGACCTCCGGCTGGAAGAAGGCGACGCCCTGGTGCACCTCCGAAATGTAATACCAAACCCCGGGGTCGAACGCCGATTCGGAACTGGGCGTGCCCAACAATTGTATCACTTGATCCTGGCTCAGGTTCGGCGCTTGTAAGGCCGCGACAATGCCTTGAGGCAGTTGATGGCCGTGCTGCGTTTCCTTAACGGCACAGCCCGCCAGAACCGCAGCGCCCAGAGCGAGGGCGAACCATCGTGCGCACGTGTCGCGCAGCGAGCGGCGATCTTGCATCCTAAATTCCTGTTTCTGCATTCGATGGGAAGTGACAGATAACGTGTTTCGCTCTTGGTTCAAGCAACGATCGCCGGACGCATCGGCCCTGGCCCTTGCTGTGCATGCAGCTTCACGGCATCCGGCCTTCTACACGAATTTTGGCCTGCCCGATAGTTT
>CAXBDI010000018.1:0-43421 GCA_963974445.1 uncultured Alphaproteobacteria bacterium
CATTTTCATCCGCCCGCCTGCCGCCGACCTCAAAGGCTTCGAGCCGGACTTCACGGTCATCCAGGTCCCGGGATTCCAGGCCGATCCGGGGTTGGACGGTTGCCGCAGCGGCACCGTCATCGCCATGAGCTTCAGCCACCGCATGGTGCTGATCGGCGGCACCTCCTACGCTGGCGAGGCGAAGAAGTCGGTGTTCAGCTATTTGAACCACGTGCTGCCGGCGGAAAACGTCATGCCGATGCATTGCTCCGCCAATATCGGCGAGGACGGCGACGCCGCAGTGTTCTTTGGCCTTTCCGGCACAGGCAAGACCACCCTCTCCGCCGATGCATCGCGCACATTGATCGGTGATGACGAGCATGGCTGGTCCAGCAACGGCCTCTTTAATTTTGAGGGCGGCTGCTACGCCAAGGTGATCAACCTGTCCGCCGATGCCGAGCCGGAGATTTTCGAGGCCTCGCACCGCTATGGCACCGTGCTCGAAAACGTCATGATGGACCCGGAAACGCGCCAACTGGACCTGACCAGCAAGGAGTTGACGGAGAACACCCGCTCTTCCTACCCGCTCGACTATATCCCGAACGCCAGCGAATCGGGCTTGGGCCCGCAGCCGACCAATATCGTCATGCTGACGGCGGATGCCTTCGGCGTGCTGCCGCCGATCTCGAAGATGACGGTCGAGCAGGCGATGTACCACTTTCTGTCGGGCTATACCGCACGGGTCGCCGGCACGGAAAAGGGCGTAAACGAGCCGCAGGCGACCTTTTCCACCTGCTTCGGCGCGCCATTCATGACGCGGCACCCCGATGTCTATGCCAAGCTGCTGGGCGATAAGATCGCTGGGACGGAGGTCAACTGCTGGCTGGTCAACACCGGCTGGAGTGGCGGCGCGTTCGGCGTCGGCCAACGCATGAAGATCGCCCACACCAGGGCGATGGTGCGGGCCGCGCTCGACGGTCGCTTGGCCGACGTGCCGACCACCGCCGACCCCGTGTTCGGCCTGCACGTGCCCACCACATGCCCGGACGTGCCGGACGAGGTGCTGAACCCGCGCAACACCTGGTCGGACAAGGCCGCCTACGACGAGACGGCCCGCGAACTGGCCGCGCGTTTCGCCGAGAACTTCACCAAGTACGAAACCCATGTCGATGCCGGCGTCCGCGCTGCCGCCATCCGCCCGCCGGCCTGAGCGGACAAAGGATCGGCGCACGATCCTATTTCTACGCGCATGGGCGGTGCGGCCTCTCGCTACTTGGTCTTGATCGGGCCGGGCATGGTTGAACCCCATGGCATCAGCGCGACCGCAGTGATCGAGTTCTTTGGCGAGCCATCGATCAGCTTGTCCGAATAGGTCAGGTAGACCAGGACCCGGCGCTTGGCATCCCAGAAGCGCACGACGCGCAGCCGCTTGAAGAAGAAGCTGCGGCTTTCGCGGAAAACTTCCTCGCCGTCCTCATCGGTCTCGATCTCGTCAGTAAACTTAATCGGCCCGACCTGGCGGCAAGCGATGGAGGCGTCGGACGTCTCCTCGGCCACACCGACCGCACCGGAAATGCCACCCTGCTTTGCCTTGGACAGATAGCAGGTGACGCCCTCGACCTTCGGGTCGTCGAAGGCTTCGATTGCGATATGCTTATTCGCGCCGACCCAGTTGAAGGCGGTATCGACGCGGCCGATCTCATCGGCTGCGGCGTTCGACGCCATACCGGCCAGGGCGAGCGACGCGATCAGGTGGAGAAATGTCTGGCGCATGGTAACTAATCCTCGCATCGCAGGCATCGCACCTCCCCGAAAATCGCCTCGGCGTCGCCATCCTGCATGGCGTAGTCCAATAGCGCGCGTAACGCCTTGTCACGATCCGGCATCTCGTACTTTTCCGCCATTTCGCTGAGGAATGTTAACGCATCATCTTGCACTTCGACGCTGACACTCACTTTGTCTCCAGACATCGCCTTGGCTCCTGGTTTAGGGTTTGGTCCAAAGAAACGATTGCAGACCGCGCGGTCTGCCGCAATGCTTCATCGCAGCACCCTTTGGGAGAGTTCGCCATGCCGGCAGCCACGTCAGACACTCAACCCAATCCAGACGCACCAGAGACCGCGCTGGCTGGCGTGCGCATTCTCGATCTGACCCGCGTGCTGGCCGGGCCGTTCTGCACGATGATGCTGTCCGATCTGGGCGCCGACGTGCTGAAGGTGGAGAATCCCGACGGCGGCGACGAAACCCGCGCCTACCGCCCCGCCGGCAGCGAGCAGGAATCATCCTACTTCCTGGCGGTGAACCGCAATAAGCGCTCGCTCGCCATCGACATTACCCAGCCGGAAGGCGCTATTGCGGTGCGGGCGCTGGCGGCGAAATGCGACGTGGTGGTCGAATCGATGCGCACCGGCGCGATAGAGCGCTACGGCCTGGGCTATGAGACTTTGGCGGCGGGCAATCCGCGCCTGATCTTCGGCTCGATCTCCGGCTATGGCCGCACTGGATTGCTGGCGAATCGGGGCGGCTACGATCCGATAGCCCAAGCGGAATCCGGCGTGATGGCGATGACCGGCGACCCGGACGGACCGCCCACCCGCATGGGGGTTTCGCTGATGGACGTCATGGCCGGGCAGTACTTGGCGCAAGCGATCCTCGCCGCTCTGATCGCCCGCGACCGCACCGGCAAGGGCCAACGCATCGATGTGCCGCTCTACGACTCGAGCCTGTCGGTGATCCTGCCCTATGTCAGCCGCTACCTGCTGGAGGGGACGGACGAGACCCGCGTCGGCAATTCCAGCCTGGTAGCGCAACCGCTGAATGTCTACCAGGCGTCGGACGGTCCCTTTGTGCTGTGTGCTGCCGGTGACCGGATGTGGCGGCGGCTTTGCCAGGATGGGCTCGGCCAGCCGGAGTTGGCGGACGATCCCCGCTTCCGTGCCAACGCCGACCGCGTCGCCAACGACGGCGAGCTGAAACAAGTGTTGGACGCGATCTTCGCCACCGCCACCACCGGCGAGTGGTTGGACCGATTGCGCCGGGCCGGTATTCCCGCCGGCCCGATCCGCACCCCGGGCGAAGCGGTCGAGTCTTTAGAGACCAAGGCGCGGGGCATGGTCGTCTCCGCACCGCACGCCACAGCGGGCGACGTGCCCACCGTGCGCTCCGCCATCACCATGACCGGCACGCCGACCCGCGCGCCGGTCGGGGCACCGCTGCTCGGCCAGCATTCGCTGGAGATTTTGCGGGACGTGGCGGGGTATGCTGAGGGGCAGATTCAAGGTCTGGCCAACCGCGGCATCGTCCGGCTCGGCTGAACGCCAGAGTCATTGCACTCGAACAACGGGCGCAGCACATGCGCACCTCCACCTATACCTGACCGGCGCGAATGGCTTTCGGCTTTTTCGCCATGAAGAACCAGACAAGGCTGACGATCAGCATGGCAAGGCAGATGCCGAGCGCGACCGCATACGCCTCCGCCGGGTAGCCGCCGCCCTCGTTGCTTGGCCATTGGTCGAGCACCGCACCGAAGCCGTACTGGATCGCGAACGCGCCGCCGAACACCAGCAGGTTGATCGCGGTGCTGGCCCGCCCGGCCAATGCGGCGCCGAAGTGCTCGGCGACATGCGGGTAACCCAGAATGCCCAACTGACCCGTCGCCGCAAACACCAGCCACAGCGGCAGATACCAGGCGGCCGGCGCCAAAATCAGCGCAGCGACGCTGATAACGTAGATCACCGTCGTCGCGATCATCACATCCAACGGTCCGTATCCGAAGCGGCGCACCCAGTCGGTAATGGCGCCGGAGCCGAGAACGCCAACCGTGAACGCAACCGCCATCAGCGTCAGCGTGAACGCGACCGCATCCCGGTCCAGCCCGGCGACATCGGCCAGCCATGGTCCGGCCCACAAGGTCTGCACGGCAATGTGAGAGGCGCAGAGCGTCGTGATCAGCGGCACGACCCGCCAGAACTCCCGGTCACTGTAAATCGTACCCAAAGCCTTCAACTGCGAACCGAAGCTCTCGTGGCCGCCGGTCCGCCCCTCGCCACGCCGCGGCACGAAGGTCCAAATGGCCAAAGCGGCCAGCGCCGTACAAGCGGCCAGCGCGATGAAAACGGCCCGCCAGCCAAATTCCTGCACCGCCAAGTCTGCCGGCGTCGAGGCCGCGATAACGCCGACGCCGCCAAACGCCATCACCCAACTGTTCAGCAGCGGCATCCGGCCGGGCGGCGCCCACTCCGCCACTGCCTTGAAGCTGGCCATCAGGCCGCCGGCAAAACCCAGCCCGATCAGGGCGCGGGCGGCGATCAGCGCCGCTTCGCTCTCCGCAATACCGAACAGCAGCGCGCCGGTGCCGGCGGTCAGCAGCATAAACGTCTGCACACGGCGTGGCCCATAGCGATCCAGCAAAATGCCGAGCGGCAGTTGAAAGGCAGCGAACGCGAACAGATAGGCCGCCGTCAGCAGGCCGAGGCCGCTGGCGGACAGGCCGATCTCACGCACCAAGTCGGGCGCGACCACTGCGTTCACAGCCCGAAACAGGTAGGAGAGGAAGTAGCCGCTGCCGAACGGCAATAGCACCAGTAGCATGATGCGACCCAGGCTGGCGCTGGCCTGGGCAGTTGTGGCGTTGGGCATGAATCCTCGGCCTAGTTTTCGGGTGGCGGCGTAGCGCCTGCCTGAGCCGTGATGATCCCATAGGCTTCGGGCCGCCGGTGGGCAGCGAAGTTGAAGATCGTGGTTTTGTTAAACGTGCATTCGTCCAGATCGGCGTCGACGACAATCAACTCGTCGCCGAGCGTGCGCGCCATGGCGACGATCTCGCCCGACGGCGCACAGATAACGCTGCCGCCCATCATGTCGAAGCCGTCCTCCGCGCCCGCCTTGGCAACGCCCACCACCCATGTACCATTCTGATAGGCGCCCATCTGCATCGACATCTGGTTATGCATCATGCGCAGATGCGGCGGCTCGATGGTGTTGCTTTCGCGGTTGGCGGTCGGCGTGTTGTAGCCCAGCATGACGACCTCGACGCCTTGCAGGCCCATCACCCGATAGGTTTCCGGCCAGCGGCGGTCGTTGCACAGGCACATGCCCATGACGCCGCCCATCGTGCGCCAAACCGGAAAACCCAGATTGCCGACCTCGAAATAGCGCTTTTCCAGGTGCTGCCACGGATAGCTCGGCACGTATTCCGAATGTCCCGGCAAATGCACCTTGCGGTACTTGCCGACGATCTTGCCGTCGCGGTCGACCAGGATGGCGGTGTTGTAGCGATGGGTTTGCCCCTCCTCGACGCACTTCTCCGCATAGCCCAGATAGAAGCCGATTTTCAGGCTGGCCGCCAGATCGAACAGCGGCTTGGTCGCGGCGTTCGGCATCTCGGTCTCGAACCAGGTATCGACCTCCGCCTGATCCTCCATATACCAGCGCGGAAAGAAGGTGGTAAGCGCCAGCTCCGGGAAAACGCAGACATGCGCGCCCTTGGCATGAGCGCGGCGCAGCAGGTCGCACAGGCGCTTGACGACGCTGGCCCGGTCGTCGGCCCGATGGATGGGCCCGAGTTGCGCACCGGCAAGGGTGATGGGGCGGGGCATGAGGGTCACTCCCGGATTGTGTTTCTGGTGTTCGACTCGGATACTAGCGGCATTGAATCTGTTCGGGGAAGGTCTCCCGCCATGCAAAACCCTAAGCAAAGCCCGTGCGAAATGTCCGCCCGTGCCCTCGCCGCCGCCATCGAGGCCGGCGATCTCACCAGCGAAGCGGTTACCGCTGCTCACTTGGAACGCATTCAGGAGCGCGAGCCAGAGGTCCAGGCCTGGGCGCACCTTGCGCCGGAGCAGGCGCTCGCCGAAGCCGAGGCCCGCGACAAAGGCCCGAGGCGCGGCCCGCTGCACGGCGTGCCCTTCGGCGTGAAGGACATCATCGACAGCCACGACCTGCCGACCGAGCACGGCTCGCCGATCCACAAGGGCCGGCAGCCGACGGCGGATGCAGCCTGCGTCGCCTATGCCCGGCATAATGGCGGCGTGCTGCTGGGCAAGACGGTGACGACGGAGTTTGCGCACGTCCACCCCGGCAAATCCCGCAACCCGCACAATGCGGCGCACACGCCCGGCGGCTCCTCCAGCGGCTCGGCGGCGGCGGTCGGCGCCGGCATGGTGCCATGGGCCTTCGGCACGCAGACGGCGGGCAGCGTGATCCGGCCAGCGGCCTATTGCGGCGTCGTCGGCTACAATCCCTCCTGGGGCGAGTTCAATACCGAGGGCGTGCGCGGCAACGTGCGCAGTTTCGACACCGTCGGCGTCATGGCGCGCGCGGTGGAGGACCTGGCCCTGATCCGCTCCGCCGCCACCACCGAGCCGTTCACGCAGATCGCGGCGCCCAGCCTCGGCGATCTGAAAATCGGCCTTTGCCGCACCCCCTATTGGGATCAGGCCTGCCCCGCGACGCAGGGATTTATCGAGCACGCCGCAAGCGCATTGGCGAGAGCCGGCGCTAGTGTCGCAGACTTCGCTCTGCCGAACGGCTTCGCAGGCTTCGAGCACGCAATCCGCAACGTCGCCGGCTACGAGTTCGCCGGCGCGATGGCGTGGGAGCGGCTGAACCGTCGGGAACAGCTCTCATCGGCTCTGCTGAATGGGCGGGTGAACGACGGGCTAAGCGTCTCTCTGGAGCAATATCGCGCCAGCATGGCCGGCCTCGGCATTTACCGGGCACAGGTGGGGATAGCGTCGAGGCAGTTGGATATCCTGCTCTGCCCCAGCGCGCCGGGAGAAGCACCGGAGGGGCTGGAGACGACCGGTGCTGCAACCTTCAACGGATTGTGGACCAGCCTGCATCTGCCATGCGTGACCCTGCCGTTGTTCACCGGACCGAAGGGCCTGCCGATCGGCCTGCAACTGGTTGGCCACTACGGCCAAGACCTGCGCCTGATCGCAGCGGCGGCGGCAATCCATGGGCACTTCAGCCTCGTTTCGGCAGTGGATTGCTCCTCTTAAGCTCCGCCTCGCGATGACCCCAAATTGAAAGGTCAAAGATTCCCACCGCCGATATCAGGTGTGCAGCCAGCCGGCGACGCTTTCCGCCAGGGCGGATAGCGCCGGGTCTTCGCGCCGCCGCGGGCGAGCCACATCGATGGTGATGTCTGCCACCACGCCCGCCGGCGTGCCCGACAGCACAACGACCCGATCGCCCAAGTAGACCGCCTCGCCGATATCGTGGGTGACGAAGACGACGGCCGCGCCGCTCACCTGCCAAATTCGCTCCAACTCATCCTGCAAGTTTTGCCGGGTGATGGCGTCTACGGCGCTGAACGGCTCGTCCATCAGCAGGATCGCCGGCTGCACGGCCAGCGCCCGCGCGATGCCGACCCGCTGCGCCTGACCGCCGGAAAGCTGATGCGGCCAGCGGTCGGCGAAGTCGCTCAGCCCGGTCAAAGCGAGGGCCGCCGCAACCCGCTCCGCCGCCTCGCCCGTATCCAGCTCAAGGCCCTTGAGACCCAGCGCCACATTCGCCGCCACCCGCCGCCACGGCAACAGGCGGCTGTCCTGAAACACCACGGCGCGGTCGCGGCGGTTCGCGGCCGGCGGCGCATGTACCCGCACCTCGCCCCCCTCCGGCGGCAGCAGCCCGGCAACGGCGCGCAGCAGCGTCGACTTGCCGACGCCGGAGCCGCCGACGACACAGACGAACTCGCCATCCTCGACCGACACGGAGGTGTTGCGCAGGACCGGCGCCGGCGCGTTCGGATGGCGCAGCGTGACGCGGTCGACCTCGACTACGGCCGCCATTGCAGCACCCGGTTCTCGACCCGGACAAAGGCGAAATCGCAGATGGCGTAAACGCCGGAGATCGCAAACATGTAGATCACCACCGCCTCGTAGGCGCCGACGCCGGCGGCGGAGTTCATCTCCTGCCCCATCCCCGGTACGCCCAGCAATTCGGCGGCGATCAGCGCCATCCAGGCCTGGCCGACGCCGGTGCGGAAGCCGGAGAGCATGCCGGGCGCCGCGGCAGGCAAGGTCACGGTCAGGCTCCGCTGCCACCAACCGCCCTGGCCGAAAGCGCGTGCCAGTTCGTAGTAGCGCGGTTCGACGCTGCGCACCGCAGCGTAGGTGGCGAAATAGTTGACCCAGAACACGCCGATGGCGATGACGAATGCCGCGCCGGCATGGCTCACCTGGAACCAGGCGATGGCGAACACGACCCAGGCGAGCGGCGGGATTGGCCGCAACAGCCGTGCCAGATAGGCATGGCCGGCCTCGAACACGGAATTGGTCGCCGCGGCAAAACCGATGGCAGCGCCCAGCGCTGCACCGATGCCAAGGCCCCAAACATAGTGGATCAGGCTGGAGCCGATAGCCGGCAGCAACCGGCCGCTGGTCCACTCATCCCACAAGGTTTCCGGCAGCAGGAACGGGTCCGGCATGGTGCCGGCGCCGGTCCAGGCGAAGTGATGCGACGCCTTCCACAGGATCAGAAAGATCAGCACGCCGCCAATGCCCAGCATAGGCCGGCGCATGCCTTGCCAGCCGCGCCCAGTCGCAGGACTGGATCGCCGGGCGGCGGCGCGGAGGGGGACTGCGACGCTGCTCATTTATCGGGCCTCGGCTTTCAGGGCTGGCAGGGCGGCCTTGTAGAACGACGTGTCGAACAAGGCATCCAAGTCGACTTTGGTCTTCAACGTGCCAACCTCGGCCTGATAGTCGTGCATGGTGCGGGTGCCGGGGATGATGTAATCGGGATCAGCGACGAAAGCGTCCTTGCTGTTCTGCAAGGCGGTCAGCACCACGGCTTTCGGCATGCGGCCGCCGCCAACATACTTGCCGACCGCCGCGGCGGCCGCATCCGGGTCGTTCCGCAGGACTTCCGTGGCCCGGATGTGCGCCGTCACCAGCGCCTGCACCAATTGCGGCGCCCGGGCAATCAACGCTTCACGCACCGCCAACACCGCGCCCGGCTGGCCTGGAAACAGCGCGGAGCCTTTTTCAACCACGCGCGCGCCCTCAACCCTGCTGAGGGTCAGGGTCACGACGGGCTCCAAAATGGCCGCCCCATCCACTGCGCCGGTCAGCAGGGCCTGCTGCACCTGAGCCGCCCCCTGGTAGATCACATCCATCGTATCCCGGGAGAGGCCCAGTTGCTTCTCGACCCAATAGTGCAGCACCGTCTCCGGTACCGAGCCGAGCGGGAAGGTGGAAATCACCGGCTTGCGGCCGTGTTTTGCCTGGAAGCGCGCAAACGCGGTGGCCGCGGGCCCCTCTGCGAACGCAGCCGCCAGGTCCGGCAGAGCGATGATGCTGATTTGCTCGACCGTGCTGGAGGCGACCACCTTCAGATCCACGCCCTTGCCGCGCGCCACCATCGCCGGCCCGATGCCGAAATGGGCGACGTCGAGTTGACCGGCCAGCAGTGCCTGCACCATGGCCGGGCCGTTTTGGAATTGGATCAGTTTCGGCTCGATCCCCGCCTCGGCCAGCCAGCCTTCCTCGATGGCCACAAAAGCCTGCGCCACCGGCAGGATTGGCATGTAGCCGATCTCCAGCGTTTCCGCCGCCGCGGGGCGGGCCGTGCTGACCAGAGCGAATGCGACGGCTGCGAGCGCGCCAATCCAATGCGTCATTTTCGAAAAATCCTCAATTCACGGCAAGACAATTCCTGCCCGCGCAATGTGGAAATTTTCTTCTAATTACGCAATACCAGATCGGATTGGCGGAAATTTTCCGCATATACGGGAATTATCCGGAAATTGTCCTGATATGAGGAAATTTTCAGGCACGGCACATGCCAATGGGGACGAAGTCGGAAAGTCTTTCAGAGCCTTTCCGGAATAGTGATCGGGCGTGCGGACTCGCCGCAGGTCGGCGGCGGCTCAGCCCGCGATCAGTCTGCATCCGGTGAGAAGCCGGCCGGCGCCATGATGCGGTCTTCCTGATGCTGGACCATGCCCTCCGTCTTCGACAGGTAATCTGCCCAGGCGGGGTCGGCATCGCGGGCGGCGCGCTTGGTCTCCAAATCCGCCATGCTGTCGTATTTCCAAAGGTGGATGACTTGGTTGAGTTGGCCGTGCTTGGCCACGTAATAGCCCATCAACTCGAACCCATGGCGCAGCATGATCGGGACGGCCAGGCTCTCGACCAGTTCGAGGTAGGGCTTCATCTTGCGCGGCGTGACGGTGTAGGTGCGATGGTTGACGATCATGCGGCTGGCTCCGTTGGCGTTGAGCAGGATGGGGCCGCAGCGGCGACGCGCCGTTCAGCCGGCGACCGGCCCGGGGCAACCCGTGGTTTACTTCACCACCGGGCGTAATACTATGAGCCACCTGAAGCAACAGCAATAAGCGTAGGAAGACCCGCCCATGACCATCGGCTTGTCCATGCCCTTGCCGGCATACACCATCGACCCGGCCTTTATGGCAAAGACGGCGGAAGGACTGGGGTTCGACTCGATCTGGTACGCGGAACATCCGGCGGTGCCCGTAGAGAGCAACAGCCCGTTCCCGTCTACCGGCGGCGAAATTCCGTGGACGTATTCGCACTTCACCGACCCCTATATCGCGCTCGCCCGCGCATCGGCGGTCACGACGACGCTGAAGCTCGGCACCGGCATCACGTTGATCCCACAACGCAATCCGCTGATCCTGGCGAAGCAGGTGGCGGCGCTGGATTTCCACAGCGGCGGGCGCTTCCTGCTGGGCATCGGCACCGGCTGGCTAAAGGAAGAGGTGGAGATGTTCGGCGGCAACTTCAAACGCCGCTGGACCCAAACCCGCGAAGCGCTGGACGCGATGAAAGCCATGTGGACACAGGACCCGGCGGAGTTTCACGGCGAGTTCTTCGATTTCCCGCCAGTGCGCGTCTTCCCGAAGCCGGCGCAAAAGCCCTACCCGCCGATCATCATCGGCGGTGCCGCCAAGAACGTGCTGCAACGGATCGTCGATCACGCCGACGGCTGGTTGCCGAACCGGCTCAAGCCGCCGGAACTGAAGACCAGCCGCGCAGAACTGGACCGTCTGGCGACAGAAGCCGGGCGCGATCCCAAGTCGATCTCGATCATTATGTATGGCCAGGAGCCGAAGAAATCCGTCGTGCAGCCGCTGTTGGATGCCGGCGCGAACAGCGTGGTGGTGCGCCTGACCCATGTCGATACCGAGGCGGAGATGGGCGCGCAAATGGAGCAAGTGGCAGGCGAACTCCTTTAGGCGTGTCGCCGTTGGCGCTAAGTGAGCCAATTCGGAACGATCACCGTACAAATATCTTAAGGTAAACGCTAGACGGCGTTGCCGATAACGCGCACCTGCGCATCGGTTCGGTATGCTGGCGCGCCCGACCTATCGATTTCAGACTCCGATTGCAGTACGTCACACATGATCTCGGCTCAATTGTACGGAAGGCTGACCGGCGTATCGCCGGAAACCCTCGCCGAAAAGAACCCCGGCGAACCGGCGAACGGCCTGGTGCATGTCGTTTCCCTGTCGTTGACGAAGATCGCCGACGGCCTCATCGACCCGAAGCTCGTGCTTGCCTGGTTGCTGAACAGTCTCGGCGCGCCCGGCGTGTTTATCGGCGCTCTGGTTCCAGTGCGCGAGGCCGGCGCTTTGCTGCCGCAATTGGCGTTGACCCGTGTGGTCGAGCGGCAAGAATCGGTGAAGCGTTTCTGGGCACTCGGCGCGGTGCTGCAAGGCTTGGCGGCAGTCGGGATCGCCGGGTCGGCTTTCACACTGGAAGGCAGCGCGGCGGGGCTGGCGGTCGTCCTGTGCCTGGCACTCTTAGCCTGCGCCCGGTCGATGTGCTCCATCAGCTATAAGAGTGCGCTGGCCCTGACCATCGGCAAATCGCGGCGTGGGGCGGTTTCGGGGTTGGCGGGCACGGTTGCGTCAACCGGTGTGCTGGCATTCGGTGCCGGGCTGGCGCTCGGCGTGATTCCACTTACGACGATGGCAATCGCTACCGCAGTGCTCTTGGCCGGTGTTTTTTGGATCGCCGGCGCAGTGCTTTTCCTGCTGTTGAAAGAGAAGGCCGCGACATCGACTGCCTCTGACGACGGGTTTGTGGACGCGATCCTGGGGCCTCTCTACAAAGACCCGCAATTGCGCCGGTTCATTGCCGCGCGCGCGTTTCTGACCGCAACCGCACTGGCGCCGCCCTTCCTGGTACTGCTGGCTGACACCGGGTCGCAGAACGGGTTGGGGCAGTTGGGCCCGATGGTGTTGGCTTCGGCGGCTGCCTCCATTGTCTCCGCCTATGTCTGGGGCCGGCTGTCAGACCATTCCAGCCGGCTGACTTTAGCGATCAGCGGCGGCCTCGGCGCGGCTGTGTTGGGCGCGAGTGCCGTGGTGGGCGGAACCGTCGGCGGATTGGGCGGTGCTGCCGGGGCCGCCGCCGCCGTGTTCGCCGCACAGATCGCCTATGAAGGCGTGCGCTCCGGCCGGAAAATTCATCTGACGGATATGACGTCGGACGACGAGCGCTTCCGCTACACCGCGATCTCCAACACTGCCATCGGCGTTGTATTATTGGCTGGCGGGGGCTTCGGCGTGCTGGCAGACGTGGCCGGCCCGGAATGGACATTGGCGGCACTCGCGGCGATCTGCCTGGCTGCCGTTTCGCTCGCGCTGACACTGGACGAGGTGCAAAGTGAAAGCCGATCTTGACCAAGTGTGACTGCCGAAAATGCTGATCAAGCCGCGGGCCATTCGCCCTGTAACACGCCGCGGGCAAGTGGACCGGCTCTATGCCTTCGTTTGGCATATGAGTGGCTGTCACCAGGCCTCGGTTATCCTGCTGGGGCTGGCAGTCGCGGCCCTCGCTGTGGTTCCGCTCGAACTGCAGCGCCGAATTGTCGACGATGCCATTGCCGAGCAAGACGGTCGATTACTGCTCTGGCTCGGCGCCATCTACGTAGCCAGCATCGTGGTTTCGGGGAGCCTCAAATTTGTACTGCGGCTGTACGAGGGGTGGCTGGCTGAAAGCACGACGATGTTTTGCCGGCAGCGGCTGGCCGAATTGCATTACGAAAATCGCGATGAAAATGGTGGTAGCGAAGACGGCACGGCCGTTTCCATCATTCGTGCCGAGATCGAGCAGGTTGCAGGGTTTGTCGGCGACGGTCTTTCCAACCCCGCCGCTAATCTGGGGACCTTGATCGCTGTCGTAGGCTACATGCTGTGGGTCGAACCGTTCATCGCCATCGCATCGTTCGCCTTCCTGTTGCCGCAACTGGCGTTGGCGCCGATCATCCAATCGCGGATCAACCGCCTGACCGAATCCCGCATCGAAAAGCTGCGGGCTCTCAGCGGGATCATTGCGGACACGAACGGCGACAGCAACTTCGAAAGCGACTTTCCAAGGACCGCGACATCGATCTACGCCAACCGGATCGCGATTTTTGCCTGGAAATTTTTGGGCAAAGCCCTGCTGAACCTCCTGAACGCCCTGGCGCCGATCGCGGTGCTGGTGATCGGCGGCATGATGGTCATCGACCAGCAGACAGAGTTGGGGATCGTCGTGGCCTTCACGACAGGTTTTGCCCGCCTCTCAGACCCCTTGCGGTCTTTGATTGCCTATTACCGGGAAGCGGCGCTCACCTCCGTCAAACACCGGATGATCGTCGAATGGATCTGACCGGCGCTCGATCTGGCGAGCGCTGCGGTTCACACGGGCTTGAGGGCAGATTAGCCGCGACGGCGCGCCACCGCTGCACTTGCACTTGGCCGGGCGCACGTCCATCTTCTGGAGCATTCATTGCGACACGAAAAGCGCATCGCAATCGATGCGAGGGACGAGACCTATGCTAGAGGCGCAATCCGCCCCCACCGACCTGATCAAAGACAGTTCCGACGAGACATTCATGGCGGATGTCATCGAGACTTCGAAGACCGTTCCCGTCATCGTGGATTTTTGGGCGCCTTGGTGCGGTCCGTGCAAACAGCTGGGGCCGATCCTGGAGAAAGTCGTGCAAGGCGCCGGCGGCAAGGTCAAGCTGGTGAAGATTGACATCGACCAAAGCCCGATGGTCGCGCAGCAATTGCGCATTCAGTCGATCCCGGCGGTCTATGCCTTCAAGGATGGCCGGCCGGCCGACGGCTTCATGGGTGCCCTGCCCGAAAGCCAGGTGAAGGCGTTTGTCGAAAAGCTGGTGGGCGACAATGTCGACTCGCCCGTCGATCAGGCGCTGGCGCAGGCGAGGGAACTGCTGGAGGCGGGCGATGTGGATGCCGCCGGCAGTATTTTCAGCCAGGTTCTACAGCACGAGCCGGAGAATGTCATTGCCAAGGCCGGTCTGGTGCTGGTCCTGGTCAAGAAGGACGAGCTTGTGACGGCCCGCGAACTGCTCGACCAAATCCCGGCGAACGATCGCCGCGACCAATTCGTGGCCGGCGCGGTGAGCGCCGTTGAATTGGCGGAGCAATCCGGCGATGTCGGCGACATGCAACCGCTGCAAGACGCGGTCGCCGCCGATCCGAACGATCACCAGGCCCGCTTCGATCTGGCCATGGCGCTGTTCGGGGCACGCCGGCATCAGGAAGCGGCGGATGCCTTGATGGAAATCGTCCGGCGCGACCGCACCTGGAACGATGACGGCGCGCGCCAGCAACTGGTGAAGTTCTTTGAAGCCTGGGGGCCAACCGACCCATTGACGGTGCAAACACGGCGTCGCCTGTCGTCGCTGATGTTCAGCTAGGCTGGAATAGGGTTCATGCCGATGTCATCGTCACAGGATCTACCGGAGATTGTGCCGATCTTCCCCCTGCCGGGAGTGTTATTGCTGCCGCGGGCGCCGCTGCCCCTGCACATATTCGAACCACGGTACCGGGCGATGATCCGCGATGCCATTGCCGAGCATGGCTATATCGCGATGATCCAGCCGAGCGGAGAGCCCGGAGACGACCCAATGAACCCGCCGGTCTTCCGCACCGGCTGCCTGGGCAAGATCGTCGCCTCCGACCAACAGGAGGACGGGCGCTACAACATCGTCCTCCGCGGTGTCTGCCGGCTGGCGGTTACCGAGGAATTGCCGCTGAAAGACGGGTATCGCCGCGTGCAAGCGGATTACAAGCCGTTTACCAGCGATATCAGCCTGGAGGGCGGCGGCGAAACCATCGACCGCGAGCCGATGCTGGAGGCGTTGAAGGCGTTTCTGCTGCGCCGCGACCTGAAAGCCAACTGGGAAGAGGTGCTGAAAGCGCCGGACGAAATGCTGGTGAACAGCCTGTCGGTCGCCTGCCCCTTCGGCCCGCAGGAAAAGCAGGCGCTGCTGGAGGCTCCGAATGTCACGGAGCGCGCCAAGCTGCTGCAAGCGCTGTGCGAGATGGATACCGGCGGCATCGCCAACGATAACACGCCCCGGCCGTTGCACTAGGACATGACGCTGAAATGAGTGACCTGGACCCCAGGCTATTGGAAATGCTGGTCTGCCCGGTGACCAAGACCCGTCTGGTCTACGACCGCGAGGCGCAGGAGTTGATCAGCGAGGCCGGCAAGATGGCCTTCCCGATCCGCGACGGCATCCCGATCATGCTGGTCGAGGAAGCCCGCAAGCTGGACGAATAGACGGCGAGCCGCCTCAGTCTTCGTCCACGTAGGGATTTTCCGGCTGGCGCAGCACGACGCGAATCGGCACGCCGTCCAGCTGAAAATCCTGCCGCAACCCGTTGATCAGATAGCGCACATAGGCCGTTGGCAACGACCCGGCTCTGGCGGAGAACACCGCGAAGGTCGGCGGGCGGCGTTTGATCTGGGTGATGTAGCGCAGCTTCAGACGGCGGCCGGCGACAAGCGGTGGCGGATGCGCCTCCTGCAACGCCGAAAACCAGCGGTTCAGGCGGCCGGTCGGCACGCGGATGTTCCAGGTGTCATAGACCTGGGTCACCGCCTGCATCAGCCGCTCGACCCGGTGGCCGGTCAGCGCCGAGAACGTGACGACGCGGATGCCGCGCAACTGCGCCAGTGAGGTCTCCAGGCGGTCGCTGATGCGCTGCAGCGTAGCTTCGCGGTCCTTCACGGCATCCCACTTGTTCACCGCCAGCACCAGCGCCCTGCCCTCCTCCTCCACCATGCGGGCAATGGCCAGATCCTGCTTCTCCAGCCCCTCGATCGCGTCGATCATCAGGACCACGACGTGGGCGAAGCGGATAGCGCGGTTCGTGTCGCCGACCGACAACCGCTCCAGCGAGTCGGAGACACGCGCCCGGCGGCGCATTCCCGCGGTATCGATCAGCCGGACGGGACGGCCTTGATACTCCCAATCGACAGCGATGGCATCGCGCGTGAGGCCGGGCATCGCCCCGGTAATCACCCGTTCCTCGTCCACCAGACGGTTGAGCAGGGTGGATTTGCCGACATTCGGGCGGCCGACGATGACGATCTGCAGCGCCTTCGGCTCCGCCTCCACGTCAAGGTCGACGGAAGTCTCGGCTTCATCCGGCATCGTGGCGCTCGGTTCCGCAACGGGCGCTTCCACCAGGTCCTCCGGGCGGCCAAGCGCCTCGACCAGGGCGTCGTACAGGTCGCCCATGCCCTCGCCATGCTCGGCGGAGACCGGAATGGGGTCGCCAAGGCCCAGACTGAAGGCCTCCAGCAGGCCCGGCTGCCCGGCACGGCCCTCGCACTTGTTGGCGACCAGGATCACCGGCTTCTCGGCGCGCCGCACCTCCTCCGCGAATTGGCTGTCGACCGGCGTGATCCCGGCACGGGCGTCGATCAGCAACATGATCGCATCGGCCTCCGCCAGGGCGCGCGCCGTCTGCGCCTGCATGGCCTGTTCCAACTGCGAATCCGGCGTGTCCTCGTAGCCGGCGGTGTCGATGGCCTCAAATTCAAAGTCGGCGATGCCGGCGGCGCCGTAGCGGCGGTCGCGGGTAACCCCCGGCCGATCGTGCACGATAGCCTGACGCAGGCCGATCAGCCGATTGAACAGGGTGGACTTGCCGACATTAGGCCGGCCGACAATCGCAACTTTCGGGCGCATGGCCTCTCACTTACCGGAAGGCGCTGAGCGTGCCGTCCTCTGACAATGTATATAGTGTCGATCCGGCGACAATCGGTGGTAACAGGGTGCGCTCGCCGATCGGCAGCTCGCCCGCCGGCTGGCCGGTGGCCGGATCGAACATGGCCAACACGCCATTCGACCGGACCACGACCAGCCGTCCGCCGGCCAGCACGGGCCCGGCGTAATACAGCTTGCCGGTCAGGTCTTCCGGGTCTTCGAAGCGCTGAAGCGGCTGCACCCACCGCACGCGGCCGTCCGGCCGGTACAGGCTGACCAATTCGGCGTTTTCCGTGACCAGAAACAGGAAGTCTCCGGCCACCCAGATCGTCGACATGCCGCCCAGCCGCCGCTCCCAAATCCGGTTGCCGGCCCGCATCGACAGCGCCGCCGTGCGGCCAGCCGCGCTTGTGGCGTAAAGCACATTGTCGGCTATGGCAGGCGAACCGCCAAAATCGGAAAGCTTGGTGCCGAAATCGAAGCGGCGGATCGAGCCCAGCGAGGCACGCCACAATTCGCGGCCATTGTCGGCGCGCATCGCGACCAACTCGCCAGTGCTCAACGCCGCTATCACCGCATCATTCGCGACCGCAGGCGTTGCCCCGCCCAGAAGGCTGGCGCCTTGCACAGCGCCGGGCAAGATCCAACGGCGGCGGCCATCGGCCGGGTCCAAAGCGGTGACCACGTTGTTGGCGGTGCTGACGATGACCAACCCATCGGCAAGCGTCGGCGCTGCCCGCGCCGGGCCCGGCAACTGCACCCGCCAGACGAGGCTGCCGTCATTCGCATTCAGCGCCAGCGCCTGGCTATGGCCGCCGGCGACGTAGACCCGTTGGCCATCGGTCGCCAAGCCGCCGCCAAAGCCGTCTTCCTCGTCTTCCGGTGCGGAATTGACCGCCCAAAGCTGCTGCCCGGTCTGGCTGTTGAGCGCCCTGACATTCAGCACCGCATCCAGCACGAATATCTGATCGTCGCTGACGATGGGTGTGCTGAGAACCCGGCGCGCCTCGTCTTTGGCACCGGCGCCGGCATCGACCTGCCAGGCCAATGTTGGATTGGCCGACCAGGCCAGGTGCCCGCCGCCATGCGACGGCTCCGCGCCGGCCACCGGCCAGTCGACATTCCGCGCCGGCGGCGGCGATACCGGGATGCTTGCGATTTCCGGATCGGCGACCGGACCGCGGCCCAGTTCAAGAATTGCCTCGCGCTCGCCTGGCAGCGGCGGTGGCTCGGTCTCGCCGAAATATTGATCCGTCAGTGAACATGCGTTCAACAGCAACGCCGCTGTAAAAACCGCCGCCAGCGCTTTAAAGTTGCGCAAGGAAAGCCTCCGCCCGCGCCCGCGCCGAAGCGCTGGATTCGCCATCATTCCGGATTCGCTCTAAATACTGCCTGGCACCATCGACATTGCCGGCCCGCCTTTCCAAATACGCCGCCAGTTCCCAGGCGGTCAGCCGCCAGGGATTGGCATCGTCGGTCAGGGCCGCCAGCATCTGCAAAAGCTCCGACGGGTCGCCTTCGTCGAGATCCAACTCAACCGTGCGCACCACCGCCAGCGAGCGATAGGGCTCCGCAAGGCTGCCGTTCTCACGGATGTTGCGGTAGAGGACGCGGGCATTGTCTCGGTCGCCCTGCGCCGCGCGCAAAGCTGCCTCCTGTAGCATAGCCAGAGCCGCCTGCCCCTCCGTCCCGCTCTGGCTGATTTCGGTCAGCGCCGCGATGGCGGCGTCGTTGTTGTTGGTGCGCGCGGCGGAAAGTGCGGAATGCAGCGCCGCAGTCGTCTCCACATTCTGGCGCTGCTGGTATTCCTGCCAGGCCACCCAGCCTGCCGTCGCCACGACGATGAGGCCAGCGCCGGCCAGGATGTACGAGCCGAATCGCTTCCACAGCTTTTCGAACCGGTCGCGGCGCAGATCCTCGTCGATTTCGCGGAAAATATCACCCAAGACAATCGGCTCCTGCCGGTGCGTCGTTTGCTAATATGTTGGTTTAAAGCGGGGCCGTAGCACATCCGCGTGGCAGAGGCCATACTCTGCCGCAGTCGCTTAGGTCTGGACGCCGCGGTATTTTGACGGAATGATGAGGGTGCGCCAGTTGTCCGGCGACAGGGTATCAGGCTTGAATGGAACGGCATCCAACGCGGTGCGCAGCAGATATGGGAGTGCACTGCCAGTGAGCAAAGTGGTTCAGCTGGAAAATGTCCGGCGGTCCAAAAAGCACGTGTCGTTCAACAAGACCGAGTTGCGGGCCTTGATGAACGTCTACAGCCGCCGCGTCGCCACCGGCGAGTGGCGCGACTATGCCATCGATCATATGGTCGGTATGGCGATCTTCTCGATCTTCCGCTCCTCATTCGAAATGCCGCTGTTTCGTGTCGCCAAAGTCGCCGGCCGCAGCGCGCATGAGCAAACCGAGTGGATGGTGGTCAGCCAGGGCGAACGCCTGAAACGCTCCACCTCGCTGCCTGAAGCGCTGAGCGTGTTCGACAGGAAGCTGGAGGTTGTTGGGTAGCAAAGCGAGGTTTGACTCCAGTTCAAGCGGTGGTCAAGTTCGGTTTCTCCCGTGTGGCAAGTACATCATAGTGTATGCCTTGCCCGATCCAGTGAAACCAGACAAAGCCTCTTTCCCGAAGTAAGGTAACGCTCGCCGCTGCCATCAGCGAGACAAACGGGCCGTCCATATGGAAATGGGGCTTCGGTAGCGGATCGCCGCCCGGATATGGCGTCTTGCGGCTGGCCGGGATGTGCGTGCGCTCCCCCGCCCAACGGCTCTCGAAGCCCCGCTCGTCGGCGGCGCGGGCGATCTCATCCGGGCGCCCGCCATAGCCGGCATTGTAGCTGAACAATCCAAGGCGCATGGCGGGGCGTCTCCTGGTGGCGGGTGGATACCGGCGTTCGTCATGGCTCCAACTCTACTACGGCCCGCCGCTCTACGGTGAAAGGTTGGCCATCCGTGCCGGGGCGGATGATTTGAACCACGCCGGTATAGCGGCCGGGGCGCATCCGGCCGCTGTTGCGGCGGCCGGTGAACTGCATGCGGCGGATCTGGTCTTTCGGCTGCTCGAAGGTCTGGCTATGGACCGTATTGCCATCGGGATCGACGATCCGGAAAGTCAGTGCATCGCCCTTGCGCAAGCCGAACGCCATGCTCCACAGCACCAGCGCCGGCGCTTCGACCGAAAGCCGGGCGGGGGAGCGTGTGTCTTGCAACAGCGCGTCGTAGAGCGGCACGGTCTGGCGGAATCCGACGGCGGTCAGCATCGGAAGGCTGTCGTGCGGCAGCGTCTGCTGCACCGACGCGGCCCAGAGCGAGCCCTTCGCAAGGGTATCGCAGCCGCTACCGAGCGGCAGTGCGGTGAAGGGGTCAATCTCGACGCCGTCTTTTCGCACGCTGAGGTGCAGGTGCGGGAATTGCGCGGCACCGCTCTGGCCGATATGGCCGAGAGTGCCGCCCGCCGCGACCTGCATGCCCTTGGCGACGCGCAGGCTGCCGCTTTTCATGTGGCAGTATTGCGTGACCCAGCCGTCGCCATGGTCGAGCGTCAGGCCGTTGCCGCACTCCTCGCCCTTGTCGATGGCCGCCTGGATCGACGTCGCATCGCCGAGGTGGTCGGCGGCGGTGTCGCGGGTTCCCAGCACAATGCCGGCGGCGGCGGCCCGCACTGGCACCGGCTGGAACATCGCGGCGCGGTCGCGCAAGGCGATGTCCGTGCCCTTATGGCCGTCGTAGGTGAGGCTGCCGCAGCGGAAATCCTGCGCGCCCGGACCCGGATCCGTATCGGGATGGTGGACGATCCAGCAATCCTCGCCGAGCCGGCAGTCCAGCGGCCAGGCAAGCGCCGGCGGGGCTGCATCGGCGGCAGGGGCCAAGCCTGCAATGGCGAGCAGAGCCAATCCGGCCCGGAGCGCCGACCGGCGAAATCTGTCGCGGATAGGATGCATGGTCCAACGCTCCTGCTAACACTAGTTTGGCACTTTGGCGGTTTCTGCGAGGCGCATTTTACAATGCGGCCGCCAGCAGGGCCGGCGACAACCTGGGCGCCGTTGAGCGCAAATCCGTACTCTTTCATGAGCGCGGGGGAGCATGCTGGCTGGCTCTCGGCTGTGTGGCGGATTGACGCTTGCGACGGGGCGCTGATTTGAGTGTGGCGCGTAACTCAGGTAGACGGGTTTATCCCTACAGGACCCTTGTATGAATGGGGAAGGATTTAGGATGGCGGACGCCGTACACGAGGCGAACCAAGATAATGGTGAAACCCGACGAGATTTTTTGATGTTGGCGACCGGTGCGATGGCGGCGGTCGGCGTCGGTGCTGCCGTGTGGCCGCTGATCGATTCGTTGAACCCTGCCGCCGACGCGCTGGCGGTCTCGTCGATTGAGGTGGATATCGAGCCGATCGCCGTTGGCCAGGCAGTGACGGTGATGTGGCGCGGTGCGCCGATTTTCATCCGGCATCGCACGGAGAAGGATATCAAGGAGGCGGAAGACGTAACCGTTGCTGACTTGATTGATCCTGCCACGGACGAATCACGCGTCAAGAAGGTGGAATGGCTGGTGGTGATCGGTGTCTGCACGCACTTGGGCTGCATTCCGCTGGGCCAGAGGCCGACCGATAAGAAGGGCGACTACAATGGCTGGTTTTGTCCTTGCCACGGTTCAGAATACGATACCGCCGGGCGGGTTCGAAGGGGTCCGGCACCGAAAAATCTGTATTTGCCGCCTTACGAATTCGTCACCGATACGCTGGTGAAGATCGGATAAGCGCAATGGCTGACCAAAACACCCCCCATACCGAGATCACCAATCCGCTGCTGAAGTGGATCGACTACCGGTTGCCGGTCATCTCGATGATGAATCACGCGACAGTCGATTATCCGACCCCGCGCAATTTGAACTACTGGTGGAATTTCGGCTCGTTGGCCGGCTTCTGTCTGGTGCTGATGATCGCCACCGGCCTCGTGCTGGCGATGCAATACACGCCACATGTCGATTACGCTTTCGCCAGCGTCGAGCGCATTATGCGCGACGTCAATTTCGGCTGGGCGATCCGCTTCGTGCACATGAACGGCGCCAGCTTCTTCTTCATCGTCGTCTACATCCATATCTTCCGCGGCCTCTACTACGGCTCCTACAAGTCGCCGCGCGAACTGCTTTGGATTTTGGGCGTACTGATCCTGGTGCTGATGATGGCCACCGCCTTCATGGGCTATGTGCTGCCCTGGGGCCAGATGAGCTTCTGGGGCGCCAAGGTGATCACCAGTCTGTTCTCGGCCATTCCATGGGTGGGGGAGAGCATTGTGACCTGGCTGTGGGGCGGGTTTTCCATCGACAACCCGACGCTCAACCGCTTCTATGTCCTGCACTTCCTGCTGCCGTTCGTGATCTTCGCCGTCGTGTTCCTGCACATCGTTGCCTTGCATCAGCACGGCTCGAACAACCCGCTGGGCATCGACACCAAGGGCCCGCAGGATACGATCCCGTTCCATCCATACTACACCGTGAAGGATTATTTCGGCCTGAGCGTCTTCCTGACGATCTTCGCCGCCGTGGTGTTCTTCGCGCCGGATTATATGGGCCACCCCGATAACTATATCGAGGCGAACCCGCTGCAAACGCCGCCGCACATCGTGCCGGAATGGTACTTCCTGCCATTCTACGCGATTCTGCGGGCGATCCCGGACAAGCTGGGCGGTGTTATAGCCATGTTCGCAGCGATTGCGGTGCTGTTCATCCTGCCCTGGCTGGACCGCTCGCCGGTGCGCTCGATGCGGTTCCGTCCGGTCAGCAAGTGGTTTTTCTGGCTGCTGGGCGCCGATGTCATCCTGCTGGGCTGGTGTGGGGCGAACCCGCCGGACGGCGTGTGGCTTGGCATCGGGTTCGTGGTGTGGAGCCGGATCGCCACCGCGTACTACTTCCTGCACTTCCTGGTGATCATCCCCTATCTAGGGCTGTTTGAACGACCGAAACAACCGCCCGCCAGTATCGCCGAGCCCGTTCTGGGCGGCGGGTCTGGTGCGGCTGTGGCCGCTGCCGCCAAGCCGATGGAGAAAGCCTGATGCGTATCCTCCGTCTTGTCCAAGCGGCGCTTGCCGCCGCATCGATCGCCTTTTTTGCTCCCGCCACTCAGGCGGCGGGCGGCGGGGGCTACGAAAGCCAGGATTGGTCGTTCAGCGGCATTTTCGGCACCATCGACCCGGCCAGCGCCCAGCGCGGCTATCAGGTCTATAAGAACGTGTGCGCCGGTTGCCATTCCGTGAATCTAATGTCCTACCGCTATCTGGAGGGCATCGGTTTGCCGGAGAACACAATCAAGGTGCTTGCCTCCGAAGCGGAAAAGACCGCCGTCGATGACGAGGGCGAAACGGTCTCTGTCCCCAGATTGCCATCGGACCCGTTCCCGGCGCCCTTTGCGAACGAGAAACAGGCCCGCGCGTCGAACAACGGCGCATTGCCACCCGACCTCTCGCTGATCGCCAAGGCGCGCGCCAACGGTCCGAACTACATTTATGCGTTGCTGACCGGATACAAGGAGCCGCCGGCCGATTTTCAGTTGGGCGACGGCATGTATTATAATGTTGCCTTTCCCGGCAATCAGATCGCCATGGCGCCGCCATTGTCGGAGGGGTTGGTGGACTTCTCCGATGGGACGCCGGCGACGGTGGATCAGATGGCGCGGGACGTAACCACATTCCTGATGTTTGCAGCAGAACCGCATATGGACGAACGCAAGCGCACTGGCCTGAAGGTCGTACTGTTCCTGCTGGTGCTGACCGTAATGCTGTATTTCGTCAAGAAACGCGTTTGGGCGAACGTTCACTAGCAAGACCGCCATCGACCCTGGTCGATGTGTTAACGGCTAAAAATGAAGGGGTGGTTCCATGGCGGAGCGGCCCCTTCGCCTATTTTGGACTTGAGGATTGGGCGATATGGCAGATACTCCGGGCACCCCACCCGTAATCGGCATCATCGGCGGCAGTGGCATCTATGAAATCGCCGGTCTGGAGAATGTCCGCTGGCAGCGGGTGCACTCCCCCTTCGGCGTCGCGTCCGACGCGGTGATGCGCGGCGAGTTGGACGGGCAGAAGCTGGTGTTCCTGCCGCGCCACGGCCGCGGCCACCGCATTCCGCCGTCGGAGTTGAACTTCCGCGCCAATATCGACGTGCTGAAGCGCTGCGGCGTCACTGAAATCATCTCGCTGTCCGCGGTCGGGTCGCTGCGCGAGGACCTGCCACCCGGCACGTTCGTACTGGTGGACCAATTCATCGACCGCACGTTCGCGCGGGTGAAGAGCTTTTTCGGCACCGGCTGCGTCGCCCATGTCTCGATGGCCGACCCGACCTGCTCGCGCCTGATGGATGCGCTGGAGACGGCAGCCGCAGAGGCCGGCATCGACGCCCGGCGCGGCGGCACCTATCTGACCATGGAGGGGCCGCAGTTCTCGACCCGGGCCGAGTCGGAACTCTATCGCTCCTGGGGCTGCTCGGTGATCGGCATGACGAATATGCCGGAGGCGAAACTGGCCCGCGAGGCGGAGATGTGCTACGCGACCGTTGCGATGGTCACCGACTATGATTGCTGGCACACCGACCATGACGACGTGACGGTGGAGCAGGTCATCAAGGTGCTGGGCGATAACGCGGAAAAAGCCAAGACGTTAGTGCAGAAGACAATCCCGCACCTCGCCGACCGCACTGAGCCCTGCCACGCCGGTTGCCACACGGCGCTGGACGCGGCGATCATCACACCGCCGCATGCTCGGGATAGCCAAGTGGTGGCGAGCCTGGACGCGGTCGCCGGCCGTGTGCTGGGGGCCTGAGCGCCGATGCTGGTGAATGGCACGCCCTACCGCACGATCTGGCCGAATCCTGACGGCACCGTCGGCATCATCGACCAGACCCGTCTGCCGCACGCGTTTGAAACCGCCACGCTTCATCAGATGACGGATGCGGCGCATGCGATCAAGGCGATGCTGGTGCGCGGTGCTCCCCTGATCGGGGCCGCCGCGGCTTACGGCATGGCGCTGGCGATGCAGGCGGATAGCAGCGACTCGGGCGTCGCCCGTGCCTACGACACCCTGTTCGTGACCCGCCCGACAGCGGTCAATCTGCGCTGGGCGCTCGACGATATGCGGGTGCTTCTGTTAGCGACGCCAGCGGCGAAGCGGGCCGAGGCCGCGTGGTCGCGCGCCGCGGCTATCGCTGACGAAGATGTGGCGATCTGCGCGGCGATCGGCGACAACGGATTGGCGCTGATCCAAACCGCTGCCGCCGCGAAGCCGGTTGAGACCGTCAACATCCTGACCCACTGCAACGCCGGCTGGCTGGCGACCGTCGATTGGGGCACGGCGCTGGCGCCGATCTACAAGGCGCACGATGCCGGCGTTCCCGTCCATGTTTGGGTGGATGAGACACGGCCACGCAACCAGGGCGCTTCGCTGACCTGCTGGGAGTTGGGCCGGCACGGCGTGCCGCATACGCTTGTCGTCGATAACGCCGGCGGCCACCTGATGCAACGTGGCCAAGTCGATCTTTGCATCGTCGGCACCGACCGAACCACGGCGAACGGCGACGTCTGCAACAAGATCGGCACGTACCTGAAGGCGTTGGCGGCGCACGCGAACGGCGTGCCGTTCTATGTGGCACTGCCGGGGCCGACCATCGACTGGACCCTGCACGACGGCTTCGCCATCCCAATCGAGGAGCGGGCGGAGGACGAGGTGACGGAGATGTGGGGGAGGACAGCGGCCGGCGACCTCACCCGCGTGCGCATCGCACCGGAGACGTCGGCGGCAGGCAATCCGGCGTTCGACGTCACGCCGGCCGCTCTGGTCACTGCGTTGATCACCGAACGCGGTGTCTGCGCCGCATCCGCCGAGGGTCTCGCCAGCCTCTATCCAGAGAGTGCTGCGGCATGAGCGAAGTAGAGCTTCGGCAGCAGGTCGTCGATACGGTCCGCCAGATGAACGGGCTTGGCATCAATCAGGGCACCAGCGGCAATGCCAGCGTGCGGATCGGCGACAGCATGCTGATCACGCCGTCCGGCATGCCCTATGAGGCGATGAGCCCCGAGGACGTGGTACGGGTGCGGCTTGCCGATGGCGTGTATCAGGCGCGCGGCGGCTTGAAGCCTTCCAGCGAATGGCGCTTCCATCGCGATATTTTGGCGGCTCGCCCTGATTTGCATGCGGTCGTGCACACGCACGGAAAGGCAGCGACAACGCTCGCGTGCCTGCATTTGGAGATCCCGGCCTTTCACTACATGGTCGCGATGGCCGGCGGCGATTCGATCCGGTGCGCGCCGTATGCGCTGTTTGGGACGCAAGCATTATCCGACCACGCTTTGAAGGCGCTGGAGGGCCGAAAGGCTTGTCTGCTGGCCAATCACGGCATGATTGCCTGCGAGGCGTCGCTCCGCAAAGCGCTGGCGCTGGCGGTGGAGGTGGAAACGCTGGCCGATACCTATTGGCGGTGCTTGCAGATCACTCGCCCTGCGGTTCTCAGCCCGGCACAGATGGCGGATGTGCTGGAGAAATTCCAGACCTACGGCCAGCGCGGCGACACCGAAAAGACATAACGCGACCTGAGGAGACCGCCGCCATGACCGCCCCCACCCCCGAATACGAGGTCTATGCGCTGCGCTACGGCGACCAGGGCGTTGATATGGTGCCTGCCGGTCACCTGGTGCTGAGTGCGCCGGAGGATCAGATGGTGCCGGCGATGGCGTATTATGTCTGGGTGATCCGCGGCGATGGCCGCACGATCATGGTCGATACCGGGTTTGCGCCGGCCTTGACCGAGCGTCTCGGCTCCCGCTTGCATTTCTCGGGGCCGGATGGGTTGCGGCGGCTGGGCGGCGATCCGGCGACAGTGAGCGATCTGATCGTCACCCACGCGCACTACGACCACACCGGCAATCTCGACGCCTTTCCGCAAGCCGTCCTGCATATCGATGCGGAGATGATGCCCATTGTCGATGGCTCAGACCCCTGCCACCCATTCTTTCGTCAAGGCTATGGCAAGCGCGATTGCGCCACGATCCTGCGCGCCAAGGCAGACGGGCGGTTGGTCGAGCACGACCGCGTCTCCCGGCCCTGGCCGGGCATCGAGCTGATCAATATCGGCGGCCATTGCCGCGGCCAGATGGCGGTGCAGGTCAACACCCGGCGTGGCCCCATCGTGCTGGCGAGCGATGCAGTGCATCTCTACCAGGAGTGGGAGGAGGAGCGACCGTTCGGCGTGTTCTACAACATGCGCGATATGCTGGCGGGCTACACCACGCTGAAACACCTATCCGGCGGCAACCGCGCCGGCATGATCCCCGGCCACGATGCGGCAGTGATGACGATGTTCCCGGCACCCGCGGCGGGATTGCTGGGTGAGGCGGTGGCGTTGCACGAGGACCTTTTGGAGTGAGGCCGTGCCTGCGCTATCGTTGACTGTTTCGGGGAAAATTCTTACGTATAGGCGATCGATCCGAACCGGGAGTTCCCCAATCATGGGCAAAGTCGTCACCCTATCCTCCAAATACCAAGTCGTGATCCCGAAAGAGGTGCGGGAGCAGATGGGCTGGGAGCCCGGCAAGAAGCTCGTCGCTATCGTCGAAGGCCGCAGCCTGGTGCTGACGCCGGTGATTACTTGGGAGGAGATGGACGGCATGTTGGAAGGTGCCGATCCTACAGGCTATCGCGACCGTGATGATCGGTACTGATGCGGGTGGTCGATACTTCTATCATGATAGAGCGGTTAATCGGCTCGACAATGATAGACACCATTCAACCGTTATTGCCGCCGCATGCCGAATGGCTGGTTCCGACAGTCGTACAGTTCGAGTTGGCGAAATGGCTGCTTCGAACAGCAAATGCCGAGCCGCTGCGCCTGGCCGAGGCTATGACCAGTGCCTATCGGGTCGTGCCGCTGACATCCGCTGTTGCGTTCGCTGCCGCGCAGGCCTGGGATGAGCATAAACTCGCCACAGCCGACGCGGTGATCTATGCGACGGCGCGCCAATTCGGTGCTGAGCTGCTGACCTGCGACCGGCATTTCGAGGGGCTGCCGCAGGTGATCTATCTGCCGAAACCGCCGAACTGAGCGGGTAAACCGCTAGCTTGTTCGCCGCCAGGTCGTGCCGCCGGCGCTGTCCTCCAGGGTGATGCCCTCGGCTACCAACTCGTCGCGGATGCGGTCGGCCTCGGCGAAGTCGCGGGCTTTGCGGGCGGTTTGGCGAGCAGCGATCTGGGCCTCGATCCAGGTTTCAGGCACTCCAAGTGTAGGTGTACCTAGTACAGGCGGACTTCCGACAAGATGCCCGGGCTTGAGGCCGTGTGCGGTTTTAAACCAGGTTTCTGGTTTTTCCTGTAACACGCCGATCAGTCCGCCGGCCTCCAGCAACACCGCTTTCAGCCGCGCCTGTTCTGCCGGATCGCCGGCAGCCGCGCCGAGCGCGCGTGCTATGCCATGCAGTTCGGCGATGGCTTGCGGCGTGTTCAGGTCGTCGCAAATCGCCGTGACGAAGCGGGCGAGGTCGGGGTCGTCCGGCGTCAACTCTGCTGGCGGCAGGTCGGCCACGTCGCGCAGAAAGCCATAGAAGCGGTCCATGCTCTTGCGGGCCTGTGCGACGCCCTCCGCCGTCCAATCCAGCGGTTGGCGGTAGTGTGCGGCCAGCAGAGCCAGCCGCAATACCTCACCGCGCTCAGCCTCCAGCAAATCCTTGATCAGCAACACGTTGCCGACGGACTTGGCCATCTTGCGGCCTTCGACCTGCACCATGCCGTTGTGCACCCAATAGCGCGCATAGAGCTTGCCGCCATGGGCGCAGGTGGCCTGGGCAATCTCGTTCTCGTGGTGAGGGAAGATCAGGTCGTTGCCGCCGCCGTGGATGTCGATGGTTTTGCCCAGATGCGCCTCGGCCATGGCCGAGCATTCAATATGCCAGCCGGGCCGGCCATAGCCCCACGGCGAGTCCCAGCCGGGCTGCGTCTCGTCCGAGGGCTTCCACAGCACGAAGTCGGCGGGGTCGCGCTTGTAGGGGGCCACATCGATGCGGGCGCCGGCGATCATGTCGTCCATGCTGCGGCGGGAGAGGGCGCCGTAGTTCTTGTAAGACGGCACGTTGAACAGCACGTGGCCCTCGGCCTCGTAGGCGTTGCCGGCAGCGATCAGCGCCTCGATTTGGGCGATGATCTGCGGAATATGCTGGGTCACCCGCGGCTCCACCGTCGGGCGCAACACACCGAGGCCATCAGTCTCCTCCCGGTAGATCTGGATGAATTTCTCGGTGATCTCGCCGATAGGCACGCCTTGTTCGAGGGCCGCGGCGTTGATTTTGTCATCGACGTCGGTGAAGTTGCGGGCGAAGATCACCTTCGGATACAGGCGGCGCAACACCCGGTAGAGCACGTCGAACACCACTGCTGGGCGGGCATTGCCGATATGCGGGTGGTTATAAACGGTCGGCCCGCAGACGTAATAGGTGACCTGGTTCGGATCCTGCGGTTCGAACAGTTCTTTCTGCCGATTGAACGTGTTGTGCAGATAGAGTTTGGTCATCTTGGTCTTACTTGCGGTGCGGGTGAAAGAGAACGACGGGGCCGGTAACGCAGCCGTACAGCCCGGCGCCGGCTGTTTCGCGAAATTGTGAGAACCGCACCGTCCCGTTTGGTGCTGAAATGTCAAGTGTTCAAGACGCGTGATCTGCCGCCCTCGGCCGCGCGTACGAGATATCGGAAATCGAGTGCACCGGTCCTCAGGAGGATATGGGATGCTTATTGCCAAGTTTTACCCCTGGTCAGAGCCATTGTCTTTGCGCCTTCGTGTTATGGCGGTCTTGTGGGTCGGCCTCGCACTCATTCTGGCCGCACTGCCGTGCCAGGCCAACCAGACAGCGGCGGTTGCCGCCGCGCGCACTGTGATCAGTCAGCAAATCGACGCTTTTCGCCGGGACGATGGACCGGGCGCCTATACTTATGCCTCGCCAAATGTGAAGGCGATTTTCCCGTCGCCGGTGATTTTCATGGAGATGGTGCGGACCGGTTATCCGGCCGTTTACCGCCCGCGCAGCTACAGCTTCGAAGTGGCGAAGTGGCAAGAAGACGGTCGGCTCATGCAGCCGGTGCGGATTGAATGGCAGGGCGGCGATCCACTGATCGCTGTCTACCTGATGGCCCGCCAGGCGGATGGCGCCTGGAAGATCGACGGTGTCTTCATGGTCCGGGATGACCGCGTCGGCGCTTAACGGTATGCTGGCCGCTTCTGACTTTTCGGGAGAGCGGCTCTATGCCCACCAACAACCTCCGCGCCGATGGCGCACGCTTTTGGGAGACGATTGAAGCCTCGGCCAAGATCGGGCCGGGCGTTGCCGGCGGGCTGCGCCGCCTGTCGTTAAGCGATTCCGATAAAGAGGTGCGCGACGTGTTTCGGCAGTGGGCCGAGGTCGCCGGCTGCGCCGTTACCGTCGACCGCATGGGCTCCATGTTCGCCCGCCGTGCCGGCCGCGAGGACTTGCCGCCGGTGCTGGTCGGCAGCCATCTCGACACGCAAATCGCCGGCGGCCGTTACGACGGCATCGTCGGCGTGATGGCTGGGTTGGAGATCGTCCGCACCCTGAATGACCGCGGCATCGTCACCAAACACCCGATTGAGGTCGTTAACTGGACCAATGAGGAAGGCGCCCGGTTCCAGCCGTCGATGGTTGCGGCGGGCGTGTTTGCCGGCGTCTACGATCTGGAATTCGGCCTGTCACGCCCGACCCGCGACCCGGCGCCGGGCGAGGGCGCAACTTTGGGCGAGGAGTTGCAGCGCATCGGCTTTGCCGGCGAAGAGCCGGTCGGCGGCCGCGATATCGACAGCTATTTCGAATTGCATATCGAGCAGGGGCCCGAGTTGCACCGGACCGGCGTGCAGGCCGGAATCGTCACCGGCGGCTATGCGGTCCGGGCGATGCTGATACGAATCAAGGGTGAGACGGCTCACACCGGCCTGACGCCGATGACCAAACGCCGCAACGCGCTGGTCGGCGCGGCGCGGATGATTACGGCGGCCGACGACCTGGGCTGGGATTACGCCGGCAGCGACGGCAAGGTGACGGCGGCGCGCCTGACCGTCTCGCCGAACCTGGCTGGCATTCTGTCCGACCATGCGGAACTGAGCCTTGACCTGCGCCATCCCGATCCGGCCAAAGCCGACGAAATGCTGGCGGAGCTGGAGCGGCGGCTGGCGCAAGCAGCGCGGCGGGCGCAGGTGGAATACGAAATCGTCGAGCGCTGGAGCTTCGGCGACGAACGCTTCGACGACGCCTGCATCGGCCATTTGCGCGATGCGGCGGCGACGCTCGGCGTCAGCCATCAGGATATGCTGAGCCAGGCAGGCCACGATGCCTATCACATGGCGGCCAAATACCCGACGGCCATGCTGTTCTCCCCCTGTGTCGATGGCATCACCCATAACGAGGCGGAGGCGACGACGCTGGAGGATCAATTGCCGGCGGTGGATGTGCTGTTGAACGCAGTTGTGGCGCGGGCCGACCGCTAGGCGCTGCGCCCGCGGCCCTGCGGCCGTCAGGTTGCCCACGAGGCGGCGTGCTGCCGGGCGCCCTTACTCCTATTCGCAAAAGCGCTTGCCGTCCGGAAATGGCTGTGCAAGCGTATGATACCGATAATAATAGTTTGCCCCGGACTTCGATCTGCAAGCAGGGCGTAAAATTGGAGGAAACCCGATGAGGAAACACCTGATTCTAGGTGCTTGTTTTGTTGCGATCATCTTAGGAATGAATTCGGCTCAAGCGCGCGAATTGATCTACTCCAGTTCTGTCGGCGCCAAACATCCCGTGCACACTGCCGGGCTGGAGCCATTCTTCGAGAAGGTTACGAAGGACGCTGGCGGGTCGCTGACGTTCAAACTGTTTCCCGGCGGCACGCTCGCCAGCGGTAAGACGACGTTGAATGCGATACGCAACGGCACCGTCGATATGGGCCTGCTGGCGGACATCTACACACCGAACGAGTTGCCGGTCAGCGCGCTGGTCAGCGATCTGGCCGTGTTCGGTAAGGACGCTCGTGTCATGACTGGTGCGGTCAACCAGCTGTTGCTGCTGGATTGCGAGGAATGCAAGGAGGACTATGTCGAGGAAAAGGTTATCCCCATCGCGTCCTATGCGCTGACGCCATACTTCCTGTTGTGCGGCGATGTGCAGATCGTCAGTGCCGCTGACTGGCAGGGCAAGAAGCTACGCGGTACCGGCGCCATGGGCGTGCTGGCCGCGGAGATGGGTGCGACGCCGGTGAACATCACCAGTGCGGAGACCTATGAGGCGCTGCAGCGCGGCCAGGTCGATTGTGTCATGGGGCCGCAACCGTGGCTGAAGACCTACTCGCTGTGGGACCTGGTGAAGACAGTCTCCAATTCCAAGCTCGGCACGTATCACGGCACCAACTTCATCAACTTCCGCACCGATACCTGGAAAAAGCTGTCGAAGAAGGAAAAGCAGGCGATTGCCGACAACGTCGTTTCCGCGGTTGTGGGCATTGCCCGTGCCTATGAAGAAGACGATCACAGCATTCGCCAGGAAGCCGAGGCTAAGGGCATCAAGTGGCTGGACGTCGATCGAAGCTTCGAGGATGCAGTGGGCGCGTTGCGCGAGAAAGATGTGACGCGCGTCATCGAACTGGCCAAATCGCGCGGCGTAAAGGATCCCGAACCGATTGTCGAGAAGTTCAAGGAGAATATCGCCAAGTGGACCAAGATCGTCGATGATATCGGTACCGGCGACTGGGGCGACGCCGAATGGGCGAAGTATGCGGAGGCGCTGAAGACCGAAATTTTCAGCAAGGTCTCCTACAAATAGCCGAATGGCTATGCCCGGTCGGCAGCAAAGACATTCTGTCGACCGGGTTTTGCTGCATCCGGCAACGTTTACCTCCCAAAACGAAGGATCGTCACCATGGACGCCTTAGAGCGCCTTTTGGAGCGATATAGCCAAGCGCTGCTTTGGATAGCCGGTATCGCTATCACGCTGATGATGTTGCATATCGCGGCCGATGTCGTCGGCAAGACTGTATTTAACGAACCAATGACGGCGACATTGGAAATCGTGGCTTGGTATTACATGGTGGCAACCGTATTCCTGCCGGTCGCTTACATCCAAATCCGCAAGAAACACCTGATGGTGGAGCTATTTACCCGGCATATGAAACCGCGGTCTTTGGCAAAACTTGAGGGCTTCATAGCGATATTGGGTGCAATCTATGTCGGCATCCTGTTCTGGCTGACGTTGGAACAGGCGATCACCTCGACCGCCGATAATGAGGTACAAGACGTCACATTTTTCGACCTGCCGGTCTGGCCATCGCGCTGGTTTCTGCCGTTGGCGCTCGGGCCGATGACCCTGATCATGGTGTTGCAGGCAATTCGCGACTTCCGCTACGGCTTCACCGGTAAAGGCGAGCCCACCGTTCAGACCTCCGATGGCACGATGATGGAGGAGAACTGAGCCATGGATCCGATTTGGGTCGGCGTTATTGCTATCGTGGCGCTACTGGTGCTCATCGGTCTGCGTGTTCCGATCGGCGTCTCTTTGGGTTCGGTGTCGTTGATCGGTCTGATGTTCGTCCGGTCGACGGAGGCGGCATTCGGCATTTTCGGCGACCTGCCGTTTGAATTCGGCGCGAACTGGTCGCTGTCGGCGGTGCCGATGTTCCTGCTGATGGGCTCCGTCGCCTTTCACTCCGGCCTCACCTCCAGCCTGTTCAATGCGGCCAAGCTCTGGCTCTCCGGGCTGCCGGGCGGATTGGCGGTCGCTACCAACTTCGCGTCCGCCGGATTTGCCGCCGCCAGCGGCTCGTCGCTGGCCACTGCCGCCGCCATGGGCCGGTTGGCCATTCCGGAGATGTTGCGTCTGGGCTATGACAAGGCACTCTCTGCCGGCGTCGTCGCCGCGTCCGGTACGCTGGGCGCGTTGATCCCGCCGAGCATCGCCTTCGTGCTCTATGGCTGGTTCACCGAAACCTCCATCGGCGCGCTGCTAATCGCCGGCATCTTGCCGGGCCTGCTGACCGCGTTCATCTATGCCGGCATGATCATCGGGCGCTGCATGGTCTGGCCTTCACTCGCACCGCCGGTCACCGACGATATCACGTGGAAGCAACGGTGGGCGGCGCTGTTCGAGATTTGGCCGGTCCCGCTGCTGATTATCGGCGTGATCGGCGGGATCTATTCTGGTGTCGCAACCGCGACGGAGGCCGGTGCGCTCGGCGCTGTCCTGGCCATCCTGATCGCGGTGATGCAGGGCCGGATGACCTGGCAGGTGTTCCGCACCAGCGTCATGGAAGCACTGGAAAGCACCGCCGGCATTTTCTTCGTCGCCATCGGCGCATTGCTGCTGACCCGGCTGCTGGCGTTCAGCGGCGTGCCGACTGTGATGGTGGAGTTGATTGGCGACTGGGCCATCGATCCGCTGATGCTGATCATCGGCCTATCCATCGTCTATCTGATCCTTGGCATGTTCCTGGACCCGTTAGGTCTGATGCTGCTGACCCTGCCGGTGTTCCTGCCGATGTTCGAAGCCTTGAACATGGATATGATCTGGGTCGGCGTCATCGTCGTGAAGTATATCGAGATCGGCTTGCTCACGCCGCCTGTCGGCCTCAACGCCTATGTGGTGAAGAGCGTCGTCGGCGATGCGATTCCATTGACGACGATCTTCCGCGGGCTGGCTTGGTTCATCGGGGCGGAGGCAATCATCATGGTGTTGCTGATCGGTTTCCCGGAAATTTCGTTGACCCTACCGAACTACATGATGAACTGAAGCTGTGCGGGCGCTGGCTCCTCAGAGCCAGCGCCGCGAGTGGGAACGGCGCCGGGATCCCAGATCGTCACCCGGCGCCGCATCTTTTGCTATTTGGCGTCCTTCTGGATTTGGTCGTAGAGATAGCCGCCCGCGCCGCCAATTGCCGCGCCCGCGGCGGCGCCCGTCCCCCAATTGCCGCTGAAGGCGCCGATGACTCCGCCAGTTACTGCGCCGACAGCAGCACCGGTGCCGGCTCTCGCGCCGGTTTGGCTATCGACATTGGCGCAACTTGCAACTGACAGAGCTATTGCCCCTGCGGCAAGTGTTTTGGCGGTACGGTTAATCAGAGCCTGTGACATCACTTGCATGGGTATGCCTCCTTCATCGCATCGATAAAGCCGGATAGCGCTGGCCGCCCGCTTGCATCCGGATGGGCGCGCGCCCAGTCGAGAAAGGCCTTCCGCGCCTCTTCGCGCGTCACGTCCTTGTCCGTACATGCTGTAGGAGTTAGGCCGAATCGTTCGTCGATCAATAGCTGCTCGTAGAATTGCCCGACGCCGACAATCCAGCCATAGCAAAAGCCCACAGCATACCGCCCCTGATCACCGAAGTCGCTTGCCGAACACAGACTCCGCAAATCGCCTACGGTGCTTGCTTGGAAGTACTTTGCCGTGACCTGTGCATGTGCCTGACTGACAAGCAACAAGCCCGCAGCCGCTAGTCCGAGTATTTTCATCTAAATTCCTTCGTTTACGCTATCAATTCTTCTGGCGGAAAATAGTTCCACGGTGAACAATAACTGATCGCAGGTGTTTGACGAACCGCCCGCCTATTTTGATGAACTCAGCAAGCGTATGCCGGCATCCCCGGCCAAGACGACCGTGTCGATCATTCCCAGAAACAGTCCGTGTTCGACGACGCCGGGGATCAGCGATAGTTCCGCCGCCAACGCCTCCGCATCGCCGATACGACCGAAGGGGCAATCGAGGATGATGTTGCTTTCGTCGGAGCGAAATTCGGAGCCGTCGCCGTTGCGGCGCAGCACCGGCGCGCAGCCAAGCGCCGCAATGCGGCTGTGCACGAAAGCGGTGGCGAACGGGATGACCTCGACCGGCAGTGGGAACGCTCCGAGCGTCTGCACTTGCTTGGAGGCGTCGGCTATATAGACGACGCGGTCGGAGCCGCGGGCGACGATCTTCTCCCGCAGCAATGCGCCGCCGCCGCCCTTGATCGCACGCCGGAAGCTATCGACCTCGTCGACGCCGTCGATACAGAGGTCGATGCGCCCGCCGGCCTCGAAGCCGACATCGTCCAGACCGATCACCTCAATACCGCATTTTCGCGCCAATTCGGCGGTGGCCTCGCTGGTCGGCACGCCGCGAACGCGCAAGCCATCCTGTACGCGTTCGCCCAACAGCGTCACGAACCACGCAGCGGTCGAGCCGGTGCCGAGGCCGAGTGTCATGCCGTCTTCGACCAGCTTCACCGCATGCAGTGCGGCGGCGCGTTTTTGCGCGTCGGCTTCGGATAAGGCCATGGTTTAGGGCTCCCAATCGCAATCTCGATGGCGCGCAATCTAACCGAGCCGCCGGGGCTGCGGAACCGTGTTAAAGCGCGCTGCGCCGAAGATGCGCGTCTTGGCGTTTCGGCACATCCGGCAGCAGTTTCAGGCCGAGGCCGGGGCCCTCCGGCGCACGGATCATGCCGGTCACGCCCTGCTCCAGCAGCGTGCCGGCATCGTTCAAAAACCATTGTAGGTCCTCGTAAGGCCCTTCGGCGCTATCCTGGCCGAAGTGCGCCGTGCCCTGCGCCGGTTTGGAGCGCAAATATTGATAGCCGGCACAGGCGTTGTAGACCCGGATTTAGTCGCGAGCCGCGCCGGAGCCATAAAATATCTCGCCGAGGCCGGTCAGCCCCTCGTCGGTCTCCACATGCACCCAAAGCAGATTGGGAACTCGTCGAGGCGGATGGTTTGGATGGCGGTGACGCGCATGCGCTGATATCTTCAATGCTGTAGACCCTAAATATCGCTTGGTTTTTGCGAACACAATAAGAAAATATGTTGACTTTGACATTTTGTTCGCTTTACGTTCAATGTAACTCTTGAAACGGCAGGAGTCTTATCGTGCAACGAGTCCTCCTCACCGGCGCCGCCGGCTCCATCGGCACCTTCCTGCGGCGGGAGTTGGCCGGCGTCTACGACGAATTGATCCTGGCCGATATCCAACCGATCAGCGACCTCGGCCCCGGCGAGACTTACCTGCCGCTGGATATCACCGACGCCGACGCCTTCACCCAGGCCTGCGCGGGCGTGGACGGCATCCTGCACTTCGCCGGCCAGGCGGGCGAGAACACGTGGGAGGATATCCGCGCCAAAAATATCGACGGCGTCTACAACCTCTTCGAAGCGGCCCGCATTCAAGGCGTGAAGCGTGTCTGCTTCGCGACCTCCAACCACGCCGTCGGCTATTACCGGCGCGACGAGCGGATTAGTGTCGACCGCAAGGTGCTGCCGGATTCGCGCTACGGCGTTTCCAAGGCTTTCGGCGAGGCGCTGGGCGCGATGTATGCGATGAAGCACGGCCTCGGCGTATTCATGATGCGCATCGGCAATGTGTCAGAGACGCCGGTCGATCGCCGCCGCCTGTCGATCTGGATCAGCCCGCGCGACATGGCGCAACTCTGCCGGGTCGGCCTGGAGCATCCGGATATTGGCTATGAGATCGTCTTCGGCGTTTCCGACAATGTGCGCAGCTTCTACGACAACTCCAACGCCTACCGTCTGGGCTACAAGCCTGCGGACAGTTCCGAAGACTATGCAGAAGACGTGCTGGCCGCCGAACCGCAAGCCGATCCGGACGACCCGGCGGAGATATACCAGGGTGGGGCGTTCGTCAGTGCACGCTAGCGTCGCGTCCGGTGCACATGCCTCGTCTCAGCGGGTCTCGTGAGGGCTGAGTCATGCATCAGGAAATCGCCATTGTCGCTGTCGCTGCATTCCTGTGGGGCACCGTGTTTGCGGGTGCTGCCCGGCATATCGCGGTGTCGGGGCCGATTGAGAAATGGTTGAAAGTTGGTGATGGCCCGTGAGGGGCGGCATATCATGGCGGTGTTCACGCGCCGTCAATTCTCAAAGAGAAAGGGATATGCCACATGCCGAAATCTACCGTTGTTCCATTCGAACTGCCATCGGAATTTTCACCTGATCCGCTGACCGAGGTCATTCAGTCCGGGGCACGCGAGCTGTTGCGCACAGCTGTGCAGGCTGAGGTTGCCGGTTTCATGGCTGAGCTTCGCCCGCAACATTGGCCTTGACCGTGGTTCGCATGGTGCCGGTCGCCATCGCCTTCATCGGATCGGGCCTACGCCTGAGAGAGCGGCTCTTCCTCGGTTGGTTCGGCCCCAGAGGCCTGGCAAGCGTCGTGTTCATCCTGGCCGCCGCCAGTTGCACGGTTGCCGCCAGCGTCATCGCGCACGGCGTCACGGCGCATTTCGTCGAATATTATGTACCGAAACAACGGAACGGTTGAGCAGGCTGTTCTGCGCTAAAATCAGCCTTTGGGCCGTTCATGTCACCCTTTTCCTGCTTCCTGCGGCGGCAGGTGTGTCTTTGACAATATCGACACCGATGGAGATTTGGCCCATGTTGTCCCCATCCGTCTCCCGACACGGCAACCCATCATAAACCCGATGGATCGGAAACGTCATCAGACAAGCGATCCAGAGGCAATCCATCCCTGCAGCGCCGCTGCATTGCCGCGCTGCCCAATGGCGGCTCCAGTGACGCTGGAAGGCGGGTATGGGTATTTGATGCCGCTGGTATAAGCCGGCTCCGGCTCAGCGGAACAGCAAGACCGGGATCATGCAGGATCGGATCATTTCCGTGGTGGTGGAGCCGATGATCAGGCTGCGGATGCGGGAATGACCGTAGGCGCCCATCACCAGCAGGTCGATGCCGTCGGTCTCGACCCGCTTGGCGATGGCGGCATCGGCGGCGCCGGGTTTAATATCCGCCTGTACGGTATAGCCGGCGGCGCGCAGCAGGATGGCGGCGTCCTCCAGTCGCTTGCGCGCCTCCGGCGTATCGGCGCCGGCGGTCAGCAAGTGGCATTCCAGGCCGGCGAACAGGTGGCTGCGGGCGACGTGGTCCACGGCTTTCATGGCGCTGGCGCCGCCGTCGAAGGCGATCAGGAACCGCTTGATCGGCTTGAAGACGCGGGCGGCGACCAGCACCGGATGATGGCTGGAGCGCACCACCCGCTCCAGGTTCGAGCCGAGGTGCAGCTTGGCGAAGTCCGCCGCCTCGCCCCGTTTGCCGATGACAATCAGGTCGGCGTCCTTTTCGGTCTCTTGCAGCGCTTCGACGACATCGCCGTTGCGCAGCGCGGTGGTCGGATCGGTGACGCCGGCCTGCACCAGCCGCTGGCGCGCGTCCTGCAGGATCAGCCGGCCGCGGCGTTGCGAGAGCTTGGAGCGTTGCGCATCCAACTCCGCCAGTTCCTCCAGCAATGCCGTGCGCGCGCCGAGGCCGATGCTGCCGCTGAGGTTGGCCGGTTCGCTGGACGTATCGCGCCGGCCGATCACGTGCACCAGTTGCACGGTTGCGCCCAGGCGTTGGGCGGCCCAGGCGGCGTGGTCGCAGACGCTCTCTGAGTAGATGGAACCATCGATAAGCGCTGTCAGACTGTTCATGGCGGCTCTCCCTAATGGCCCATCAGGCGTTCTAATGCGCCCGGCTGGTCGTGAACGCCCAATTTGTCGACGATGGTCTCGCTGGCCCGGTTGAGGCCGACGATATCCACGTCCGCCCCCTCCCGCCGGAACTTGAGCACGACCATGTCGAGGGCGGCAACGCTGGAGATGTCCCAAATGTGAGCGTGACTAACGTCGATGGTGACCGCCTCCAGCGATTCGCGGAAGTCGAAGGCGCTGTTGAATTGCTCGACGGAGGCAAAGAACAATTGGCCCTCGACCACGTAGCGGCGCGCCGTGCCGTCTGCCGACAAGGTGGACGTGACACGGAAGATCTGGGCGATCTTCCAGGCGAAGAACAGACCGGACAGCAGCACGCCGATCAGCACGCCAATGGCCAGGTTGTGGGTCGCGACCACGCCGATCACCGTCGCCAGCATCACCACGCTGGAACTGCGCGGATGGGTGCGCAGGCTCTTGATCGACGACCAACTGAAGGTGCCGACCGAGACCATAATCATGATCGCGACCAGGGCCGCCATCGGGATCGACTTCACCCAATCGCCCAGCACCAGGATGACGAACAGCAGGAACGCGCCGGCGCAGAAGGTCGAAAGCCGACCCCTGCCGCCGGACTTCACGTTGATGATCGACTGCCCGATCATCGCGCAACCGGCCATGCCGCCGATGAAGCCGGTTGCGGTGTTGGCGATGCCCTGGCCGATGCACTCGCGGTTCTTGTCGCTGGGCGTGTCGGTCAGGTCGTCGACGATGGAGGCGGTCATCAGCGACTCCAGCAAGCCTACGGCAGCGACCGCCGCGGAATAGGGCAGGATGATCAGCAGGGTTTCCAGGTTGAGCGGGATGTCCGGGATCAGGAACACCGGCAGGGTCGAGGGCAATTCGCCCATGTCGCCGACCGTGCGCAGGTCCAGGCCCATGGTCATGGCAACGGCGGTCAGGGCTAAGATGCAGACCAGCGGCGACGGCACCGCCTTGGTCACGTAGGGGAACAGGTAGATGATGCCCAGCCCGGCCGCGACCATGACATAGGTCAGCCAGGGCACGCCGATCAGCTCCGGCAATTGCGCCATGAAGATCAGGATCGCCAGCGCGTTGACAAAGCCCGTCATCACCGAGCGCGAGACGAAGCGCATGACATTGCCGAGCCGCAGCGCGCCGGCGCCGATCTGCAACAGGCCGGCCAGCACCGTCGCCGCCAGCAGGTATTGCAGGCCGTGATCGCGCACCAGCGTCACCATCAGCACCGCCGTGGCCGCGGTCGCCGCTGAGATCATGCCCGGCCGGCCGCCGACGATGGCGGTAATGACCGCGATGGAAAACGACGCGTAAAGCCCGATCTTCGGATCGACGCCGGCGATGATCGAGAACGCGATAGCCTCCGGAATCAGCGCCAACGCGACCACCAGTCCCGCCAAGACGTCGCCGCGAATATTGCCAAGCCATTCGGAGCGGAGGGCATACAGAAAATCGGTGTTCAAAACGCGCTCCAATAGGGCAGGCAATTACGATGGTTGCTGAGCAGACGCCCATGGAATGCCGTTGGGCTGCAGCCCAAGATAAGGTTGCAGACGCGAAATGCGGCGGTTCGGGATTCAGCTTATGCTTGGAAGAGCGCCTAAATTACCGGATTGAATTCATATTGCAATGCAGCATTTTGAGCATGTCGCAGCCCGCCCCCGGAGCCTGCGCAAAGCGCGTTGGTCTGACGCGAGAATAGCCGGATCGAAAGGATTGGGTAACGCGGTGGGCCCGAAGTTGCTATGTTGGGGTGATATAAATTGACGTTGGTTATTGGCCCGTTTCCGACTGCCTTTCGGAAAAGGACGAATAGCGACTGGCAGATGAGCGATGACCAGAGGAGGCCCTCACAAACGCTTCAATCGGTTCGACAAGATTTTGTGTGATCGGACATCCGAGTTTACTTCGCCGTCACACGACGCCGGCACTCGACGGCTCCAAGGCCGCGCTGACGCCGACGTCAGCAAAGACCGAAGTCGGCGCCGCATGGCGAGCGACTTCGGGTGCGCCCTCGGACGACTGGCGCGAAGCGGTCAGAACTGGGCGGCTAGCTTGTCCATGCAGGCGCTGGCGACGTTGCGATTGGGATCGCTGGAACCCGGCATCGTCGCCCAACCGGCTTTCATGACCATATCGCTGCGTTGATAGCTGCTGGCGTCCTTCAACTGAGCCAGCGTCGCGACAACTTGCGGGTCCTGGGTAGACTGCTCAATGCAGATCGGCACCAAGGCGGCGACGACTTCCATCCGCGCCTGAGCGGACGCCATTTGCTCGGCCTTGCTGTCGGTCACCCATCCACCCCACGAGAAGCCACCGATCGCGAGCGCGGCGGCACCGGCCACCGCACCGAGGAGTGCGGGTTTCAGCCATTCGGGCGTATTCATGTTTGTTCCTCCCTTAATTAAGGAGAGAAATTATCTTCTCTCCCTCAGTATGTGGTGTTTGCATAGATAATATGCAACGACCATATTGTTTATTTTTATTATTGTATTGAGTCAATATGAAATATTTTCCCATGCGAGCTATCGATATGTTTTTGTTGTTTTAATCGACATACTTCATTTGGAGCGCCTATGATTTAGCATGTTAGCAAAATTGCTACATTAAATGCTATTGTGGGGCGGAATCGCGATGGAAGTCGAGCTTCAGAGGTGGCCGAATGGTCATAGAATTTATCCTGGCTGCAAGATGCCAAAATTAGCACCTGCTGGGGTGCGCTGCAGCCAAAGCCCGCCCCTTTTCGGATTCTGTCATAGCCGCTGCGGCCACGCCTGGCGCGCCTTTCAACTGCCGAATGTCGCCCGCGACTATGCCATCGGCGTCGACGCATGGCAGATCAATTCCCTGGCCGATAGTGAGCGGGCGACTTTTCAGGGCTATAAGCACGCCGGCGGCAAGGTCGGGACGCGAAACTATCTGGGCATTCTGACCTCGGTCAATTGCTCGCCCAGCGCCGCCCGGTTCATTGCCCAGGCGGTGCAGACGGAGGAGTTTCGCGAGCGCTATCCCAATATCGGCGGCGTCGTGGTGGCCAGGGCGGCACCGCCAACCTGGCCGGTGTCTACAAGTTGTCCGGGCGTATTGCCGCATGAAGAAATGTTCCCGCAGTGTTGGCTGTCGCCTCACTTGGGATGCTGCCGAACGCCTACTGGTCCGGGACTGCAGCGATGGTGCTTTCCATGGGCCACTGCTTGTCGCAGAGGCGGGTGGAGAGACAGAGGTGACTCGAATTGAATGGCGGCTGCACTACAGCCTCAGCAACGACGCCCGGCATTCCCCGCCGGGTGTCGTTCCAGGTGTGTTTCACTAGCGCCGCCTCTCCTCAACCACCACGCCGCTCTCTACTAAAATGGCGATCTCTTCGGTGGAAAGCCCAGCCTCGGCCAGGATATCGCGGCCATGCTCGCCGAAGGCAGGTGGCGCGCGGCGGACATTGCCGGGCGTGCGGCTGAGCTTCGCCTGAATGCCGAGGGCGTTATAGCCCTTGCCGTCGGCCACATGCATCTGGCGATGCAGCGTGTGCTCCGCCGTCATCGCCGTCGGCACGTCGTTGACCGGCCCTGCCGGCACGCCGGCGTCGAGCAAAGCCCGGGCGAGGGCGTCGCACTCCCATGCCGCAAAAGCAGCCTCCAGCGCCGGCTTCAACTCCGCCCGGTTAACGGAGCGGTCCGGCGCGCGGGCGAAGCGCGGGTCTTTCGCCAAGTCCGGCTGGCCGACCACCTCGCAGGTGCGGCGGAACTGGCCGTCATTGCCGACCGCCAGGAAGATGTCCTTATCCGACGCCGCAAACGTGTCGTAGGGGTAGATGTTCGGATGCGCGTTGCCGGTAATCTTCGGCATCGCGCCGTTCATCATGAAGTTGTTGGCCTGCGGGTGCAGCAACGCTATCAGGCCGTTGACGAAGTCTGTCCTGGACGAATCGGACTAGGCCTGATTCTCT
>CAXBDI010000019.1:0-42974 GCA_963974445.1 uncultured Alphaproteobacteria bacterium
GAAACCGGACAACTCATGTGCTACTGAAACCGGACATACCGTCTGTCGTCGACAGTTCTTGCAGGAAGCCGTTGCAACGTGGAACATTCAGGCTTAAATTGGTATTTGAAATACGGGTTTGAAAGGCTTCTGCCATGATGCCTCTCAATCGGCACACAGGACGCAATTGATGCCTGACGACGATGATCCTGCACCGGCCTACGCTTCGCCGCCCTGCTTCATGCATGAGGTCGATCCGGTCTACATGGGTGTGGCGCCGGCGGTTGCCGATCAGACAAATACTGAGGAGACCAGAATGACTGCTCTATCCGCTGAAGCTATGGCACGCCTTGGTGAGGCTCTGCTACGCGACCTGCCGGACGCCGTGGTTTACTCCGACGCCGACGGCATTGTGCAGTATTGGAATGGCGGAGCGGTGCGTATCTTCGGGTTCGAGCCGGACGAGGCGATCGGCCAATCGCTCGACATCATCATCCCGGCGCGATTGCGGGAGCGGCATTGGCAAGGCTACCGCCATGTGATGGAAACCGGCCGCTCCAGCCATGAGCCGGACGAGTTGCTGTCGGTTCCAGCATTGACCAAATCGGGCGAGACAATCTCCGTCCAGTTCACGGTAGCGGCGGTGCAGAAAGACGACGGAGGCATAGCTGGTATCGTTGCCGTGTTGCGCGACGTGTCTGCAAATTTCGCCGAGATCAAGCGTCTGCGTGCAGCGCTGAAAGAGGCTCGGTCGTAACGCGGCTAGGAGTATTACGCCTAAGCAAAGGATCGTCGCAATCTAGCCACTATTACCAAAGCGAGAGGCACGGACACTACAAGTATTGTTCCCGGTTCGGTTACATAAAATCCTTGCAAAAGGTGCGCTATCTCAGCATTTGGCATAGAACGAACATACGGAATGGGTTCAAATTCGTAGACGACCTTAGCGAACATGTTGCCAACATACCTGCCGCCCGGCAGTGGCTGGATATCGCAACTCCCGGATGCGCAGAACGGCGCAAAATTTGTGCTGGCTTCCACGATGTCATTTATCGCCAAGAATCCAGGCCCCGAAAATATAGCTTCAGCATCCGCCCCAAAAAATTCGAGATCAAGACGTTTTCCAAAATACCCAAACCCTAGATCTCCTGGCCCTCCACAAGAAGGCCCTTCGCAAATATCGAAATTTGCACGCGAATCGGACACAATATTTCCAAAGATATTGACAATCCCGGAGATACTAACGCCATTATTGTCGCAAGTTCCTTGAATGCCAGAAGCAGGATCATCGCAGCGATAGGGAGTACTGGCCTTCAAGGAGAATCCTGCGGAAACCCTCACTCTGCGAAGCGTGCCCGCCGCACCCGGATACATTGGAAAATTGATATCGAGTTGAATACTATCATTCGGCGCGAGCTTGCCACTACCTGACCGCTCAAAGAATGCCGACTGCACCGGTGCTGCATCCGCTGCCGCAATGCCCGCCCATCCCAAAAACAAACCAGCCGCTATTCTTAAAAACTTCTGCATTTTAACGCCCTTTCCAACGTCAATTTATATGTAAAAATTATAGTTTATCGCCTGTCCCATGTCCATACACCGCCTTCGGATCGAACACCTTCTCGTCCTCCTCATACCGCAGCGCCGCACCAGCCTCGCCAATCGGCACGGAGCGGTAGAAGCAGGAGCGGTAGCCGACATGGCAGCTACCCTTACCGCCCGTATCCACCCGCAGCCAGATCGCGTCCTGGTCGCAGTCGACCCGCATCTCCACCACCTTTTGCACATGGCCGCTGGTGGCGCCCTTGTGCCATAGCTCCTGGCGCGAGCGGCTGTAGTATACCGCCTCGCCCAACGCGATGGTTTGGGCGAGCGCCTCGGCGTTCATATAGGCGTGCGTCAGCAGTTCGCCGGTCGCGGCGTCGGTGATCACGCACGGGATCAGGCCACTGGCATCGAATTTCGGCGCGAAGTCGGTGCCCTCCTCTACTTGCGCGGTCGTTGTGCGGGCGGCGAACGGGGCGTGGGCCATGGGCGGGATCGGCTTTCAGTCGGGTGTTGGGATGTGTTCCGCGAATGCCTATACTATAGCGAACGCTCCAGCCAAACAGAGAAGCAATCATCATGGAATCCTGGGACACCGACGCCACTCAGCAGCGCCTGCCGGTCTCCGTCCTGACCGGGTTCCTCGGCAGTGGCAAGACCACGGTCCTCAACCATCTGGTCAAGCAGCCGGATATGGCCGGCACGCTGGTCATCGTCAACGAATTCGGCGAAATCGGCCTCGACCACCTGCTGGTCGAGGAGGTTTCGGACGAGATGGTGCTGATCAACGCCGGTTGCCTGTGCTGCACCGTGCGCAACGACCTGATGGAAACCCTGATGAAGCAGGCGCTGGCCGCCGAGCAGGGCAAAATTCCGGCGTTCCATCGGGTGGTGATCGAGACCACGGGCCTCGCCGATCCCGCGCCGATCCTGCACACGCTGATGGCCGACCCCTATGTCAGCGGTCGCTACCGCATGGACGGCGTCATCACGACTGTCGATGCGGTCAACGGTTCCGGCACGCTGGATACGCAGTTCGAGAGCGTCAAGCAGGCCGCGGTCGCCGACCGCATCATCATGACCAAGACCGATCTGGCCGATGAGGCGACGGTCACAGCCTTGCGCAAACGTATCGCCGAATTGAACCCGGGCGCGCCGGTTTTCACGGTGCAGCAGGGCAAGATCGACCCGGCGGTGCTGTTCGACGCCGGCCTCTACGACCCCAAGAACAAGATCGCCGACGTCGAAGCCTGGCTCAAGGCGGAGGAGGTCGCCTCACGCGAGGGGGCCGAGCACAGCCACGATCATGACCATGGGCACGGTCATCGCGGCCACGCCCATGACGTTAACCGCCACGACGAGTCGATCCGCGCCTACTGTCTGACCCTGGACGAGCCGATCGAGGCGCACGCGTTCGAGGAATGGATCAACATGGCGATGATGCTGAAAGGCCCCGACCTGCTGCGGGTCAAGGGCATTGTCAACGTCAAGGATTTCAGCGGCCCGGTCGTCGTCCACGGCGTGCAGCACGTGTTCCACCCGCCGGTGATGCTGGAGAAATGGCCGAGCGACGACCATCGCTCGCGCATGGTGTTCATCACGCGCGACGTGCAGAAGGAATTCCTGGAGGAATTACTGGCCAGCTTCACCGGCCCGAACCGCCGCCATGTGAATTTTGTCTAGCCCATCGCGGCACCAAGGCCCTGCAAAAGCGTTATCCTTCCACCAACCGATAGGGAGATGAACAATGCTCGCAAGCAGACTGACCATGATGGCTCTGGCGCCGGCGGCGATAGTCGGCGCCGCGGCGGTTACCGCTTTCCTCATCGCATCGCGATGTTGCTGTGCCAAGCCGGCGAATGCTGACGGCAGTGGCTCTGACAGCGGCGGCGCAGGCGGCAGCAAGCCGGAAAAGGAGCAAAGCGAACCGCCGCCCCAGAACTATGTCCGCCCCGCCGGACCGGAGGAGATGAAAAATCCGCCGTCGGACGGCTGGAGCGACGTGGACGAGGCGTCGGATGAATCCTTCCCAGCCAGCGACCCGCCGGCCAAATATTGAGCGCGGCGGGGTACCATAAGGCTTCGCTCGCCGGGCGGGCCGGCAACTCGCTGGTATATGAAACAGAACGAGACTGAGAGGCTGCGTTTGCCATCAATCCAAGAGGTTCAGGAAGAGCTGATCGAAGAGTTCGCGTTCTTCGACGACTGGATGGACCGCTACCGTCACATCATCGACCTGGGCCGGCAATTGCCGGATTTCCCCGCCGACAAGCAGACTGACGCCTATAAGGTGCGCGGCTGCCAAAGCCAGGTCTGGTTCGTGGCCGAGCCGGCCGGCGACGGCCGCCTGCACTTCCTCGCCACCAGCGACGCGCATATCATCAGCGGCCTGATCGCGATCCTGCTGCGCATCTATTCGGACCGCACTCCGGAGGAAATCTTGGCGGCCAAACCGGATTTCATCTCCGCCATTGGTCTGGACGAGCACCTGTCGCCAACCCGCAATAACGGCCTGCACGCCATGCTGACCCGCATCTTCGCGGAGGCCAAAGCCGCCGCTGCAGCGGCTTAAGGGAGCGCCGGCGCGATGAGCGAAGCCGAACAGATCCGGTCCCTCTACAACACCCGGATCATGGAGTTGGCGGAGGATATTCCGCTGCAAGGCAGGCTGGAGGATGCCGATGCGACCGCCAGCGTCCGCAGCCCCCTCTGCGGCTCCCGCATTACCGTCGACCTGAAGGTCGCGGACGGCGTCGTCACCGACTATCGTCACGTGGTGCGCGCCTGCACGCTCGGCCAGGCAGCCGCCTCGATCATGGCCCGGCATGTGGTCGGCAAGACCGTCGCCGAGTTGCGCCATGCCGGCGCCGCCATGCGGGCGATGCTGAAAGAGCGCCAGCCGCTACCGGACGATGTCTGGGACGACCTGGCGGTGCTGACGCCGGTACAGGATTTCAAAAGCCGTCACGGCAGCGTCCTGCTCAGCTTCGACGCGGTGGAGAAGGCTTTGACGAGCCTGGAACTTTAGGCCGGGCTGATATCCTGCTCTACCGTCACAGTGCAACCGTATTCGACCAGCCAATCCTTGTATGGCGCCGTCGGCTATCCGAGGGTTTGGCGCCCCGGTCGATGAACCGTCGGCCAGCGCTAACGTTACCGGATGGTAAACCCAGCAGAAAAGCTGGCGATTATCGAATGTCAAACTCTTTTGGGCAGACTCTTCCCAATGCAATTGCACGCTCGCGACAGCCGGAAGGCGCGCTGAGCGGTCATGAAGGGAAATTCTGTCCATGCATTACGAAAGTGGGCGGCCGTCCCGGCCCCGATTCTCGATCTTGCGCGCCATCTCCATGTTCCGCAAAGCCCGGAAACTGCGGACTATGCTGGGGCCCTACGAACCTGCGGTCTCGCCGCCCCGCGGTCGTCGCCGGCTGCGGGACCTGTCCGACCAGCTATCGCACACTCAGGCCGAGTTGGAGGCGGCGCAGGCCCGTGAACGCAGCAATGAGGCGCGATTTCAGGCAATGGCCCAGCAGGACCTGTTGACCGGTCTGCTGAATCATCAGGCATTTGGCGAAAAAGTGACGACGGCACTGGCGCAGACACACCGCCATAGTGGCGCCGTTGCCATTTTGCTGATCGACATCGACGGCTTCAAATCGGTGAACGATACCTGGGGTCACACCACCGGCGATCAGGTTTTGGCCGCCGTGGCGCTGCGTCTGCGCCGGGCGGTCCGCGAAACCGACGAGTTGGGCCGGCTGGCCGGGGATCAGTTTGCGATCCTGTTGCAGTTCCTCGGTGGCGAAGGCGATGCGGTGCACGCAGCCGAGCGCGTACTGGAAGTGATGCAGACGCCGCTCGGCGAGGACGGCGCCAACCTGCTTTGCAGCGTTAGCATCGGCATCTCGACCAGCCAGGGCTATCCGGCCATCGACGGCCAAACCTTGCTGCAACGCGCCGACATTGCATTGCAACGGGCCAAGTCGGCCAGCGGTGGCCGGTTCCAATTCTTCGACAGCGCGTTGCATCGCGAGGCGGAAGAAGCCCGCAACATCAAGGCCGCGCTCGAAACCGCCATCGAAGACGGCCAGTTCCACCTGGCGTTTCAACCGCGCATCGACCTGCGCACCGGGCAGCCGTGCGGGGCAGAGGCGCTGATCCGCTGGAACCATCCGGTGCTGGGATCGGTGCCGCCAGGCCGCTTCATCCCGATTGCCGAGAGTTGCGGCAAGATCCTGCCGCTCTGCGATTGGATCATGCGCGACGTCTTCCGTTGCGCCACCGCCTGGCGGGAGCATAGCCGCGCGGACGGGGTGCCGTTGCTGCCGATTGCGATGAACCTGTCCGCGGTGCAGTTGCACGACGGCAAGTTGCGGACGGCGCTGGCCGACCTGGCGCGGCGCCACGGCATTCCATCGGCCGCAATAGAGTTGGAGGTGACGGAGACGGCGGCGATCGAAGACCCCGAGCGCACCGCCCAACACTTGGCGAACCTGCGCGCCGATGGCTACCGCATCGCCATCGACGACTTCGGCACGGGCTATGCTTCGTTGGCCCTCGCGGTGCGGCTGCCGGCCGACGTGCTGAAGATCGACCGCTTGTTCGTCGCCAACATGCTCGCCAGCAGCCGCCACGCCGCGGCCGTCGCGACGACGCTGGCGCTCGGCCGCAGCATGGACCTGCATGTGATTGCCGAAGGGGTCGAAACCGAAGAGCAGGCCGACTATCTGCGCGCCCGCGGCTGCGACGAGGCGCAGGGGTACCTGTTTGCCAAGCCGATGCCGTTCGGCGAGTTGATGCTGTGGCTGCAGGCCTATCGTCCGCCTCTGGACCAAATCGCTCCGGCTGAACATGCAGCGCTATCGCGGTAGGGTCAACACAAAGCGGGCTCCACCCTGCGGCGCTCCACCAACGACGATATCGCCGCCATGCCCCAGCACGATATCCCGGGCGATGGTCAGACCCAGGCCGACCCCGCCGGTCGCCGCATTGCGCGATTCATCCAGGCGCACGAATGGGCGAAAGACGTCGGCGCGGCGGTCGTCAGGGATGCCTGGCCCATCGTCATCGACGGTGATGGACACGGTGCGCGGCGTTGCCTCGATCTGAATCCAGCAATGTTGGCCGTACCGCAATGCGTTCGCAACGATATTGCTAAGCGCGCGGCGCACACTCTCCGGCCGCACCCGCAGCATCAACGGCTCGGACGACTGTTGCATGACGGCCACCCGGTCATGGCGAAAGGTTTCGGCAACCGAACGGACCAGCGCCGGCAGGTCGACGAGCCCGGTCGGCTCCGCCACCTGATCGCGGGCAAAATCCAGATAGCCCTGGATCATCCCCTCCATCTCGGCGATATCCTGGCGCAGGCCGTCCTTGTCGCTGCTGTCGCCCAGCATCTCGACCTCGATCCGCATGCGGCTGAGCGGCGTGCGCAGGTCATGGCTGATGGCGGCCAACATCTCGGTCCGCCGCCGCACCTGGCGTTGGATGCGCGCCTTCATGCGCTCAAAGGCTCTGGCGGCGCGGCGCACCTCGTCCGCGCCGCGTTCGGGAATCATGCCCAAATCCTCACCCTTGCCGAACGCGTCCATGGCGCTAGCCAGCCGGCGGATCGGCACCACCTGCTTCCACAGAAAGAAAGCGGACAGCCCCAATACCAGCAGCGCCGTGCCCAATATCCAAGCCAGAAAAACAAACGTGGTCGATGTCGCGACGCGCTTTAGCGGTATGCGGCAATCCAACCGGCCGGCTTTGGTGTTGAACAGTATGTGCAAGTCTTCGCCAAACTGGCCGACCATCCGGTGCGGCGCCTCCGGTAACGACCGGGACAGCGCCCGGTCGAGAGCGTCGATCGAGGGCTGGGACCAAAGCTCCGGCTCCCGCCCATTCAGCGGATCGCTGGCCGGTGCGCAACGCACCGCCGTGGTCCGTTCCAGCAGAATGCTGACATCGGCAGGCAAACCGCCCGCCTCATAGCTGCGCACGAGAAAGGCGATCTCGCCAGTGGCGCTGTTGATCAGGCGGCGCTGGATCGTGTCCCAGTGCCGGTCGAAAAAAAACCAGGTGGCGATGCCGAACAGCAGCAGGATCGGCAGCGCGACCATCAGCAGGGACCGGCGGAACAGATCGCGCGGCAGCAAATCCCGTAGGCGCATTCTGGTTCGCCGCCGCCGCACCGTGCTCATGCAAGGGGCCGCCCGGCCAGGCGATAGCCAATGCCGCGCACGGTTTGCAGCCAGGCGGGATTGCGTGGATCGGCCTCGACCTTCTTGCGTAGCCTCGCGACCTGCACATCGACCGCCCGCAATGTCGTCCCCTCGCCCAAAGCGTCGGCCAGGTCGTCGCGGCTGACCTCATCGCCGAGCCGTGTTGCCAGATAGCGCAGCAGCCGCTGTTCCTGCGGCGTCAGTTGCACTCGCTCCTCGCCTTGGGACAGCAAGCCCGTCGCCACATCCAGCACGTAGGGCCCCAAGGCCAGACGTTCCGGTGCAGCCGGCAACGGCACGCCGCCGTTGGCGTTAGCCATGGTGCGACGCCGCAAAATCCGTTCGATCCGCAGCAGCAGCTCGCGCGGATCGAACGGCTTGGCGACATAATCCTCCGCGCCGGTGGAAAGGCCGTTCACCCGCTCCTCCGGTTCGTCCAGGGCGGTGATTAGCAGCACCGGCGGGCCGTCGTCCTGTTTGGCCAATTCCTCTGCCAGCACCAGGCCGTTTTCGCCCGGCATCATGATGTCGAGCACCACCAAATCGAAAGTGAGCGAGGCCAGCTTCGCCCTGGCTTCCGCCGAGTCGTGGGCCGCCATCGCCACATAGCCAGCATTGGTCAGATAGCGGCACAGCAGGGTCGCCAGCCGGCGGTCGTCATCGACGACGAAGATGTGAACGGCATCGGCGGTCATGGCGCCATGCTACCCATACCGGCCTAGGCAAGACCAGCAGGTTGTGCCGGCTCCAGCGCGCCGCCAAGGCGAACGGGCTCAATTGCCAGCGCCTTGCCACCGCTGCCCACGCGGACCAGGCAGCCGCAGAGTGTGCCCTCACCTTCCGCCGGAGTCAGACGATCCGACGGCAACTTGCGCGTGAAGCGATAGACCGCCGGCTCTGCCTTCATGCCGATGACCGAGCGGTAGTCGCCGGTCATGCCGGCATCGGACTGATAGGCAGTGCCGCCGGCCATGACGTGGTGATCGGCGGTCGGAACGTGCGTGTGGGTGCCGACGACGGCGGAGACGCGGCCATCCAGGTAATGACCCATCGCCATTTTCTCGCTCGTGGTCTCCCCGTGCACATCGACCAGGATCGCGTCAACGGCACCGCCGAGCGGCGCTTGCTTCAGCACTTTGTCAATGGCCGGAAACGGATCGTCCATGGCATCCATGAACAGGCGCAGCATGACATTGGCCACCAACACGCGCTTGCCGGTCCGCCCCACCGTGGCATAGGCGCCGTTGCCCGGCGTGCCTTTCGGATAATTCAGCGGGCGCAACAACCGCGGCTCGGAATCGATGAAACCGAGGATTTCCCGTTGATCCCACACATGATTGCCGGTGGTGATGACGTCCACGCCCATATCGAAAAACTGCGCGCAGATGGCCGGCGTGATGCCAAATCCATGCGCGGAGTTCTCGCCGTTCAAAATGACCAGTTCCGGCCGGTGCGCCGCAATCAGGCCCGGCAGATGCTCCGCTGCGGCATCGCGGCCGCTGCGGCCGACGACGTCGCCGACGAATAGCAGAGAAAATGGGCTTGCATCGGTCATAGGCTAGGTACCTGGCCCAACGGGCCAGAAGTATGGGCGCCGCAGGTTATGCAAAGAGGTGTGGAGGAGCCGCTATGGCCGCTGGCGTGATAAGCTCCTGGGTCCGTTTTCTAAGGTGGGCGTCACGTACTGCGACCAGGATCGCAGCAGCGGCAACACCCCGGACCAGAGGCTATCGACCCCGGGGCTTTACGTGCCTGGCGCGCCAAGCAGCCCCACACGCTCTCTATCTAGTCTGCCGCCGGTGCTTCGGCAAGCGCGCCTAATGACCCGGATAGCATTGTCAGCCGGCTGCTCATGCTTTCAGCCCACAGGCGCAACGCCGCGTTCTCCGCCCGCAGCGCCTCGCAATCGGCTTGCAAGGATTCGGCCATGCTGCGCAGAGCGGCACTTTCCTCACCCTGTGGATTGGCAGGCGGAGGCCCAGCCCGCGCATCGTCGCTGGCAGCCTGCAATTCGTCGAGCAGCGCGATTGCGGCAATCACCAGCAGTTGCCGGTCGTCGGCGCCTGGAACCGCCGATGCCAGCGGTTGTACCCGCTGATCCAGCAGGGCTGCGACCTGTTGCAGATGGCCCTCCTGCCCCGCGGCACACCGAAGCGTATAGCGGCGGGAGGCGACCGAAAACGTAACGTCAGGCATAGCGTACTTTCGCTCATGACCGGTGCGGAACTTGCGCGCTTGACGATACCGGGCAAGGCCGCCATGTTCCGCGCCGAAGGCGCTGTTCTAACAGGAACCGGGCGCCCGTGCTAGCCTGCCTCCCGTATTGAAGACGGAGTCCGATTGCAGCCCATGGCGCAGGACCCTAAACGCGAATTAGACACTCTGCGCCAGATGGCGAACGCCATCCGCGCCCTGTCGATGGACGCTGTGGAAGCGGCGAACAGCGGCCATCCCGGCATGCCCATGGGCATGGCGGATGCTGCGACGGTGCTGTGGACCCAGTTCCTGAAGCACGACCCAAAGGCGCCGCGCTGGGCCGACCGCGACCGCTTTGTGCTGTCGGCGGGTCACGGCTCGATGCTGCTCTACAGCCTGCTGCACCTGACCGGCTACGAGGATTGCCGGCTGGAGGACCTGAAGAATTTCCGCCAGCTCGACGCGCCGACCGCCGGTCATCCCGAGTATGGTCATCTGGCCGGCATCGAGACCACGACCGGCCCGCTTGGCCAAGGGCTGGCCAATGCGGTCGGCATGGCGATGGCAGAGCGGCATTTGCGCGCCGAGTATGGCCGCGAACTGGTCGATCACTACACCTACGTCATCGCCGGCGACGGCTGCCTGATGGAGGGCATCAGCCACGAGGCCGCCAGCATGGCCGGCCATCAGAAGCTGGGCCGCCTGGTCGTGCTGTTCGACGACAATGGCATCTCCATCGACGGCCCGACCTCGTTGAGCGTATCCGAGGACCACACCCAACGCTTCCTGGCCTATGGCTGGCATGTGGAAAGCGTCGATGGTCATGATATGGCGGCGGTGGCCGGCGCGATTGAGGCTGCCAAGGCCGACGCCCGCCCCTCTCTCATCCGCTGCAAGACCACCATCGGCTTCGGCGCGCCGAAGAAAGCAGGCACCGCCGGCGCGCACGGCTCGCCCCTGGGCAAGGACGAGATTTCGGGCGCACGGCAGGCTCTGGATTGGCCCTATCCGCCGTTCGAAATCCCGGATGCCGTGCGCGATGCCTGGCTCCAAGCGGGCACACGATCGGCCGACAGTCATGGGGCATGGGCGAAACGCCTGGAGGCCTCCGAGCGCAAAATGGAGTTTCTGGCGCGGATGGACGGTGTGGTGAACTCCGCCCTCGACGCCCGCACTCATGAGATCAAGACCGCGATGCGCGCCAGCGGCAAGGGTCCCGCCACCCGCGCCGCCTCCCAGGAGACGCTGGAGATTTTGGTCGAGGCGTTCCCTTGGATGGTGGGCGGTTCGGCCGACCTGACCGGCTCCAACAACACCAAAACCGGCGCGCTCAGCCCGCAAACCGCGGACAACCCGAAGGGCCGCTACATCTATTACGGTGTGCGCGAGCACGGCATGGCGTCGGCGATGAACGGCATGGCGCTGCACGGGGGCATCATCCCCTATGGCGGCACGTTCCTGGTGTTCAGCGACTACTCGCGCCCGGCGATCCGCCTCGCGGCGCTGATGGGCATCCGGGTCATTCACGTGATGACCCATGACAGCATCGGCCTCGGCGAAGACGGCCCGACGCACCAGCCGGTGGAGCATCTGGCGGCCTTGCGCGCCATCCCGAACCTGCTGGTCATGCGTCCCGCCGATGCGGTAGAGACGGCGGAATGCTGGCAGATCGCGTTAGAGCACACGCACACGCCCAGCGTGATCGCGCTGACCCGCCAGGGGCTGAAGCTGCAACGGACGGAGGCCGATACGGTCAATAAATCCCGCAGCGGCGCTTACATTCTGGCGGATGCGGCGGACGGCAAGCCCGCCGTGACCCTGGTCGCCAGCGGCTCTGAGGTTGAAATCGCCATGGACGCCCGCGACGCGTTGCAGGCCGATGGCATCGCCGCCCGAGTCGTCTCCATGCCCTGCATGGAGCTGTTCGCGGAACAGGCACCAGAAGTTCGCGCCAAAATTCTGCCGAAAAACGCCCCTATCATCGCGGTCGAAGCGGCGGTCGGTCAGGGTTGGGATCGCTGGACCGGTGCCACTGAGCACTTTGTCGGCATGAGCACCTTCGGCGCATCCGCACCCTACAAGCAACTTTACGAACGCTTCGGCATTACCGCCGAGGCCGTGGCCGCCCGCGCCAAACAGGCGTTGGCCGGCTAGTCGGCATTTTTTTTATCGAGGCCGCGCCCCGGTGGCCGGCCGCTTCTATGGAGGTAAGGCATGGCCATTCGGGTAGCAATCAACGGTTTCGGCCGCATCGGGCGCATGGTGTTCCGCGCGGCGATGGAAGCGCAGCGGGACGATCTGGAGTTCGTCGCGATCAACGACCTGGGCTCCCCGGAAATCAACGCCCACCTGCTGAAATACGACTCGGTCCATGGCCGCCTGAACCAGGACGTCAGCGTCGAGGGCGACACCATCCGCGTCGGCGACCGCTCGGTCAAAGTCTGCGCCGAACGCGACCCGAAAAACCTGCCATGGGGCGAGATGGGCATCGACGTGGTGATGGAATGCACCGGCATCTTCACCAAGCGCGAGCAGGCGGCCATGCACCTGAAAGCGGGAGCGAAGAAAGTCCTGATCTCGGCCCCGGCCACCGGCGCCGATCTGACCGTCGTCTATGGCGTGAACCATCACAAGATTACGGCGGCGCACACCGTCATCTCCAACGCGTCCTGCACCACCAACTGCCTCGCCCCGGTCGCGCACGTGCTGAACCAGGCGATGGGCATCGAGCGCGGCTACATGACGACGATCCACGCCTACACCGGCGATCAGAAGCTGCACGACACCCTGCACAGCGACATCCGCCGCGCCCGCGCCGGTGCCGTCAGCCTGATCCCAACCTCCACCGGCGCCGCCAAGGCCGTGGGTGAGGTTCTGCCGGAGTTGAAGGGCAAGCTGGACGGCACCTCCATCCGGGTGCCGACCGCCAACGTCTCGGTCGTCGACCTGAAATTCGTGCCGACCCGCCCGACCACGGTCGAAGAGGTCAACGACGCCATCCGCAAGGCTGCCACGAACGAACTGGCCGGCGTGCTGGGCATCAATGACGAGGCGCTGGTGTCCTGCGACTTCAACCACAACCCGTTGTCCAGCGTGTTCGACGCCACCCAGACCCAGGTGATCGACGGTACTCTGGTGCGCATTCTGTCCTGGTATGACAACGAATGGGGCTTCTCCAACCGTATGTTGGACACCGCCGCCGTCTACGGCCGCGCCTAAGCGCATCGAAGAGGAAAGGTTTACGCCCATGAAAACCACCCAAAAAGTCCGCAAAATCCTCGCCAATTACGAGAGCGACAACCCCGGCACCAAGGGCAACCTCGCCCGCATCCTGATGCAGGGCAAGCTGGGCGGCACCGGCCGCCTGGTGATTCTGCCGGTCGACCAGGGCTTCGAGCACGGCCCGGCCCGCAGCTTTGCGCCGAACCCGGCCGGCTACGACCCGCACTACCACTTTCAGCTGGCCATCGACGCCGGCCTGAGCGCCTTTGCCGCCCCGCTCGGCATGATCGAGGCCGGCGCCGACACGTTTGCCGGCCAGGTGCCGACCATCCTGAAGGTCAACAGCGCCAACAGTCTGGCCCGGATGAAGGATCAGGCGATCACCGGCTCGGTCGGCGACGCGCTGCGCCTCGGCTGCTCCGCCATCGGCTTCACCATCTACCCCGCCTCCGACGATCAGTTCGAGATGATGGAGGAAATCCGCGAGATGGCGGAGGAGGCCAAGTCCGCCGGCCTCGCCGTCGTCATCTGGTCCTACCCGCGCGGCGGCGACCTGACCAAGGAGGCCGAAACCGCGGTCGACATCTGCGCTTATGCGGCGCACATGGCCGCTCTTCTCGGCGCGCACATCATCAAGGTGAAGCCGCCAACCGCCGCCATCGGTCTGGACGCGGCCAAGAAGGCGTATGCGGGCATCGACACCTCCACCCTGGCCAAACGGATCGAGCACGTGGTGCAGTCCTGCTTCAATGGCCGCCGCATTGTCGTCTTCTCCGGCGGCGAGGCGAAAGACCTGAAGGGCATTCTCAGCGAAATCAGCGAGTTGGCCGCGGGCGGTGCCACCGGCTCCATCATCGGCCGCAACACCTTCCAGCGCCCGCGCGACGAGGCGATTGCCATGCTCAACCAGATCATCGATATCTACAAGGGCAAGGGCTGAGGAACTCCTGTTCCCTGGAGCTTGCAAAGCAAGCATCCGGGGCCGCCATCGGCGCACGAACACCGCCCTCGCTTGTGTTCGCGAAGATATAGCGATCCCGGCTCACCGCTCTGCGGCGGTCGGGAAACACGTCCCCGGATAGTGGATCCGCTGCTCCGGGGATCATTACCATGTGAGGCGCCCTACATTGGTCGACGATGACCGTTTCATCTACCTGATCTCACCGGAATCGGTCACGACCCCTGCGGAACTCGACGCGTTCGCAGCGGCGCTGGAGGCGGCCCTCGCCAACGGCCATGTCGCCGCATTCCAATTGCGCCTAAAGAACGTCCCCGACGACTGGATCGAGACTGCCACCAAACGCCTGCAACCAATCTGCCAGGCCCAGGACGTCGCCTTCATCCTGAACGACCGGCCCGACCTCGCCGTCAAACTCGGCTGCGATGGCGCCCACGTCTCGGCGGATGAAGATATGCCCTTCGCCAAGGCCCGCGAAATCCTGGGGCCGGACCTTATCCTGGGCGCCACCTGCCGCGCCAGCCGCGACCTGGCGTTCGAGGCGGGCGAGGCCGGTGCCGACTACGTCGCCTTCGGCGCGTTCTTCCCCAGTTCCAGCAAAGACGCCAAAAGCCGCACGACGACGGAAATCCTGGAATGGTGGAGTGAGATCGCCGTCCTCCCCTCCGTCGCCATCGGCGGCCTGACCGCGGAAAACTGCGGCCCGGTCTACAAGGCCGGAGCGGATTATATCTGCGTCGTCTCCGCCGTCTGGGACCATCCGGACGGCCCCGCCGCCGGCGTGCAGGCGCTGATCGAGGCCTGCACCGCCGCCTGAGCTGAGGCCCCGCTCCTTACCCGACAAACTCCCGGATAATCGCCGCGCGGTTCTCGTCGACGGCGGGGGCGGTCTTGCGGTGGCCGCTGTCTTCATAGCCGGATAGCTTGATCGGGTTGCCCGCCACCTTCATCTCGCCGAAGGTCGGATCATCGACCGTCACCAGCATCTGGCGCGGCTGCATCTGTGGATGCTCCATGATGTCGGCGACATTGTTGACCTTGGAGGCGGGAATGCCGGCGGCATCCAACTCCCCCAGCCAATCAGCAGTGGTGCGCGTCATCAACTCCGCCTCGATTAGTTGGCCGAGCTCTTCGTGATGCTCAGTGCGGCTGCCGTTCGAGGTGAAGCGCTGGTCGGTCTTCAGATCCTCGCGCCCGACGATGTCGCAAAAGCGCTTGTACATGACGTCGTTGCCGGCGGCGATGATCAGATGACTGTCCAGAGTCTTGAACACCTGGAACGGCGTGATCGACGGATGCCGCCCGCCCAAAGGCCCCGGAATCTCGCCGGTCGCCGCATAGCGGGCAATCGCGTTCTCCATCAGCGAGACCTGGCAATCCAGCATCGAAACATCGACCTTGCGCGCCTCGCCGGTGTTGGCGCGGTCATAGATGGCGGAGACGATGCCGATGGTGGTGTAGAGTCCGGCGCCCAGATCGCCGATGGAGAGGCCGACGCGGGTCGGCTCGCCGCCCGGCTGGCCGGTGATGCTCATGATGCCGCCCATCGCCTGCACCACCATGTCATAGGCCGGCCGCTTCGCATGCGGGCCGGTGTGGCCGAAACCACTGCAGGCCGCATAGATCAGGTTCGGGTATTTCGGGTGCAGGTCGTCCCAACCATAACCCAGCTTTTCCATGGTGCCGGGCCGGAAGTTCTCCACTACCACGTCGGATTTGGCCAGCATCGCCTCGAAAATAGCGCGGTCGCCCTCGTCCTTCAGGTTCAGGCCGATGCTCTCCTTGCCGCGGTTGACGCTGATGAAATAGGCGGACTTTCCGGCCTTGAACGGGCCATAGGCGCGGGCGTCGTCGCCGGTGCCGGGCGTCTCCACCTTGATCACCCGCGCCCCCAATTCCGACAGCAGCAGGGTGGAATACGGCCCGGCGAGCACGCGGGTCAGGTCGATAACGGTGATACCGGAAAGCGGGCCAGCGGGCATGGGGCGGATTCCTCTACGGTCGAATGGGCAATGTTCGTCCGCGCGAAAATAGGCAAGGCCACCCGCGACGTCACGGGATTTGTTTTCGCGCGTTCCACAGATTAACGGTGAATTCGGCGCAATGCGGCACACACGGCGAGCAGTCTACAGGTCAGCCCACATGCGCATCAGGTTCGAATAGACCTTTTCCAGCCGGAGCGCCTCCGGATGATTCATGCCCTCTGGCGCGTTGTCCTTCAAAAATCCAATGACCTGGGCGATGTCCAGCAGGGTCTGGCGCTGATTGGGGTCGCGCACCATGCTTTGGACCCAGCCGACAACCGCGTGCCGCTCGCCGCGAGTAACCTGGTTTACCCGGTGTAACATCGTCGTCGAATAGATTACCATGTGCCCTACCGGCAACTTGAATGGCTGGGGCATCATGTCGGTGTTGAGCACCAATTCGCCGCCGTCATAGGATTTCGGGTCTGCGAGAAATATCGTGAAGGAGATGTCGGCCCGCCAGGGATCGCCGAGACTGGTGCCCATGATGGTGTTGTCCGAGTGGTCACCATAGAACATGCCCTCACCATACTTGCTGAGCAGGGCGTCGCCGATCCGCCTGGGCTGGGTGATCAGGCGGAAGTCGTTGCTAGCGTTCAGGGCTGCGCGCACCTCCTCTGCCAATTCCCGCCGCAGGGCGCTGGATGCTTGGATTTCTTCATTGCGTTTGCGCCTGGCGTTGATATCGCGTGTCGTCTGATTGCCGTTGACAAAGGTACCGGACCGGAACGCAGCCTGGAGCTTTTCCAACAGCAGTGGCGGCAGAATGGGGGGCAGAACGACAAACATGCAGGCAATCCAAAGGTTCGACGGGCCGGTCAGCGACCGTATGACTCTAGGTCGTGAGCGCGGCCGGGACAACCGCGATCCCGTCGCAGTGAATGTCGTACTCAAGCCCCTAGCCCCGCCCGGCGATCAGCGCAAAGCCCCGTTGCAGGCGCCACATCGCCCAAAAAATATAGCAGAGCGCCAGCCAAATGCCGAGCGCGGCCAGCGCCCACGCCAGCCATACGCCCATCTGCCCGATCTTCGCAGTCAGCACCAAAACCTGATCCGCTACGACACCGACATGCGCCTGAAACGCCGCGATTTGCGGCTGCAGGGCTTTGAGCTTTTCCAACTCCCGCACGGCGTTTTTCAGATCGCCCAACGGCCCTGCAATATCGCTGAGCGCGGTCAGAATGGGGCGGAATGGCGCGACGATCTTGTCGCCGATGTCCAGGCTGCCGGCTTCGAAAACCGGCCGGAACTTACCGGCGGAAAACGGCTTGATCGGCCCTGGCACATCGATCATCAGCGGCTGCATCTTTACCTTGTAGGTCGGCACCTTGAATTTCGCGACAGCATTCAGCGGCTTTGCAACCGAGTCGCGGACTTTTTCCAAAGAGTCGCTGACTTTCTCGATCTTGGCCACCGCTTTGACGATCTCCGCCTCGGTGCGTTCGGCGACGATCAACGCTTTCTCGGCCGATTGTTCCGCCTTTTGCGCAATGGCCATCAGCGGAACTTTGGTTTTCTGCCACTCTGCCGCAAATTTCGCGCCTTGATCGGACAGAAACCAGCCTATACCAAGCACGATAACCGGCACCAGCAGTGTGTTGATGACCATGAAAAAGCCGCGAATACGCGAAAGCATTGCAATGAACTCCAAGATTATACGGGTGCGGTGGGCGCACACTAATGATGGACAGATAATCGACAGTGTTGCGGCCAAGCGCTCATCTACGGCCATCCTTTAACATCGCATCCGGCGGACGACTGTGAACCAGGTCATACGGCCGAACAGGTGGAAATGCTATGATGCGCTCTGGCGACATTCCGGTCACGGTAACTGAAAGGGACGAACGATGAATATGAGGATATTCAGGGCGATTTTGGCGGCCTTTCTGGCCGCCGCGACCTTCAACTTGGGAGCGGCGATCCCCGCCGTCGCCAAAACCACGATAGACAAGGTGCTGATCATCAGCGAGACGACCGACACCCTCACGCTGGAGGTGCACTACAATTACGATGGCGCGCGCCCGGCGGAGGTGCGGGGCTACATGATGACCGGCAAGGAGGTCTCACCGCATCACGCCTATACTCCGGGCGCGGTTCGCAAGGGACGAAACCGAACGCGGGTGCAATTGGCCGCAAACCGGCAGGCACCTAACTCGTTTTCGAGCGACGCCGTGCGCGTCACCCTGAATGCCCAGGGTCGCACGAAACCACTGGCGACCGCGGCCTATGGCTTTGCCAAGACCTGGGCCAAGCCGCGGACGGCGCTGCGTCCCGCCACAACGATTGTTGCGGCCCGGATCTCGCCGCAGGCCGCAGCCGTGCTGTCGAAATCGCCGTTGCGCCAAACGGTTACGCCGCCCCGAACCCGCCTGGAATTGCTGACGAAGGCCCGGCGCAGCGGCGGTATCGGCACGGTCGGCGGCTTCAAGACGCCCGGCGGCACGACCGTCGTCTATTCCCAGGCCCAGCCGGCTACGCCACCTGATTCCGCGCCTAACCTGCAACACGAGCTGTGGGCCAGGGGCGAGGCCGACCGTCTTCTGGGGATTATCGGCGCTCTGTTGGGCGACGACGCCGGCGCCGTCCAGTGGTATAAGTCGACCGAAGACGGCGCGACCTCGCCCTACGCCCAGATCAGCAAACGGACCGAGGCGATAGGGGTCATGGTCGCCGAGGAGAAATAACGCAGGCGCACAGGAGACGGGTTTTCGATGATAGGGCTGTTGCGAACATTGGCGCTTCTGGCGTTGCTCTGGCCGGCGGCGGCCGCTGGCCAAGCCGGTGTCGATGCCGGCGGCGCACCCGCGACCCCAAACAATGAGGCAAGCCCGTCGGCCGCTAGCGCGTCCGGTATGGACCCGGCAGTGGCCGCGCGCATCGCTCGGCTGAAAGCGCTGGAGGCGGCTCGCGAGGCTGGCGACCCAAATGAAAATACCACCGGCAAACCGGCATCGCCGCCCGCCAGCGTCGCTTTCACGGCGGAGACCGCGGCGGCCTACCAGCGCGCCTGGCAGGCGTATTATACGTATCGGACCGACGGCTACACTCACCGGCAACGGGTGTTCCGATGGCAGGACATCTCGACCAAGATCATCTTTGCGGTCGTCATCGCCCTGGTGCTGGCTGGCGTCTATTTTGCCGCCGTGCAGTTCCATTCTGGCTTGCGCGCCAAACAGCAATTCACCGACGCGGGGGAGGTCGAACTGTCCGTCAAAGGCATCAAAGTCCGCTCGCCGGTTCTGGGCGTGATCGTGCTGACGATCTCGCTCGCGTTCTTCTACCTCTACCTGATCTACGTCTATCCCATCGTGAACGTCTTCTGAGGCAGCGCCTACGCTGCCGCCGCGATCGCCAGAAAATCCTCGGCCTTCAGGCTGGCGCCGCCGACCAGCGCGCCGTTGACGTTGTCCAGCGCCAGGATGTCCGCCGCGTTGCCTGGCTTGACCGAGCCACCATAAAGCAGCCGCACGCCCTCGCCATCGCGCAACCGGTCGGTTAGCAATGCGCGGATGGCGTCATGCACCTCGGCGATATTCTCCAGGGATGGAGTGCGTCCGGTGCCGATGGCCCAAACCGGCTCGTAGGCGACGACCACGTTCGACGCCTTCGCCGCATCCGGCAGCGAGCCGTTGATCTGCTTCTGCACCACCTCCAGCGCGTCGCCGCGGTCGCGCTCCTCCTCCGTCTCGCCGACGCAGATGATCGGGATCAGGCCCGCCTGCTGCGCCGCGACCGCCTTGGTCCAGATCAATGGGTCGTCCTCGCGATGGCCGATGCGCCGTTCCGAATGGCCGACGATGACATAGGTGCACCCCAGGTCGGCCAGCATCGCCGGCGCGATATCGCCGGTGAAGGCGCCCGAGGCCTCCTGATGGCAGTCCTGGCCGCCGAGGCCGATCAGACCGGTGCGTAACGGCTCGCCCAGCGTGTTCGCTACCAGATTGATCAGGGTGGCAGGCGGGCAGACCAGCAAGTCGGCTTTCTCGACCACCGCCGGTGCGCCCGCCGATATGGTCTTGGCCAGCCGCACGCCGTCGGCGCGCAAGCCATTCATCTTCCAGTTTCCGGCGATCAAGGTCTTGGGAGCGGCCATTTCGGAGTGTCCTCTACGATCAGTCTCGGCAATCTGAACACCGACTAGCATATCCGCCGCGACCGGGCCAGTTGCTGCCAGGCCACGCGCCCTATATATACGGGCGCTCCTGGAGACTCGTTTGTTGCTGTTAGGTTTAAGGATGCGCCGATGATCACCGCTATGCGCAAAGGCGCCGCCGGCTGGGTTGCGAAAATTCTGTTCGTGGTGCTGATCATATCGTTCGGCGCATGGGGCATTGTCGATTATCTGCAGCCGGACCCGGACCCCGTGGTGATCACCGTCGGCGATACCGAGGTGCGGCAGTCCTGGGTGCGCACACAATTCGATGTCGCGCTGGAACGGCTGCGTCAGCGTGTCGGCAGTACGGTCACCCAAGACTTGGCGATGGAGATGGGGCTGGACGACCAGGTGATCGACTCGATTGTCGATCAGCAGGTGCTGACGCGCGAGGCGAGCGGGCTGGGCCTGGCGACCAATGACAGCATGTTGCGCTCCGCGATCGCCCAGGACCCGACCTTTCAGGGCGTCACCGGCACGTTCGACCGGGTGCGGTACGAGCAGGTTCTGTTCAGTTCCGGCCTGACCGAGTCGCAATTCTTGCAAGACCTCTCCGGCCGCCTGCTGCGCGATCCGCTGCTCGGGGCCGTCGTTGCCGCGCCGCCTCCGCCGAAGTCCATCGTCGACACCCAGTACGCCTTCTATGCGGAGAAGCGTCAGGTCACCTTGCTTTATAAGGCTCATGCCGACCTGCCGGCTCCGGATCAGCCAGCCGAGACCGTGTTGCGCGCATTTTACGAGGCGGAGGACCAAGCCTACAATCTGCCGGAATTGCGCGATATCTCTGCGGTCGTCTTGAGCCCGGAACTGATCGCCAAAGGATTCGACATCCCCGAAGCCCGCGTTGCCGAGGAGTACGAAAACCGCCTGGGCCAATACCGCAGGCCGGAAGAGCGCACAATTGCGCAATTGGTCTTTCAGGATGCCGAGGCGGCGGCAAATGCCGTCGACCGCCTGCGCAACGGCGAAAGCTGGGTGACCGTCGCGTCGGAATCGGGCGGCGTCGCTACCGAATTGGGCTCGATGACCAGGGAAAATGTGATCCCGCAAGAGCTGGCGGAACCGGCCTTTGGGCTCGCCGAGCCAGGCTTTGCCGATCCGGTACAAACGCCGTTCGGCTATCACGTGCTGTGGGTCAAGGCGATCGATCCGGCGCAGACGCTGCCGCTGGAGGCGGTGCGGGACGAGATCCGCCAATCCCTCGCGCTCGATTTGGCCATCGACGAGTTAATCGCGCGCGCCAACGCGGTCGAGGACACGCTCGCCAGCGGCAGCAGCCTGGAGGCCGCAGCCGATGCCGCCGAAGTGCCGGTTCAGCGTTTCGACGGCGTCAGCCGTACCGGCCAGACGGCGGATGGCGGGCGTCCAGCCAACCTACCCGCCGGCGGTCAATTCCTCGGGGTCGCCTTTCAGACCGGCGAAGGCGAAACGTCGATCCTGACCGAATCGCCGGACGGCGGTTATTTCGTGTTGCGCGTCGACCGCATCATCGACTCGGCGAAACGCCCGTTCGAGCAGGTTCGCGAGCGAGTGCTGACCGATTGGACGGAGGCGCAACGGGCCAATCAGGCCAAGGCCGCCGCCGACCAATTGGCGGAGACCCTTCGCTCCGGCGGCGATGCCGCGTCCGCTGCCGAGTCCGCCAAATTCGTGCTGACCGTCCCGGGTTCGTTCGCCCGCAACGAGTCCCCGGCGCCGGCCACCGCCGATTTGGTCGAGGCGGTGTTCGCGGCTAAAAAGGGCGATGTGATCGTGCACAACGGCTTGGACCGCGTCTTCGTCGCCCGAATCGACGATGTGATCCAGCCGTCCGCCGCATCCGACGACCCATCGGCACAGCAAACACTGACCCAACTCCGCCAAATTCTGGACCGCGACCGCCGCCAGGAAATCGCTCAGGCCTTCCAACAGGCGGTGCGGCAGCGCTACAGCGTCGATATCGACAAAGCGGCCATCGAACGCGTGCTGCGATAACCAAGGCCATTCCGACATGACCACACCCGCTATCGAGCCTGCCTACAGCGATTTCCATGCCGCATACGATGCCGGTCGTGCGCAATTGGTGTGGTGCCATCTGATCAGCGATCTGGAAACGCCGGTTTCAGCCTGGCTGAAATTGGGCGAGGATCAGCCGAACGCCTTTCTGCTGGAATCGGTCGAAGGCGGGGCGATCCGCGGCCGCTATTCGTTCCTGGGCCTGTCGCCAGACCTGATCTGGCGCTGTCATGGCGACCGGGCCGAGGTCAACCGGCAGGCCTTGACCGACGCAGACGCCTTCGAGCCTTGCACCGGCGGTGCGCTCGACTCCCTGCGCGCCCTGATCGACGAAGCGCAAATCCCCGACCTGCCGCCGAAAATGCCGCCGATGGCCAGCAGTCTGGTCGGTTATATGGGCTATGACATGGTGCGCCTGATGGAGCACCTGCCGAACACCCCGCCCGATACCCTCGGCATTCCCGACGGCCTGTTCATCCGCCCGACGGTGATGGCGGTGTTCGACGGGGTCGAGGATCGCATCACTCTGGTGGTGCCGGTGCGCCCCGCCGCCGGCATTGACGCCGCCGCGGCCTACACAACCGCGACGCAGCGCATTCGCGACGTTATCGAAGGCCTGGAACAGCCGCTGCCACCGACCGCCAGCGCCCTCTCCTCCGGTGCCCCGACCGAGGCGCTGGAGGCGACGGCCAACATGAGCAGCGATACCTTCAAGGCCAACGTCTTGAAAGCGCGGGAGTACGTGCATGCTGGCGACGCCTTCCAGATCGTGCCGTCGCAGCGCTTCTCCGTGCCGTTCGAATTGCCGCCTTTCGCGCTGTACCGGGCGCTGCGCCGGCTGAATCCTTCGCCATTCCTGTTTTTCTTCAACCTTGCCGGTTTCTCCATTGTCGGCTCCTCGCCCGAAATCCTGGTGCGAGTGCGCGATGGCCGCGTCACCATCCGCCCGCTGGCCGGCACCCGCCGCCGCGGCAAGACCGAGGCGGAAGACCGAGCGCTCGCCGAAGAATTGCGCAACGATCCGAAGGAATTGGCGGAGCACCTGATGCTGCTCGACCTGGCTCGCAACGACGTCGGACGAGTCGCCAAGATCGGCTCGGTCGAGGTGCTGGCGCAGTTCGAGGTCGAGTACTACAGCCACGTCATGCACCTGTCCTCGACGGTCGAGGGCGACCTCGACCCCAGCTACGACGCGTTCGGTGCGCTGGTCGCCGGCTTCCCCGCCGGCACGCTGTCCGGCGCGCCCAAGGTGCGAGCGATGGAGATCATCGACGAGTTGGAGCCGGAAAAACGCGGCATCTACGCCGGCTGCATCGGCTATTTCGCCGCCGACGGCACTATGGACACCTGCATCGGCCTGCGCACCGCGCTGGTGAAGGACGGGGTGATGTACGTGCAGGCCGGCGTCGGCGTCGTCGCGGATTCCGATCCCGATGCGGAATATCAGGAAAGCATCGACAAAGCCGCCGCCCTCGTCAAAGCCGCCGGCGAGGCGGTGCAGTTCGCGCCGCAGTGAGGGGGGAGTGATGCCGCAACACCGTCTGTTCCCCGGGCGCAGCGCAGACCCGGGGCCGCTGTCATCCTTCGAACCCCTCCCGTGTTCGCAAGCCGCGAGCGGTCCCGGCTCTCGCCTCCGGCTCGGCCGGGAAACAGCCCTGAGTGGCGCAAGAGGCTAAAAGCATGTTCCTCCTGATCGATAACTACGACAGCTTCGTCTACAACCTGCGCCATTTCCTCGGCGAGTTGGGCGGCGCGTTCGAGGTCTGGCGCAACGACGCCATCAGCGCCGCCGAGGCCATCGCGATGCAGCCAGAGGGGATCGTCATCTCCCCCGGACCCTGCGACCCGGACAAGTCCGGCATCTGCCTCGACCTCGTGCACGCCGCCGCCAAGGCGCAAATCCCGCTGCTCGGCGTCTGCCTCGGCCATCAATGCATCGGCCAGGCGTTCGGCGGCAAGATCGTACGCGCGCCAACGCCGATGCACGGCAAGCTCAGCCGCGTGCACCACCAAAGCTCCGGCATCTTCGCCGGCCTCGCCAACCCGTTCGAGGCGACCCGCTATCACTCGCTGCTGGTGGAGCGGGCCAGCCTGCCGGACTGCCTGGAGATCAACGCAGAGACCGAGGACGGCCTGATCATGGGCCTCCGCCATCGCTCGCTGCCGATTCACGGCGTGCAATTCCATCCGGAATCGATCGCCAGCCAGGCCGGCCACCAACTGCTCGGCAACTTCCTGGGGCTGGCCACGGGAGGCCGCCTGCCGAGCGGCACGCCAAAGCCCTTGCCGCCGCGCCGCCTGCACGCCACCGCATAATAAAAACTACTGCACGCAAATTTCTTACTCCATGGCACATAGGATTTTCGACCTGAAGTAATCGGTGTAGGGTATGTCCCTTTTTCAGGAAGATATATTGGATTGATCTACGATGGATCGTTATCAGCAACGGATTGAAGCAGCCTTTCTGAGTTGTTGTTCGGTAGGAGCCGCATATGATTGGCTCTATGAGCATAGACAATCAAACAAGCCAACATTCTTTGGAAAGGCTCCCCATGCGTTAGAGTTCATATTAGCACGCAGGCTTGACCCACTTATTGATCTGGGAATTGCTCAATTTGGAAACTCGCCGAATGCCATCGCACGCGTATTCAAGCGCGGAAATGTGGGGACCCGAGCCGCTGCGTTGGCGAATCCATTGGTTGGACCACGCAGCACTGTTGCACAGCCGGGCTGGCTCACCGTGGATGGTTTGAAGGCCATTGTCACTTCAGGCAACAATGCCGAGTTGGAAGCTATTGCAAAGAACCCGTTCTTATCGGATAGCGCTATTGAAAATCTGCTGCAAAGAAAAGATGAATTTTCCGACATATCCGAAGAAAATTACCTTTCCATGCTAGTCTGGCTCGGCTCAAATCCTCGAATGAAACAAGATTATTCAGGGCCAATGGATGGTTGGGCGGAATACGAACATAATCGAGTTTTTTCGGCGGCTTGGGATTTGACGAGGACAATGGAACCCAATGTCAAAAATGCCAACGTCCTATATTACTTACTCCGTTCCGTAAAACATTCTCGGAGATTTAGTAACCCATTAGAGGTAGCGTCTCGATGGAAATTAAAATCTAAAGAACGTGATAGTAGTTCTTTTTTTGATAAAACATATAATTTAAGAACTATAATTGCAAACGCACATGAAGCCAATGATATTTTAAAAAATTCGGATGATTTTGCATTTCGGTCATCGTTTTATAGGCGCTTTAGTATATGGAAACATCCTAACTGGCCATCATTTATTGAAGAAGACGGAGTAAGTGCTTTCGATGAATTGCTTAGGAACGAAGCGCTTTGGGAATCACAAAGCCGTAGAGATACGCTTAGTGAGCTTGCATGGAAACTCCCAGACCCGAGTGCCTCGATGAGAGCACCGAATTCCTTCAACGCTATGGTAGAAAGGTACCGCATTATATACCCCGAATGGTTCCGTGACGAAGATGATGAATACAGCACCGCTACGGACGCAGTAACACGAAGGACTGAAAGCAAAATTGATAAAATTATGCAGGTACTAGATATAAGTAATGGCGCTGCCCGACAACCGATTTCATCTCACCTGCTAGACACCAGAACTAACATCAATGATTCTGACAGAAACAATATTGAAAATTTCATTCAAAAATTAGATGATCTAAAGAGAACCATATATAATGAGTTAGAAAGCAGCAATGGGAGTTTACAATCCAGTATTGATAGCCTTTCCTCAACCATACAGAGTATCATTTATTGGAATCGTAAAAATGGGGAACGCACTCACATTCCTACATGGATTTGGATCGTCATCCTTTCTCTCATTGCCCTTGTAGCGCTAAAGTAGATCGGTATCTCTAGAAAATCAGAAACTATAAGGATACAAGCCGCGCCATGAGCGATGCCTTCAAACCCCTGATCGCCAAGGTCGCCGACGCCACCCCATTGACGGAGGCGGAGGCGCAGCAGGCGTTCGACATCATGATGTCCGGCGAGGCGACGCCCGCGCAGATCGGCGGCTTCCTCATGGCGCTCAGGGTGCGCGGCGAGACCGTGGCCGAACTCACCGGCGCCGCCCGCGTCATGCGCGAGAAAGTGCTGGCGATTGAGGCACCGCCCGGCGCCATCGACACCTGCGGCACCGGCGGCGACGCCAAGGGTACGTTCAACATCTCGACCGGGGTTGCCTTCGTCGTCGCGGCCTGCGGCGTGCCAGTGGCCAAGCACGGCAACCGCGCCCTTTCCAGCAAGTCCGGCGGCGCAGATGTGCTGGGCGTGCTCGGCGTCGATATCGATGCGGATATGAGCCTGGTGCAACAGGCGATCTGGGATGTAGGCATTACCTTTCTAATGGCCCCTCGCCACCATGGGGCCATGCGCCATGTCGGGCCGGCGAGAGTCGAGTTGGGCACCCGCACGATCTTCAACCTGCTGGGGCCTCTCTCAAATCCTGCCGGCGCAAAACGCCAGCTCATGGGCATCTTCGCCGGCGACCGGGTCGAGCAGCAGGCGCAGGTGCTGGCCGAACTCGGCACCGACTTCGCCTGGGTCGTGCACGGCTCCGACGGCCTCGACGAACTCACCACCACCGGCGAGTCGCTGGTAGCGGAGGTCGACGGCAAGTCCGTCCGCACTTTCACCGTCACGCCGGAGGACGCCGGCCTGCCTCGCGCCCGGTTCGAGGAGTTGTTGGGCGGCACGCCGCAGCATAACGCCGCCGTACTGCGCGCCATGCTGGCCGGTGAGCAAGGCCCCTATCGCGACATCGTCCTGCTGAACACCGCAGCTGCCCTGATCGTCGCCGGCAAGGTCGGCAACCTGAAGGACGGCGCGAAGATGGCGGCGGAGGCCATCGACAGCGGCGCGGCTGCGGCAAAGCTGGCGGCGCTCGTCAAAATCACCGGAGGCCGGCCCCAATGACCGACATGCCGGACGTCCTCGCCCGCATCTGCGCCGACAAGCGCGAGCACGTGGCCCGCTGCAAGGCGAAGTTCACCGAGAACGACCTGATCGCCAAAGCCATGCTGCAACAACCGCCGCGCGGCTTCGCCCGGGCGTTGAAGGCCAGGGTCGACGCCGGCGACTACGGCCTGATCGCGGAGATCAAGAAGGCCTCGCCCTCCGGCGGCCTGATCCGCCCTGATTTCGACCCGCCTTCCCTCGCCCGCGCCTATCAGGCCGGCGGTGCCGCCTGCCTCAGCGTGCTGACCGATGCGCCATATTTCCAGGGCGACGACGCCTACCTGGCCGCAGCCCGCGACGCCTGCGCCCTGCCGGTGCTGCGCAAGGATTTCATGCTCACCACCTTCCAGATTTGCGAGGCGCGGGCGCTGGGCGCAGACTGTGTGCTGCTGATCATGGCCTGCCTCGACGATTTCGAGGCGACCGACCTGGCCGCCGCCGCGGAGGCTCTCGACATGGACGTGTTGGTCGAAGTGCATGATGCGCCGGAGTTGGACCGGACCCTGGCGCTGGGGGCACAACTGATCGGCATCAACAACCGCAATCTCAAGACCTTGGTTACCGACATCGCCGTCACCGAGGAATTGGCCGCGCTGGTGCCGCGAGGCCGGCTGATGATCTCCGAAAGCGGCCTGCGCACGCCTGCCGACCTCGCCCGCATGGCCAAGGTCGGCGCATCCTGCTTCCTGGTCGGCGAGCACCTGATGCGCCAGGACGACGTCGCCGCCGCCACCCAAGCCTTGCTGGAGCGCGCCGCATGACGAAGGCCACAGGCCTCACCCATTTCGACGCCGAGGGCCGGGCGCAGATGGTAGACGTCTCGGACAAGGCGGAGACCGAACGCGTCGCCACCGCCGGCGCGCGCGTGGTGATGCAGCCGGCAACCCTCGCGGCTATCCAGGCCGGCCAGATCGGCAAGGGCGATGTGCTGGGCGTGGCGAGGCTCGCCGGCATTATGGCGGCGAAGCGCACGCCGGACTTGATCCCGCTCTGCCACCCGCTGGCCCTGACCAAGGTCACCGTCGACCTGGAATGCGTGCCGGACGCGAACGCCGTCGACATCACCGCCACCTGCAAGCTCAAGGGCCGCACCGGCGTCGAGATGGAGGCGCTGACCGCCGCCAGTGTCGCCGCGCTCACCGTCTATGACATGTGCAAGGCCATCGACAAGGCCATGGAAATTCAAGACATCCGCCTGTTGCTGAAAACCGGCGGCAAGTCCGGCACCTATGAGGCCAACCCACGATGATCTCCGTCGAAGAAGCCCAAGCCCGCGTCGTTGCCGGTGTTTCGGTCCTGCCGGCGGAGACCGTGCCGCTCACCGATGCGGCGGGCCGTGTTCTGGCCGGCCCGATTACTGCGCGGCGCACGCAACCGCCCTTCGCGGCCAGCGCCATGGATGGCTATGCGGTGCGAGGCGAGGACGTCGCGAATGTGCCAGTGACCCTGAAACAGGTGGGAGCCGTCGCGGCGGGCGGCATGCACGAGACCGCAATCCAAGCGGGCGAGTGCGTCCGCATCTTCACCGGCGCGCCGCTGCCGGACGGCGCCGATACCGTTGTCATCCAGGAAGATACGGAGGCCAACGGCGACCAAATCCTGATTAAGGAGTCCGAGGCCACCGGGCGTCACGTCCGCCCATCCGGCCTCGACTTCGGCGAGGGCGACCAGCGCCTCGCCGCCGGAACCTATCTCTCGCCTCGGAAACTGGCGCTCGCCGCCGCGATGAACCACCCCTGGCTGCAAGTGATTCGCCGCCCGAGTGTCGCGATCCTGGCGACGGGCGACGAGATTGTCTTCCCCGGCGAGCCCATTGCGCCGAGTCAGATTGTCGCCTCCACCAGCACGGCCCTGGCCGGCTTCGTCGCGCAGTTGGGCGCGGAGCCGGTGCTGCTCGGCGTGGCGCAGGATACCGTTGCCTCCTTGCGCGAAGCCGCCGCCGCTGCGCGCGACGCCGATATCTTCGTCACGATTGGCGGCGCCAGCGTCGGCGAACACGACCTGGTGCAAACCGCATTGAAGGAAGAGGGCTTAAAAGTCGACTTCTGGAAAATCGCCATGCGGCCCGGAAAACCGCTGATGGTCGGCACGCTGGGCTCCAGCCAAGTGCTTGGTTTACCAGGAAATCCGGTGAGTTCTCTCGTCTGCGCGGTGTTGTTCCTGCGCCCCCTGATCTTCGCCTTGCAAGGCCGCGCCGGCGGCATCCCGACCACAACCTCCATGGTCGCGGCCACCGATTTACCCGCCAACGGTCCGCGTCAGGATTATATGCGGGCCCGGCTCAACGACCGTGGTCAGGTGGAGCCATTCCGCAAACAGGACAGCTCTATGCTCACCGCCCTCGCCGAGGCCGATGCGCTGATCGTTCGCCCGGCGCACGCGCCTGCTGTGAACGCCGGCACGGATATTCCAGCACTGCTTTTAGACGGACTGCTTTAAGAACAGAAATTATACGCTTGACGAGTGTTCTCACCACATTTAGAACAAATCATGTTCGTTGACGCACCATATTGCGTGGTGCGGGACTATGCGAGGCCCAAAATGCTTACACGCAAGCAAACCGACCTGCTGCACTACATCAATCAGAGACTTCAGGATGACGGTATTTCCCCTTCGTTCGACGAGATGCGCGACGCCCTCGGCCTGAAGTCGAAGTCCGGCATTCACCGGCTGATCAGCGGGTTGGAGGAACGGGGCTTCATCCGCCGCCTGCCGCATAGGGCGCGGGCGTTGGAGGTGATGCGCCTGCCGGAATCTGCGGCGGTCAGTGCCGCCTCGCCGAAGCCGATGGCGGCTGCCGTGACAACCCTTGGCCGGCCGGTGCCGCAGCCTGCCAACGATCTGGACCTGCCGCTCTACGGCCGCATCGCCGCCGGCACGCCGATTGAGGCGCTGCGCGACCCGGACACCTCCGTGCGCGTTCCCTCGGCGATGGTGGGCCGTGGACGGCACTATGCGTTGGAGGTGGCGGGCGATTCGATGGTCAACGCCGGCATCCTTGATGGCGACACGGTGGTGATTCAGGATGGTCCGGATTATCAGCCGGGCGAAATCGTCGTAGCCCTGGTGGATCGCGAAGAGGTGACGCTAAAATACATGCAGCAGCGCGGCACGATGATCGCCCTGGAGGCCGCCAACCCCCGCTACGAAACCCGCCTGCTGGAGCCGAACCGGGTTCAGGTGCAGGGACGGCTGGTTGGTTTGATCCGCCAGTATTGAGCCGGTGTCTGGTGAACACGCGCCGCCGCGCTCACGCCGTGACGCTTAACCCATAGGGGCGCGCGGCATGCTCCAGCCAGCGCCAGAACGACAACGCTTGGCTGCGCGGGATATAGAGGTCGTAGGCATCGGCAGGCTGCGATAGCCGGTGCAGGATCGCAGTCACATTGCCCACCGGCGTCTGAACGGCATGGCCGGATTTCAACACCGCGGGATCGAGGTCGAGGCGGCAACCGCTCGCCAACACGTCCAACGCCGCCGGCCCGGCAAGGCGCAGCCGGATGCGCGCGCCGCAGACATCTATCGCCGCCGCAAACAGGCCGGTAAAGGCGGCCTGCAAGCTCTGTACCATTGCCGGCGCCTCGCCTTCGCTGACGATCAGCAGCCAATGGTCCGGCCCTAGCCAGATGGCGCGGCAGGCATTGGTTTCGACAACACCGGCAACGGCAAGCGGCAGGTCTAAGCCGAGTACGCCACCGGCAGCGCTCAAGAATTTCGCATCCTCTGGTTTGCCACGCACCGCGACCTGCCCAACAAACGGCGACGGCTGCACATGCACCTGCGCCGCGGCGTCGGGCACCGCCGCTTGCACCGTCAACAGCAATTCCGCCAGAGGGCTGCGCGGACGCGGTGTCGGATCATCCACGTTGCCGCCCTCCGTCCGGATCATAAAAACACGGCGGCACGATCTCCACCGCTGCCCGCGCCCCCATCACCGGCGACAGGGCGTATAGCTTGCGGCCATGCAGTCGCCGCCCATCCGTCACCAATGCCAGCGCGATATGCCGGCCCAGAGTGGCGCTGTAGGCTTGGGAGGTGGTGTGTCCCAGGCTCTCCTGCACCGCATCCAGATCGTCATTCGCCGCCAGTTGCGCACCGACCGGAATGGTCTCGCCCGCCGCGGCAACGACGCCGACCAACTGCTTGCGGCCCGGCGCGGTCAAGGCTGGCAGCGAAAGCGAGCGTTTGCCGATGCAGTCCTTCTTGGCACTGACCATGCGGCTCAAACCCAGATCGTCCGGCGTGGTGCGGCCATCCGCTTCGGCATGGGTGAAGTGGCCCTTTTCGATGCGCAACGTGCCCATCGCCTCGGTGCCATAGACCTTCAGGTCGTGCGCAGCGCCCGCAGCCAGAATGCCGTTCCAGAGCGCCATGCCATAGTCCGCATCGACGTTAACCTCATAGGCAATCTCGCCGGAGAACGACAGCCGGAACACCCGCGCCGCAATGCTGGCGACCAGCCCCTCGGCCATGCCCATCATCGGCAGCGCCTCGTTCGAGACGTCGATATCCGGAGCCAGGTCGGCCAACAAGGCCCGTGCATTCGGGCCGGAGATCGCGGCGGCGAACCACTGCTCGGTCACCGGCGTCACCAACACGCGCAGGTCCGGCCAAACCACTTGCAGCAGATACTCCAAGAACTGAAACACCGTGCCGGAATGATTGGTGGTCGTCGTCATGTGAAAGTGATCTTCGCCGAGGCGCATGGTGACGCCATCGTCGAACACCCGGCCATCCTCGCGCAGCATGACGCCATAGCGACCGCGCCCGGCCTTCAGGTTCGACCAATTGTTGATATAGACCCGGTCGAGGAATTCCGCCGCGTCCGGCCCCTGGATATCCAGCTTCCCCAGGGTCGAAACGTCGACCAAACCGACGGCATTGCGCACCGCCAGCACCTCCTGATCGATCCGTTGCTGCGGGCTCAGGCCCTCGGTCGCATAATACATCGGCCGCGCCCAACCGCCGGCGTCGGTCCAGACCGCGCCATTGGCGGCATGCCAATCGTGCGCCGCCGTGCGCCGGACCGAATGGCCGATCTCGCCGGTATGACCGCCGACCATGGCGTTGAAGGTGAAGGGCGTGTAAGGCGGGCGGAAGGTCGTGGTGCTGACCGCCGGCATCGGCTCACCCCGCCGCTCCGCCAGCAGCGCCAAGCCGGCGATGTTCGAGGTCTTGCCCTGATCGGTGCCCATGCCGAGGGTGGTATAGCGCTTCAGATGCTCGACGCTGGCATAGTTCTCGCGATGGGCGAGCGCCACATCGGCGACGGTCACGTCATTTTGCAGATCGACGAAGGCTTTCGCCCTAGTGCCAGACTTCACCGCCCACAATGCCGGCACATCGCCGACCGGATCGACGGTTGCATCGGGCGTTTTTGGCTCTGCCGCCGCCTCAAAACCCAACGCCCGCGCCGCATCCGCACCAACAGCCATGCCCTGCCGTAAGCATTCGCCGAGGTCGTAGACGCCCGCCGCCGCACCCACGCTGCGGTACGGCGCGCCCTCCGTATTCGGCACGAACGCCGCCAAATCCTCGCGGAAGAGCAGGCTGCCCCGCGACTGCGCATGCAGATGCACCGCCGGGTTCCAGCCGCCGGAAACCGCGATCAGATCGCAGGCCAGCACTCGCACCGCGCCGCTGACCGCGCCTTTCGCATCGATCGCCGCGACCTCCGCCGCCCTGACACCGCGCATGCCACGTGCCCCGACGACCGCGTGGCCCAGCAGAACATGCAGGCCCTCGGCCCTGGCTTGCGCCGCCGCCGGGCTCTCGTCCTTGCGCGAATCCACCACCGCTTCGACTCGTAGCCCTGCCGCGGTCAACTCGCGGGCGGCGGCGTAGGCGCTGTCATTGTTGGCGAACAGCACCGCCGTCCGCCCGGCCAGCACGCCATAGCGCGCCAGATAACCGCGCACTGCCGACATCAGCATGACGCCCGGGCGGTCGTTGTTGGCGAAGGCGATGGCCCGCTCGATGGCGCCGGTCGCGAACACCGCATCCTTGGCCCGAACGGTCCAGAAGCGCTGGCGCGGCGCGTTCGGGTCGGGCGCTGCCAGATGGTCGCCGATCCGCTCCACCATGGTGAAGAGGTCGTGCTCGTAGACGCCGGCGACTGTCGTCCGCGTCAGCACCCGCACGTTCGGCATAGCCGCGAGCCTCTTCCGCGCCGCCTCGGCCCATCCATGACCATCGCTGCCGTCGATCTGCTGCAGCGCCAGCAATAACTGCCCGCCGAATGCCGGGTTCTCGTCGGCCAGCATCACCCTGGCCCCGGCCTCTCCCGCGGCCAGAGCCGCCGCCAGACCCGCCGGCCCGCCGCCGGCGATCAGCAGGTCGCAATGGGCGTTGCGGTGGGCGTAGTGGTCCGGGTCGGCCTCGTCAGGCGGTTCGCCTAAGCCCGCCATGCGCCGGATGTGCTTCTCGTACCAAAGCCAGCGCTTCGGCGAGGCGATGAAGGTCTTGTAGTAGAAGCCTGCCGGGAACAATGGGCTCGCAACCCCGACCAGCGCACCCAGATCGTATGAGAGAGACGGCCAGTGGTTCTGACTGGCGGCCACCAGCCCGTCGTATAGTTCCTGCACCGTCGCCTTGGTATTCGGCTCCCGCCGCGCTCCCTGGCCGATTTGCAGCAGCGCGTTCGGCTCCTCTGCCCCAATGCCGAAGATACCGCGCGGGCGGTGGTATTTGAACGAGCGCCCGACCAGACGCACCCCATTCGCCAGCAGGGCGGAGGCGACGGTGTCGCCGGCATAGCCAGCCAGGCGATACTCATTGAAGTTGAAGGAGATCGCCCGCCCGCGGTCGATACCGTGGCCGCCTGCATCCGTACGCCAGACCTGGCGGCTCATACGCCATCCTCCGGCGCCGGCGCGCCGCCGGGCAGATAGGCGGCGGCGATGGCGTGGGTCACCGTATCGCGCTCCAGCACGAACCATTGGTGACAGCCGGCGCGGTGAAACCAGCGTTCCGTGTGTGCGCCCTTTGGGTTATCGCGAAAGTACAGATAGTCGGTCCATTCCTGATCTGTGGTCGCCAGCGGATCGACCGGGCGCTCGACGGCAGCCTCACCATAGACAAACTCTGTCTCATCGCGCGGGCCGCACCAGGGGCAGGGGATCAGCAGCAAGGCGTCGGCCTCCTCTCCCCCGCCTTCACCTTGAGCCGCCGCGCAGCGGCGAGTCGAAAGGGGCCGGTTGAAAGCGCGCAGACGGCCCTTCGACTCGGCCCCGCGGGCCGGCTCAGGGTGAAGAAAAACTTTGAGGCTTGCACGAACACCTCCCTAATGCGCCTTCGGAAAAGGGCCGGCGCCCTTCTCGTCGATCACCCGGCTCGCCCGAAAGCGCTCCAGCGTATGCCCGGCGTTCAACTCGTGCGGCTCGTCCTTGGCCATGGTCCAGGCCAGGCACCAGCCGGAGCCGGGCGTCGCCTTGAAGCCGCCATAACACCAGCCGCCGCTCATATAGAGGCCATCGACCGGCAGCTTGCCGATGATCGGCGAGCCATCCATGGTCATGTCCATGACGCCGGCCCATTGCCGCATGAAGCGCAGCCGGCCAATAGACGGAAACATCTCGACCGCGTTGGCTATCACGTCCTGCACCGCCGGCAGTGTGCCACGCTGGCTATAGGAGTTGTACCCGTCCAACTCGCCGCCCAGCAGCACCTCGCCTTTGTCGGTCTGCGAGATGTAGAAGTGCGCAGCGCCGGTGGAGACCACTGTGTTGAGAAACGGCTTCACCGGCTCGCTGACGAAGGCTTGCAGCAGGTGCGACTCGATCGGCAGCCGCACATCAGCCATGGCGGCGACCTGGCTAGAATGGCCAGCGACGGCGATGCCGATTTTCGCGGACTTGATTGGCCCGCGGCTGGTTTGCACGCCGACGACCTTGCCGCCCTCGCGGTCGATGCCGGTGACCTCGCAGTTCTGAATAATGTCGACGCCCAGCGCATCCGCCGCTCTGGCATAACCCCACGCGACCGCATCGTGCCGGGCGGAGCCGCCGCGCGGTTGCGCCAGCGCGCAAAGGATCGGATAGCGCACGTCCGGCGATAAGTTCATCGCCGGCTCCAGCCTCGCCAGATCCTCCCGGGTAAGGAATTCCGCATCGATGCCGCGCAGGCGCATGGAGTTATAGCGCCGCATCGTCGTCTCGCGCTCGCCGACCGTGTGGCAGGTGTTGATCACTTTGCGCTGGCTGAACATGACGTTGTAGTTCAGGTCGAGTGACAGGCCCTCCCACAGTTTCAGCGAGTGCTCATAAAACGGCGCGTTCTCATCCAGCAGGTAGTTGGAGCGCACGATGGTAGTGTTGCGCCCGGTGTTGCCGCCGCCGATCCAGCCGCGCTCCACCACCGCGACACTGCGCAGGCCGTGCAGCTTCGCCAGATAATACGCCGTCGCCAGACCGTGGCCGCCGCCGCCGATGACGATGGCGTCATAGGCCGGTTTCGGTTCCGGGCTGCGCCAGGCCTGCTGCCATTTTTCGTGATGGCTGACGGCGTTGCGCGCCAGCGCCCAGATGGAATAACGACGGGACATGCGTTCTCGTGCAGTTTTTCGGGAGCGCCGATCTTAGGCGGCCATTCGACTAAATGCCAGGGGCGACCATCCGCCGGGCGTCGGCTCGAAGGCAGGTATGGAGGACACTCCCCCGCTTTGCTATCGTGCCTCAGCCTCGCGTTCGAGAGCTGCCTAATAGAGGGTGCGTGCCATGATCAAGAAAATTCTCATCGGCCTGGCTGTGCTGGTGGTGCTGATAATCGCCGCGGCGGTGATCGTGCCGTTCTTCATTCCCATGGACAGCATCAAGCAAGAGCTTCAGGCGCAGGTGAAGGAGGCGACTGGCCGCGACCTGATCATCGACGGCGACTTCAAGGTCAAGCTGCTGCCGGAGGCGACGATACAGGCCGGCAATGTCCGCTTCCAAAACGCCGCGGGCGGCTCGCGCGCCGACATGGTCACCTTGAAGGAATTGCGGGTGCATGTGGCGATCCTGCCGCTGCTCTCCAGCAGGGTCGAGGTCAAGGAATTCGTGCTCGATCAGCCGGATATCCTGCTGGAGGTCGATAAGAACGGCCAGGCCAACTGGGCGTTCAAGAGCGCAGAAACAGGCGGCGGCCCGGGAAGCGGCGACGGCAGTGGCGCCGGCAGCGACCGGCTGGAGGCGATCAGCCTGGGCGATGTCCGCATCGTCAATGGCCGCATCGAATACCGTGACGCGCAAAGCGGCACCGCCGAGACCCTCGAAAACGTCAACCTGACGGTGAACCTGCCCAGCCTCGACGATCCGGTCTCGATAGAGGGCGACGCCACTTGGCGCAAAGAGGCCTTGAAACTGCGCGTCGGCGCCAAAAGCCCGCGGGCGATCATGGCGATGGGCAAAACCGATGTGGACATCGCGGTCAACGGCAAGCCACTGAAGCTGACCTATGGCGGCGCGCTCGACCTCGGCAGGAAAAGCGTCGCCGGCAAGCTGGACCTGGACGTGCCGTCGGTGCGCGGCCTGGCCGCCTGGGCCGGTAGCCCGTTGGAGGTCAAGGGCGAGGAGGTTCTGAACAACCTCAAACTCTCCGGTCAGGTGGCCGCGAGCGCGGCACAGGCCGCGATCACCGACATGACCCTGGCCATCGATAAGATCAACACCACCGGCGACCTGACCGCCGCACTCGGCGGTGCGGTGCCGATGGTGAGCGGCAACCTGTCGGTAGACGCCCTCAACCTCAACCCGTATCTGGCCGCCTTTGGTGGCGGCGATGCGTCAGGCTCCGGCCAGAAACCGGCCGGTTCCAACGGCAGTTCCGATTGGAGCGACGAGCCTATCGACATGTCGGCGCTGCGCTCGGTCAATGCCGACCTGACGCTCGCGGTCGGCTCGCTACAGGCGCAGGACATTAAGGTTGGCAAGAGCCAGGTCCGGGCACAATTGCAAGACGGCAAACTCGACCTGAACCTGTCGGAAATGGCGCTCTACGACGGCAACGGCACGCTGCAACTGAACGTCGACGCCAGCGGCAAGACGCCTGCGATCAAATCCACCTTCACGCTATCCGGCCTGCAGGCCGAGCCCTTCCTGACCGACGCGGCCAGGCTCGAATGGCTGTCCGGCACGGCGGCGATGGATATGGCCGTCACCACCAGCGGCACCAGCCAGAAGGCGCTCGCCAACGCTTTGGGCGGCTCCGGCAAGATGGTCTTCGCCGACGGCGCGGTGCGCGGCACCAATATCGCAGCGCTGCTGCGCGGCATCTCAACCTTGAACCTGAACCCTGAAGCCTGGGAATCGTCGAAGACCGACTTCGCTGAGCTTGGCGGGACCTTCACCATCAAGGACGGTGTGCTGACCAACGACGACATGGCCTTGAAATCGCAACTGCTGCGGGTTACAGGCGCCGGCACCGTCGACATCGGCGGGCGCACCATCGACTACACGGCGCAACCGAAACTGGTCGGCACGTTGGAGGGCCAGGGCGGCGCGGCCGATATCGAGGGCCTGCCTATCGGTGTGCGCGTCACCGGCTCCTGGGACAATCCGCAGACCAACTACGAGCTGGGTGGCGGCAATCTCCTCGACCTCGCCAAGGATCCGGAAGCGCTGGTTTCAACGCTCTCCAACCTGGGCGCGATCAAGGACCCGAAAGCTCTGGCGGAGCGATTGGGCAAGATCGGCGGCGGCGGCGGTGTGCTGGAGGCCTTGCAGGGCCTTAGCGGCGGCAGTGGCAGCGGCAGCCCGGCCGATGCTCTGAAAAGCCTGATTCCAGGCGCAACCCGCGGCACGACTGGCAACCCGGCAGATGCCCTGAAGTCGCTGATTCCCGGGCTTGGAGGCAGCCGCCAGCAGGCCCCCACGACACTCACCCCGTCGGTGCCCGACACTGCGGCGCCGGCCGGCCCTGTCCCAACTGTTCCGGAAACTGAGGCCCCGACCACTCCTGCCCCAGCGATACCGGAGACCGAGAAGCCTGCAACAGAGTCGCCTGCTCCGAATCAACCGACAATTCCGGATCCGGCGGGCGCGCTGAAAAAACTGTTTGGGCAATAGGCCTGTCCCGAAGCGAGCGCTGTCCGGCTTTATTGAAGCTCGGTAGGATCGATCCTGTTGGCCGGATGCGCAGTGCTGAACCGGCTCTGTTAGTCGTCCGAGGGGTCAGGTTTGCAAGTGTATCGCCCGCCTCTTGGGTGAGGCGATTGACGGTTCTTGCGCTATCGACGGGCCGTTTTCACGGCGGTTGCCGCCGCTCCCACCGGCGATGATGCGTGATGTCACACTCACCGCATACCGGTCAGTCCGGCGCCGCGTGCGCCCGACTGACCGGCGTCGAATGTCTCGGCTCGCTGTTCTCCACCAAGAAGTGCTAGACCGTGTCCCAACGAGCCCGGCGCCGCCGCGATAAGGCCCGGCCGTGCGCCTGTGAGGAACTAGCCCGATGACGACGGATTCTCCACCCGATGCGATGTGGCGCGATGGCGATATCGACGCCCAAGACCTGCAACGCATCATCGATGACATTGCCGAGCGCCTAGCCGATGAAACGGAACGCGGGCTTGTCGCTTCCTATATTCCGGAATTGGCCAAGGCCGACGTCAACCATTTCGGCATCGCGGTGCTGCCGGTCGGCGGCGCCATGGTCGCCACCGGCGACGCCGATGTGGCGTTTTCGATCCAAAGCGTGTCTAAGGTCTTCACCTTAACGTTAGCGCTGGCGACGGTGGGCAATGAGGTCTGGCGACGGGTTGGACGGGAGGCATCGGGCAACGCCTTCAACTCCATCGTGCAATTGGAAAATGAACACGGCATTCCGCGAAACCCCTTCATCAACGCCGGCGCCATCGTCGTCGCGGACACCCTACTGACCGGCCGCTCGCCGCAGGAGACGATTGACACGATCCTGAGCTTCATGCGCGATCTGGCCGACGACCAGACCATCGGTATCGACCCGGATGTCGCGTCGTCGGAACTGCGAACCGGCGACCGCAACCGGGCGCTGGCGAATTTTATCAAGGCGGAGGGCAACCTCACCCATTCCGTCGAGGATACACTGGCCGTCTACTTCAACCAGTGCTCCATCGCGATGTCGTGCCGGCAGTTGGCGAGTGCCGGCCGGTTTCTGGCGGAGGTCGGTACAGGCAAACGGTGTGGCGATATTCTGGTATCGCCGCAGCGCATTCGCCGGCTCAATGCCCTGATGATGACGTGTGGCCACTACGATGCGTCCGGCGAGTTTGCGTTTCAGGTCGGCATACCGGGCAAAAGCGGCGTCGGCGGCGGCATCCTGGGCATCGTGCCCGGTAAGGCGTCGATTGCGGCGTGGAGCCCGGGACTTGGCGGGAAAGGCAATTCCCTGCTGGCAACCTTGGCGTTTCGGGAACTGGCTCGCGCGACCGGTTGGTCCGTATTCGGCCCGATCGGCGACTGAGCCGATCGAGGCGCGGCGGCTACCCGCCCGGCCGCCCCTGCGGCAGCAGACCCATCGCGTAGCGTTGAAACTGCCGCTTCAGCGGCGGCAAACGGTTTACCGCCGCAAGGCCGATCTGCCTGGCGAGCGCCACCGGCGGCAGGTCTGTGCGGAAGAGGCGGTTCAGCCCATCGGTCGCCGCCGCCATCGCCAGAATGTCGGGCCAGCGCCGGCGGGCATAGGCCGACAGCACAGCCGGGCCGCCGGGGTCCTGACCGGCCTGCACCGCCGCCGCCACGCTGTCGCGCAACCCGGTGATATCCCGCATGCTGACGTTGAAGCCCTGGCCGGCAATCGGATGCATGCCATGCGCCGCCTCCCCGACCAAGGCAAGGCGCTTGCCGGTCAGACGCTTGGCGAGGGTCAGCGACAGCGGGTATGTCCAGACCTCGCCCGGCACCTCAATTTCACCCAGGAACTCACCAAATCGGCGAGCCAATTGCCGCTGGAACGCACCTTTCGGCAAGCCGGCCAAGTGCTCGGCCAAGGCGCGCCGCTCTGTCCAGACGATGGAGGCGCGATGCCGGCCTTGCGCATTATCGGCCATCGGCAAGATCGCGAAGGGGCCACCGGCATAAAACCGCTCGTGCGCGATGCCGTCGTGCGGGTGCCGGTGATAGGCCGTGCAGACAATCGCGGTTTCGCCGTAATCGACGGACCGGACGCCGATCCCCGCCATCCGCCGCAGCGCCGACCCGCGGCCATCGGCGGCCGCAACCAGCGACGCGGTCACCGACTGCCCGCCGCTCATGGTCAGCGTCGCGGCGGTATCGCTGGGCTCAAAGGCGCTCACACTCTGCCCCCAAAACGCGTCAATTCCCGATTGAGCCGCCAAAGCGGCGACCAGCACACGGCGCAGATCATGGTTCTCGACGATATGGCCCATCGCCGTGTCGTCGACCGCGGCATGGTCGAAGTGCACGTGCAGCGGCGACTGCCGGTCCGAGACGCGGATATCCCAGATCGGCCCAGCCTCCGCCTCGATGCCGGACCAAATGCCCAAGCCCTCCAGCACCCGACGCGCCGCGGCGGCGATGGCTGTTGTGCGACCATCAACCTCAGGCGCCATGAGGGATTTCGGCGTCTGCCGCTCGATCAACGCGACCCGCACGCCGGCCTGCGCCAGCACCAGCGCCAAGGTCATTCCGGCGAGGCCGGCGCCGACGATGGCCACGTCCGCTTGCTGGTCCAAGAGTTTGCTCATTTTTTCACCATCTTCCAGCGGTCGCCATTGACTGCCTGTTTTTTCCGCAATTGAATTTTGGTTAAATGCCTAATTTTTCAGCCAACGAGCCAGTTTTCCCAACCATTACAACGCGCACTCCTCCCTCTTTCTAACTTGGCACGATTCTTGAATACCTCGGCATGACCCGCCTGATTCTGCCCGGTAGAGGAGCCGCTCATGAAGTTAGTTATGGCCATCATCAAACCGTTCAAGCTGGAGGACGTCCGCGAGGCGCTGACCGCCCTCAACGTCGAAGGGTTGACCGTCACGGAAGTCAAAGGCTTTGGCCGTCAGAAAGGCCAGACCGAAATCTACCGCGGCGCGGAATACACCGTCGCTTTCTTGCCGAAGGTGAAGATCGAGGTGGTCATTCCGGACGACCGGGTCGATGCCACGGTCGAAGCCATACAGGCCGCCGCCCACACCGGCCGGATCGGCGACGGCAAGGTGTTCGTTACCGACGTTTCGAAGGCGGTGCGCATCCGCACCGGCGAAATCGACAACGACGCCCTCTAAGCCATCGGCCCATGCCTCGCGCCTTGCCTCAATCTCAGATGATACATACGACAAACTGGAGTCTCGCCCATATGAGAAAACCATTGCTCGGGGGAGCGGCCATCGCCGCGAGCGTCATTCTAGCCCCCGCTGTCGCGTCCGCTGCGCTCAGCGAAGAAACCGCCTTTGTCTTCAACACTTTCTCCTTTCTGATTCATGGCGCGCTGGTCATGTTTATGGCCGCGGGCTTTGCCATGCTCGAGTCCGGGCTGGTTCGGTCCAAGAACACGGCGGCAATCTGCCTGAAGAATATCGCGCTCTATTCTATCGCTGGCATCATGTACTACTTGGTCGGCTACAGCCTGATGTACACCGACGTCAGCGGCTATATCGGGTCGCTGTCGCTGTTCTACGACACGTCTGCCGCAGAGGTCGCGCTGCTGGCCGCCGACGACAAGACAGCCGAGCAGATCGCCGCCGTCACCGGCAACGGCTATTCGGTGATGAGCGACTGGTTCTTCCAGATGGTCTTCGTCGCCACCGCCGCCAGCATCGTCTCCGGCACCGTGGCCGAGCGCATCAAGTTCTGGCCGTTCATGATCTTCGTCGTCGTTCTGGCCGCCGTCATCTATCCGATCCAGGGCTCCTGGACGTGGGGCGGCGGCTGGTTGAGCGAAATGGGCTTCAAGGACTTTGCGGGGTCAACCATCGTGCATTCGGTCGGCGGCTGGGCTGCATTGGTCGGCGCGGTCATCCTCGGTCCGCGCAAAGGCAAGTTCGGCCCGAACGGTCAAGTTAACCCGCTGCCGGGCGCGAACCTGCCGCTGGCGACGCTCGGCATGTTCATCCTGTGGTTCGGCTGGTTCGGCTTCAACGGCGGCTCGCAGTTGGCGCTGGGCAGTGCTGCGGATGCGGCGGCTATCGCCATCGTCTACGTCAACACCAACATGGGCGCCGCCGCTGGCGTGGTCGCGGCGATGATCGTCAGCCAATTGCTATACGGCAAGATCGACCTGACCATGGCGTTGAACGGCGCGATTGCGGGCCTGGTCTCGATCACCGCCGGCCCTGATCTGCAAAGCCATCTGCTGACCATTATCATCGGCGGTATCGGCGGCGCGCTGGTCGTCTTCGCCATTCCGCTGGTCGACAAGCTAAAAATCGACGACGTGGTCGGCGCCATCTCCGCCCACTTGGTCGCTGGTATCTGGGGCACGCTGGCCGTCGGCATCTTCGGTGCGGGTAATATCGTCACCCAGATCACCGGCATCGTCGCCGTCGGCGCCTTTACGGTGATCGTCAGTGCGGTCGTGTGGTTCGCGCTGAAGTTCACCATGGGGCTGCGTGTGGCCGAAGAGGACGAGTTCCGCGGCCTGGACCAATCGGAACTGGGTCTGGAAGCCTATCCGGAGTTCGGCCCGCGCGGTCAAAGCGCCTGACCCGTAGCGTTTCCAGCCGACCAACCGGCGGCGTGCCTGTCGATAGCAAACCGAGTTGACCGGTTTTGATAGCACATTAATTGTCCGCT
>CAXBDI010000020.1:0-42479 GCA_963974445.1 uncultured Alphaproteobacteria bacterium
TGCGGCAAATCCACGACCGGCCGTCTGATCACCCGCCTGGTCGAGCCGACCAGCGGCAAGATACGCTTTAAAGGCGAGGACCTACTGGCCTTTGACTCCAAAAAGATGCGAGCCAACCGCAAGGACGTGCAGTTGGTATTTCAGGACCCTTACTCGTCGCTTAACCCGCGCAAGACCATCATGCAGATTTTGGCCAGGCCGCTGGAGGTGCATGGGCTGGCCCAGGGTTGGCGCGACAAGCGCGAACGGGTGCTGGAGTTGCTGAATCTGGTCGGGCTTGGCCGCGAGCATATCGACCGCTATCCTCACGAGTTTTCCGGAGGCCAACGCCAACGGATTGCCATCGCCAGAGCGCTTTCGGTCGATCCGGAACTGATCATCGGCGACGAGCCGGTCTCGGCGCTGGACGTCTCCGTGCAGGCGCAGATTTTGAACCTGTTTCGCGAGTTGCAGGAAAAGTTTCAGCTCACCTATCTGTTCATCGCACACGACCTGAGCGTCGTGCGCCATATCAGCGACCGGGTTTCGGTGATGTATGTCGGCAAGATCGTTGAAACCGGGCCGGTTGAAGAGATCTTCGCCAGACCGCAGCACCCCTACACCAAGGCGCTGATGGTGGCCGTACCAGAGCCGGATCCGGATAAGCCCGCACCGACGCTGATGCTGAGTGGCGAAATCGCCACGCCCATCAACCCGCCGCCCGGCTGCCGGCTTTGCAAACGCTGCCCCATTGCGACGCCCAATTGTGAGTTCGACCCGCCGCCGCTGGAAGAAAAAGCGCCGGGCCACTTCGTCGCCTGCCACAATATCTAAGCCATTTCAGTCACCAGGCATTCCACAGGTGCCCGTTGCTCAGCACTAAATCGAAAAGGCGGAACGTCGAAAGGTCCCGCCCTCTTTCTTTTTGTCCAATTCGGGAGCGTTACCGATCCGCCAGTCTAGGATCCAGGATGTCTCGCAATCCATCGCCGAACAGGTTGAACGCCAACACGCTGAAGACGATTGCCAACCCGGGGAAGACCGCAATCATCGGGTGGCTTTCCATATGGTCCTGCGCAGCACGCAAATCACTGCCCCAGTCCGGCTCCGGCGGCGGTGTGCCGAGCCCCAGATAGCTCAATGCCGCGATGATCAGGATCATGTAACCCAAGCGGACGGTCGCGTTGACGATCAGCGGCGACATACAGTTCGGCAGGATCTGACCCAGCGCAATCCAGATACTGCGCTCGCCCATGCAGTGGGCGGCCTCGACATATTCCTTTTTCGCCTCGACCATCGCGGTCCCACGCGACAGGCGCGCCACTTCGGGCCAGAAGGCCAACCCAAGAGCGAATACCAGGATCGCGTCGTTCCAGAAGCCGTGCAGCTTCCATTCCCGGGCCACCGTGATAATCAGCAAATATAGCAAGAGCCCCGGAAAGGCTAAGAAGCCGTCCGTGAAACGCATTATGATGCTGTCAAACCTCCCCCCGTAGAAGCCTGACATAATGCCGATCGGTATGCCAATCGTCAAGCCGAACACCACCGCCGCCACGCTCATCAAAATCGTGCGCTGGCCGCCTATGATCACACGGCTATAGATATCGCGCCCGAATTTGTCCGTGCCCATAATGTGCTCGGCGCTAATCGGCCCAACGCGCTCACGGTAGTTAGACTTGATAGGGTCGTGCGTCGCCAGGGTTTGGGCGAACAGCACCACGACGAGCAGACAGGCAATCATTACCGCCCCAATGGTCGCCGTCCGGCTCTTCAGCAGTTCCGACCGGGCGTTGGAGAAACCTTCGCGGCTACGCCGGCCCCTGATACGCCACGGCGTTTCGTCGGCGCTCTCCAGGTCGAAGCGTTCGCGGGCTGTAACTCGTGTGTCAGTCATCGTCTTGTCCCAATTCCTGCTAGCTGCCGATGCCGACACGCGGGTTCAACACGCGGTAGAGCAGGTCCACCAGCAGATTGATGATCACAACTTTGAAACCCAGAATAAGGATGCCGGCCTGGATAACCGGGAAATCACGCAACTGAATCGCCTGGTAGATCGTCAAGCCGATCCCCGGCCACGCGAAGATCGTCTCCAGAACCACCGTTCCGCCCAGCAGGTTGGCGAACTGCAAGCCAGCGATCGTCACCGTCGGTATCAGCGCGTTCCGCAAGGTGTATTTGTAGATCACCTTGTGCTCCGGCAGACCTAGTGAACGATGGGTAACCACGTAATCCTTATTGATTTCGTCCAGCATGCTGGAACGGGTAAGACGGGTCGTGTATGCCGCCTGCCGGAAACCGATGGCGACGGCAGGTAAGATCAGATACCAGATACTGAGACCGAAATCCTCACCCGGCCCGACATAGCCGGACGACGGCAGCACCCCGAAGTAAAGCGAAAACACCAGAATCGAGAGGATGGCAAACCAGAACTCCGGGATGGATATACCAATCAGCGAGGTGACCTGGGCGCTATAGTCGGTGATGCTGTTCCGCCGAACCGCGGCAATCGTACCGAACGGAATGGCGATGATCAGCGAGAGCCCGATGCCGACGGCAGCCAGATAGAGGGTAGCCGGAATGCGTTCGATCAATTCAAGAGCAACCGGCCGGCGTGTCACCAGGGATTTGCCGAACTCACCCTGAACAATATCACCTAACCACCAACCGTATCGGACGTACCAGGGTTGATCGAGGCCAAGTTCCTTTTCCAGAGCGGCGCGAGTCGTCGCGTCGATACTACCGGCTTCCATTCCGCCCATTGTATCGATGATGTCGCCCGGCAGAGCTTCGACCATCATGAAAACAATGAATGACAGGATGAGAACAATCGGAATCAATTGCAAGATCCGATTGATCGTGTAAATCAGCATGAGGGGCCTATCCGCAGTGGCGCGTTGGGAGCACGGTTAGGCGCGACCGCGGCGGCCCTCGCTTCACGAGAGCCGCCTGGTGCAGCCACCTAGACCACGTTGTCGAAGTAAGCGGTGCGGACGCCGCCACCACGGTAGTTTGGACCACCGGTCAACTGCGGTTCGTAGCCCTTCAGGCTCTTCACGCTGGCGCCGGTCAGCGGCACTGTGTGGTGGTAGATGAACACGCACTCGTCGTTCACGATGTTATCGACTTCCGTGTACATCTCCTTGCGCAGGTTCATGTCGGTCGTCGCCGCCGCTTCGTCGACCAGCTTGTCCACCCGCTCGTTAGCGAAGCCGGTGCGCTGCAAGTTGTTCGGCGCGTCTGAACGGAACCAGCGCGCGTAGTGCCCGTCCGGATCGAAACGGAAGCTGGACGCGGTCGAGTCGATCCCGTAGTCGTTTTTGTCGTACTTTGCCGTCAGAACCGGGTTATCGAACACCTCGTTGGTGGCCGCAAAACCGGCCTCGAGCAACATGGCATGCAGGATTTCCGCGCCGTTGCGCATGTACTGGTAAGCGTTTTGGGAAACCACCGCGATCGGCATGTTGGCCATGTTCAGCTTGCGCAGAATGAAGCGGGTTTTCTCTGGATCGTATTCGGGTCCCGCCTTCACGTCCGGCAGGTGCCACGGCGACTCGGAGGCATAGAACGTGTTCATTTTCTCGCCAAGGCCGTTGAACACGACTTGGTGGACGGCCTCCTTGTCGATGGCATGCACCACCGCCTGACGCAACAGTTTGGCGTCTTCCCCGCCTGACATCGCGAAAGGTCCGGACTTTGCCTGGATGTTGAAGTGGGCGAGGCCGACCTGCGGTGACTTCCAAATATCGTATTTGTCCGCCTCATTCTCCGCGAAATCCGGCGCATCGAAGAAGGACATGTTCTCGATCATATCGACTTCGCCGGCGCGCAGCGCGGTCAGCCGAACTTTGTCTTCCGCCTTCGGATACGCATCAACTGCATCGAGATAGGGCAGCGACTTGCCGTCTTCACCGGTCTCGAAATAGTTTTCGAACCGAAGCAACTCGGTTTTGGCGTACCGCTTCCAGCTCTTGAACTTGAATGCGCCGCAACCATAGGGATGCTCGTCCGGGTTCGGCGTGTCAGGGGCAATCAGGTTGATCGGATAATAGACCAGGTTCGCCGGCATCACCGCGCTTGGGCGCTTCAGGTAGAAATGTACCAGCAACTTGCCGTCCGCCTCGGCCCGTTCGACATCGCCAATGGCGGAACGGGCAAAAGAGCTCCCGATGGCCGGGTCCATAATACGATTGATATTCCAGACGACCGATTCGGCGTCGATGGTGCGATTGTTGTGGTATTCGGCACCCTGTCGCAGGCGGAATGTCCACTTCATCAAATCCGCGGAACTTTCCCACGACTCCGCGACGCCCGGCTGCAGCGACATGTCTTTGCCGAGATCGACCAACCCCATAGTCGTCAGCGCCATCGGGTGTGAGACGTAGTACACAAAATTGCGATGCGGATCGAGGCCGCGGCCGTCGGAACGCGTCGCATAGCGCAGGGTTCCACCCCGCTTCGGCGCAGCCCTGGCCATGCTGGGCATACCAGCCGCCATAGCGCCTGCAGCGGCGCTCGCCGCCAAGAATTCGCGGCGGTTCAAACCACCGCCCCATTTGTTGCTGGCGTCAGACATTGTTCAGTCTCCCATCTGGTCGGATTACCGTTAACGGCAATCCTCGTTTCCGTCGCTTCCGTCCATAAACGCCTGCAGTATTTTGGATTCTGCAAGCGGGCAGGCGACCTGACTGTCACCTTTGGATGGAGCCTAACCGCTTCTGCGACAGGTTAGCAAGGCTGAAGCAGTAAAATAATCGACAACGGCGGAGATTGATCGCCAGCCTTTGACAAATCACACTCAAGGGCTGCAGAGTTGCCTAAAGAATGGGCGGCCTGAGGGCAAATGCGGGGATGCTGCCGTGTGGTTCCGCCGGCGACCGGGCGGCGGCGGAGCGGGCGCTGCGTATCGGATCTCAGTATGCACGATGGTAGCGTGCAGTCTTCTACTGATTATTCAACGGAATAACGCAAAAACCGCCGACCCGAGCATTGGCGGGTCGGCGGCTTGAAGCGCTTTGGAGTGTTTGGGGCGCTTACTTGCCCGGCTGCGGCACGATGCGCAGATAGGGCTTCACCTCTTTCCAGCCGTTCGGGAACAGCTCTTTCGCCTGCTCGTTAGAGACGGCAGGAACGATGATCACGTCCTCGCCCTGCTTCCAGTTCACCGGCGTCGCCACCTTGTGCTTGGCGGTGAGTTGCAGCGAATCGAGCACCCGCAGGATCTCGTCGAAGTTGCGGCCGGTTGACGGCGGATAGGTGATGGTGAGTTTCACCTTCTTATCCGGTCCTATCACATAGACCGAGCGCACCGTGACCTTGGCGTCCGCATTCGGGTGGATCATGCCGTAAAGGTTCGCAACTTTGCGGTCGGGATCAGCGATCATCGGGAAATTCACGGCTTGGCCCTGCGTCTCCTCGATATCCTTTTCCCAGCCATGATGCTTGTCCAAAGGATCGACCGAAAGACCCAGCATCTTGCAATTGCGCTTGTCGAACTCACCCTTCAGGCGGGCGGCAGCGGCAAGCTCCGTCGTGCAGACCGGCGTGTAATCGGCCGGGTGCGAGAACAGGATGCCCCATCCATCGCCCAGATAGTCATGCAGCGTGACCTTACCCTGTGTGGTATCTGCGGTGAAATTCGGGGCTTCGTCGCCAAGTTGTAAGGACATTACAGTCTCCATCGTTTTGGTTACGCCTTTCGGAATTATAACTGATGGCGTGGTCAATAGATGCAAGAATGCTAAGACAGTGTGCCGCGCATCATTCAAATTAAGGTGTCCGACCGTGACCGATCAAGCCAAGCCCAGAACCGATGCGGACTGGCGCACCTACTATCAGCGCACCGGCGACCGGCCGCCAAGAGCGACGCTGCTGTTTGCGCTCGACCGGTTCGAGGCCCCGGGCGTAGCCGTCGACCTCGGCTGCGGCGGCGGGCGCGACGTGGTGGAGATGCTGCGGCGCGGCTGGACGGTCTGGGGCGCCGATCAGGCCGCCAGCGCCGGCGAGGAAATGCGGGCCCGCCCGGATTTGCCTATCACGGGGGAGTTGCATTTCATCCGCAGCCGGTCTGAAGACGCGGAGTGGCCGGCCTGCGATCTGGTGAACAGCAGCTTCTCCCTGCCGCTCTGTGCGCCGGCTGACTTTCCGCGCCTGTGGCGGCGCATCGAAGCGCGCCTGCGCCCCGGCGGCCGGTTCAGCGGCCAACTCTTCGGGCCGAAAGATTCCTGGTATAGCCGCGACGGCATCACTTTCCACTCACGCGAGGAGGTCGAAGCACTGTTCGCGGCCTGGGACGTCGAACTGCTCGACGAGGAGGAGAACGACAGCACCACGCCACGCGGCACACAGAAACATTGGCACATCTGGCATATCGTGGCGCGGAAGCGGTGAAGGGGCCCGCCAGGGCACGACTCAGGTAAGTTTCGCCCGCCAATCCAAACCCTCGACGGTCCCCGCCTTTGGCCGGTATTCGCAGCCGACCCAACCGGTAAAGCCCAACTCGTCCAGGTAGTTCAGCACCCGGGCGTCGCTCAACTCGCCGGTGGTCGGCTCGTTGCGGTCGGGCACGCTGGCGATCTGCACATGGCCGATCAGCGGCATGTGGCCGGCCAGCCCCATCATCACGTCGCCGGAGACGATCTGGCGGTGATAGATGTCGAACTGCAGCTTCAGGTTCGCGGCGCCGACACTGGCAATCACCGCCGCAGCATCCTCGACATAGTTGAGGAAGTAACCGGGAATGTCGCGCGGGTTGATCGGCTCGATCAGGATGTCGAGCCCATGCTTGGCAGCAGCCTCTGCCGCCTTCGCTAAGTTGTTTTGGTAGACGTCGGCCATCGCCGCCTCATCCCCGCCCTCCGGGATCAGCCCGGCCATGGCGTGCAGACGCGGGCATTGCAGCGCGTCGGCGTACTCGATGGCTCTGGTGAGCGCTGCCAGAAAATCCGCCTCGCGGCCCGGCAAGGCGGCCAGTCCGCGTTCGTTCGCCGCCCAATCGCCCGGCGGCAGGTTGAACAGCACCTGCTCGACGCCGGCCTTCTCCCGCGCCTTGGCGATCACCTCGGGCGCGAAGTCGTAGGGAAACAGGAACTCCACACCCTTGAAGCCCTGGTCGGCAGCGGCCTGGAAGCGGTCGAGAAAATCCCATTCGGTGAACATCATCGAGAGGTTGGCAGCGAGTTTCGGCATCGATAAGGCTCCCTCTAGCTGGGAAAGTGGGCGTGCAGATCGTCGATCTGTTCCGGCGTCAACGGCCGTGTGCGGTGGTTTTGCAGCAGCAGGAACAGCCTGGCTGTCTCCTCCAACTCCTCCGTCGCATAAATGGCGTCATCCAGGGACTTGCCGGCGACCACCGGGCCGTGATTGGCCAGCAGTACCGCCGGTGTCTTGGCGATATACTCGCGAATCGCATCGCCCAGCGCCGGATCGCCGGGACGGAAGTAGGGCACGAGCGGCAAGGTGCCGACCTTCATGACGTAATAGGCTGTCAATGGCGGCATCACATTCGCCGGGTTGATGCCATGCAGGCAGGAGACCGCGACCGAATGGGTCGAGTGCAGATGCACAACCGCCTGCGCGCCGCCACGTTCCTCGTACACGGCGCGGTGCATGAAGGCTTCCTTCGATGGCGGATCGCCGGATAGCAGCCGGCCCTGATCGTCCAGCTTGGCGATCCGCGCCGGGTCGAGGCGGCCGAGGCAGGAATTGGTCGGCGTCAGCAGCCAGCCATCGTCGAGGCGCACGCTGATATTGCCGGCGCTGCCGAAGGTCAGGCCGCGGTCGTACAAAGCCTTGCCGTGTTCGGTCATCGCCTCGCGCAGCCGCGTCTCGTCGGTCATCCAAGCACCTCGAACGCTTTGGTGAAGAAGTCCTCACCGCCGAAATTGCCGGATTTCAGCGCGAGACAGAGTCCTTCGGCATCGCCCTGCACCACCTGGGTCCACGGTACGCCCGGGTCGATCTCCGGCCCGATGGCCATCGCCTGCACGCCCAACGCGCTGACGACCGCGCCGGAGGTCTCGCCCCCCGCCACGACCAGCCGTGTCACGCCGTTGCCGACCAGGGCGGCGGCCAATTGTGCGAAGGCTTGTTCGACCACCTCGCCGGCTTTCTCGGCACCCAGCAGCGACTGCGCGGCTGCGACGCCGTCCGGCGTATCCGACGCCACGATGGCAATCGGCTTGCTGCCGAGGCTGGCGCCGGCCCATTCCGCCGCCTCCGCCAGGGCGCCATGGCCGTTGGCCAGTTCGACCGGGTCGAGCCGCAACACCTGCCCGCCCTGGTTCTCGAACGCCTTGACCTGACCAAGCGTCGCCTGGCTGCATGAGCCCGACAGGATCACCGCCGGCCCTTCTTGGGATTCGATAGCGGCAGGATCGTCGTGCTCCTCGACCCGCCGCTCTTTCACCCAGGCGCGCGCCAGACCGACGGCAAGGCCGCTGCCGCCGGTCACCAGGATCAGGTCCTTGAACGCTTCGCCCAGCACGTCGAGGTCGGCATCGTCGACGCAATCGACAATGGCGAAGTGGGTGTCCTGGCGGCGATGTTCGACGATGGCCCGGCGGACGGCGTCTACCCCTGCCCGTACCGCGCGCGCCCGAATCAGGCCCGGCTTGGTCGAGGTTTGCGCCGCCAGCACTCGGCGCAGGTCCGGGTCGGTCATCGGGTTGAGCGGGTGGTTCTGCATGCCGCTTTCATTCAAAAGCTTGTCGCCAACGAACAGATGGCCATTGAAGATCGTCCGGCCATTGACGGGCAGCGCCGGGCAGAACGGCACCCAGTCGGCGCGCAACTCCTCCTCCAACGCCTCCGCCACCGGGCCGATATTGCCGTCCGGTGTCGAGTCGAATGTGGAGCAATATTTGAAGAAGAACCGCCGCGCCGTAGTCTGGCGCAATGCCGCCAGCACCTCCAACGACTGCGCCACCGCGTCCTCCTTTGGGATGGAGCGGGATTTCAGCGCCACGACCACCGCGTCGGCGGCGATGTTGTCGAAGCCATCCGGCGGCAGGCCGATGGTCTGAACCGTCCGCAAACCGCCTTTCACCAGCATCGACGCCATATCCGTCGCGCCGGTAAAGTCGTCGGCTATGCAGCCGAGCCATAGTGCCATCTGTCGTTCTCCACCCGTATTGTCCGTTGTCTGAAAGCTTAGCCTGAATCCGCCGCCAGTAGCCTGGAAATTCCGTCACGGTCGGCACCGGAAGGCAGCGGGGCCGAGGGGTCGGCAATCCAGGCCGCCAGATCGTCGATCGCCACGTCGCCACGCAGGTCGCGCAAAAGCATGTGAAACCCGTCCGGATAGATCGCCACCCGGCGGTTAGGCCCCGGCACATAAAGCGCCGTACGCGTCATCATCGGCAGCGGCACCAACTCGTCGCGAAGGCCATACATGAACAATGTGGGCAAGGTAAGCCGAGAAGACGCCGCGACCGCCGTATCCATTGCGTGCACCAAACCCCAGAGCTGATCGACGCGGAATAAGCGCAATATCATCGGATCGCGGGACATTCGCCGCAACATTTCGAGATTGTCGGACGCCCGCACCTTGAAGCCCGTGCCTTTGAGCGGGTACCAGGGGATGGTGTGGGCTGCCGTCCAGAAGCCGGCTCTGGCGACAGCCGGGACAAGGTTCAATTGCAAGACCGCCGGTGCCACCAACCCGACGCCGGCCAGCGGCAGACCGGGCCGGCGCGCAGCAGTGGTCATCGCAACAGCCCCGCCCATGCTAAGGCCCAGCACATATACGGGAGCCGGCGCGTACGCCTCTGCCAGCAGCGATACGGCGTCGGCGGCGTCTTCCACCATCCGGTCGGTGCCGTGCCAATAGCCGCGGCCAGGGGCGCCGCCAAAGCCGCGCTGATCGTATGCGACGGTGCGGATACCCTGCGCCGCCAGTCGCTCGCCCACCTTGGCGAAGGCATTGGAGTAGTCGGCGAAGCCGTGCAGTCCCAATACCACCGCCGACGGCGCGTCCGCCGGACCCCAGGCCATCAACGGCAGCGCCGCGCCGTCGTCCGCGTGGTAGGTACCCGCCTCCAGTCGCGGCGCTTGCGGCCGGCCGGATGGGTCGAAGACGGTCGGCGCACAGGCCGCAAGGCCGAAACCTGCGACACCCCATAGCATCGCGCGCGCACCTGCTTTAAGACAAAGACCGAAATGGAGCAGCCGCGCCACGCAAGAAGGGATATGCATCGATGGAACCGGTTGAGACCTTGGAAGTGAGCGAGACTACCGTTGCCTGCGACGGTGGCAAGGGCGCGTTAGGACACCCCCGCGTCTATCTGCAACTGGTCAACGGCAAGGTCGATTGCCCCTATTGCGGCAAACGGTTCGTCCTGAAGCAGGACGCCGCGACAAGCGCCCATTGACCGCCGACCCGAGGCAAGGAGGCAGACCGCCGATGCAGCACGTGTTCCTAGTCGATGGCTCCGGCTTTATCTTCCGCGCCTTCCATGCTCTGCCGCCGATGACGCGGCCGGACGGCACGCCGGTCAACGCCGTCTATGGCTTCTGCACCATGCTGATGCGGCTGCTTGAGGATACCGACGCCGATCATATCGCCGTGATCTTCGACACTTCGCGCAAGACCTTCCGCAGCGACATCTACCCGGAATACAAGGCGCACCGGCCGCCGCCGCCGGAAGAACTAGTCCCGCAATTCGAACTGATCCGCGAGGCCGTGCGCGCCTACAACCTGCCCTGCATCGAGTTGGAGGGCTATGAGGCGGACGATCTGATCGCGACCTACGCCAAGCAAGCGGCAGCGAAGGGCGTAGAGGTAACCATTGTCTCGTCCGACAAGGACCTGATGCAGTTGGTCGACGACCGCATCTCCATGCTCGATCCGATCAAGTTACAGGTCATCGGGCGCGCCGAGGTAGAGGCAAAATTTGGCGTGCCGCCGGACAAAGTCGTCGACGTGCAGGCCTTGGCCGGCGACTCGACGGACAACGTACCGGGCGTGCCCGGGATCGGCGTGAAAACCGCCGCCCAACTCATTCTGGAGTACGGCGACCTGGAAGCCCTGCTGGCTCAGGCCGGTGGCATCAAGCAGAAGAAGCGCCGCGAGAACCTGATCGAATTTGCCGATCAGGCCCGCGTCTCCCAGCAACTCGTCCGCCTTGCCCAAGACGTGCCGGTGCCGGAGCCGCTGGAGAACTTCACCGTCAAGCAACCGGTTGCCGACGTACTGCTGGAGTTCCTGGAGGCTCAGGCCTTCCGCTCCCTCACCGCCAAGGTTGAGGCCAACCTGGCCGCCGACGGCAATATCCGTACCAAGCCGGAAGAATCCGCCGCTGCGCATGAGACCAACTACGAACTGGTCACGACCCGCAAGGCACTCGACCGCTGGGTAGAGGCGGCTTATCAGGCCGGCGTGCTGGCTATCGATACCGAGACCAACTCGCTGAACGCGCATCGTGCCGACCTGGTCGGCATCTCGCTGGCGACCGAGGCGGGCAAGGCCTGCTACATCCCCATCGCCCACCGCGGCGAGCCGGCGGGCGAGTTGGCGCTGGATGGCGACGGGGAGACCATCCCCAATCTGCCGCTGGAAGACGCGGTTGCGGCATTGAAAGACCTGCTGCTCGATCCGGCCGTTCTGAAAATCGGCCAGAATATCAAATACGATATGGAGGTGCTGGCCCGGCGCGGCCTGCGCATCGCGCCTGCCGATGATACCATGGTGCTGTCCTACGTGCTTGATGGTGGCCAGCATGGCCATGGCATGGATGAGTTGGCCGACCTGTTCCTCGCCCACAAGACCATCAAATATTCGGAGGTCGCAGGCAAGGGCAAGGACGCCATCACCTTCGACCGTGTGCCGCTGGACAAGGCGTTGGACTACGCGGCGGAAGATGCCGACGTCACGTTGCGCCTCTGGCAAAAGCTGAAACCGCGCCTGGCGCAGGAGCACATGGTCAGTATCTACGAAGAGTTCGACAAGCCGCTCGTGCCGGTGCTGGCCGATATGGAGGCCGTCGGCATGCTGGTCGACAGCGACCGCCTCAAAGCGCTTTCCATCGACTTTGCCGAACGGCTGGCAACCTTGGAGACGGAGATTCACGAGCTTGCCGGGCGCAAGTTCAATGTTGGCTCGCCGAAGCAGTTGGGCGAAATCCTGTACGACGAAATGTCGCTTTCCGGCGGCAGGAAGTCCGGCAAGACCGGCGCCTACGCGACCGGCGCCGACGTGCTGGAAGACCTGGCGGCGCAAGGCCACGACCTGCCGGCGCGGGTGCTGGACTGGCGGCAACTCTCGAAGCTGAAAAGCACCTACGCCGATGCATTGGTGGGGGAGATCAACCCGGAGACCGGGCGCATCCACACGTCACTGGCTCAGACCGTCGTCAGCACCGGCCGGCTTTCCTCCAGCGATCCGAACCTGCAAAACATTCCGGTGCGCACCGAGGAAGGCCGCAAGATCCGCGAGACCTTCATCGCCGCACCCGGCACCGTGCTGATGAGCGCCGACTATAGCCAGATCGAGCTGCGGCTGCTGGCGCATGTCGGCCAAATCGACTCGCTCGCCCAAGCGTTCCACGACGGCCTCGACATCCACGCGGTGACGGCGAGCCAGGTGTTCGGCATCCCGTTGGAGGGCATGGACCCGATGGAGCGGCGCAAGGCGAAGGCGATCAATTTCGGCATCATTTACGGCATCTCAGCCTTCGGGCTGGCCCGCAATATCCGCGTGCCACAGGGCGAGGCCAAGGCCTTCATTACCGCCTATTTCGAGCGTTATCCCGGCATTCGCGCCTATATGGACAAGGCCAAGGCTTTCGCAGCGGAACATGGCTTTGTCACCACGATCTTCGGGCGCAAGTGCCACACGCCGGGGATCAAGGACAAGAACCCGGCAAGGCGGTCATTTCAGGAGCGGGTGGCGATCAACGCGCCGCTGCAAGGCTCTGCCGCCGACATCATCAAGCGCGCGATGATCCGCCTGCCGGCCGCGCTCGCCGATGCCGGCCTGAATGCCCGGATGATGCTGCAGGTGCACGACGAACTGCTGTTCGAGGTGCCGGAGGCCGAGGTGAACCAGACCAAGACCGTGGTGCAGGATGTCATGCAAGACGCCGCCACGCTCTCCGTGCCTCTGGTGGTCGAGGCCGGCGTCGCCAAGAACTGGGCGGCGGCGCACTGAGCGAATGCTAATGGCTTTTGTTAGCAGACCTTAACCTCTGCCACTCGGACGGCGCCCTAATAGCTCGGGATGGTCGGGTGCGGCGTTAGCTGCAACTCGTGCGTCCAAACCGATCGATCCTGGGTGTGCAGGTAGTAGAAGGCGTCGGCGATCTTCTCCGGGTTCATAACCACATCCGGATTGTTCCGCGCCCGATCCATCGCCCGCGTGCCGGGCGAGTCGATCAGGCCGTCGATGACCACGTTGGCGACGTGCACGCCGTGCTCCGAATATTCCTCGGTCAGGACCTGTGCGAGCGTGCGCATCATCACCCGCGGATAGTAAAGCGACTGCCCGGTCTGCCGCTTGCGACCGCGCAGGGAACTGGAGTTGTTCGAGATCAGGAACGAGCCCCGGCCCGCCTTGCGCATCGCCGGCAGCACCTCCTTCGCGACCAGGAATGGTCCGCGGCAGGCGACGTGCTGGGTGCGGTCGAACAGGTCGGTCGGGATGTATTCCAGCAGGTCCATGCCTTCCGGAAGCTCGCGGCCATCGTTATAGCCGGCGTTGTAGATCAGCACCTCCGGATCGCCGGCCTCGCTGCGAATGCGGGTGAAGGCGGCCATGATCGAGTCTTCCGACGCGACGTCCAGTTCCACCGTCATGCAGTCCTTGCCCTGCTCGCGGATCGCGTTTTCGAGGCCCGAGGCGTTCGACGCCGTGCGCGTCGTCAACACGGTGAAGAACCCTTCCGCCGCGAACCGTTGCGCCAGCGCACCGCCGATACCCCAGCGCACACCCACCGGCAGATGGCTGTCGTCGACGTCGCCGCCATGGATCAGGTGGGTTTGGCGGCCGTCGGACTGCCATTTGGAGGTGGCGCCGATGACGACGGCGACCGGCTTTTTGCTTGCGTTCATTCTGGCGCTCCCTTTATCGACGAACTGTGAGGATAGGCTAGCGCACCGGCACGGCAATCGCCATGGCCGTTGCGGCGACCTGATCTATGGCTGTTGCTTGGCCCGCACGGCCCTCCCGGAAGAAGATGTAGCGTCCCGACGCGCCGACAATCGCTGCCCTATGAAGGTATCGATCCGCGGAATGTGTGCGAAGAACAGATAGCCAAAGAGCGTCGCCCAGATCAGCATGAAAAAGCGGAACGGCGTCACCACCACCGCTTCGCCATAGAGAGTTGGCTCGGCAAACCTGAACAGCGAGCTGCTGCGCGAGCTGCTCGCCGGCGAGGGCGTATTCTGGACCTGGACCTGACCAAAACGTACAAAGCCGGGCTAAGCGCCGGCGCCGATATAACGCTGCAGCGCCTCGCCCTCGGTTTCCAATTCGCCGATCCGCGCCTTGACCAGGTCGCCGATGGAGACGATGCCGGCCAATTGGCCATGCTCCATAACCGGCAAATGCCGCACCCGTTGGTTGGTGACCACACGCATCAGCGCGTCGACCTGATCGTCCGGCGAGCAGGTGACGAGGTCGCCGGTCATCAGGCTGGCCGCATCCGCGGCCAGCACATTCGCGCCTTGAGCGGCCAGCCCTTCGACGATATCGCGCTCCGATAAAATCCCGACGGGGTCGCCATTCGATCCGCGCACCAGAACGGCGCCGATGCGGGCCTCCATCAGCAGCGTGGCGACATTGGCGATGGATTCCGATGCAGGAACCGAGGTAACCGTCGAGCCTTTCGACTTAAGAATTTGCCGAACAATCATGTCTCTGCACTCCTAAGTTGCGTGGCGGTAGCGAAGCGCCCCGCCGTCTCTTCACGCAAAAGTGTGCCGCCGTTTATCGCATTCTGCAACCGGAAACGATGCGCCGCCAATGTCTTGCCAAAGACAATGCTTAATTCCGCAAGTCAATACAAAGTATTAGACCGGAACACCCTTGGTGGTCGAGTGTTCGAAGCGCAAGACTTCGTCGGGGCGCAAGCGCGGATGAATGGCATGCGCGGCCATCGCCGCCTCGCTGAAGCCGGTCAGGATGAGCTTCAATTTGCCGGGATATGTCGCGATATCGCCGATGGCGAACAGCCCGGGGCGGCTGGTCATGCATGTCGCCTGGTCGACCGCGATATGCTTATTTTCAAGCGTCAAGCCCCACTCCGCGATAGGACCCAGATCCATGGAAAGGCCGAAGAATGGCAGCAAAATGTCGGCCGGAACGGTGCGGTTTTCACCCTTCAGGGTTTGGACAATCACCGCTTCAAGCTGACCGCCGCTGCCCTGCAATCCGGCAAGTTGGTAGGGAATGACCATCTCGATCCGGCCTTCTGCTGCCAGAGCCCACAGGCGGCGCTCGCTCTCCGGCGCCGCGCGGAACTTATCGCGCCTGTGCACCACGGCGACGGACGCCGCTATCTCGGCCAGCGAGATCGCCCAATCGATCGCGGAGTCGCCGCCGCCGGCGATAACAACCCGTTTGCCACGGAATGCCTCGCGGCGCTCCACCAGATAGAAGATGCTTTTGCCTTCGTACTCGGCCAGACCGGCCAGGGGCGGGCGATGCGGGCCGAAAGCGCCGACCCCGGCGGCGATCATCACCGCGCCGGCTTCGACGACCGCGCCGCCGGCATTGGTCAGGCGCCAGCGGTCTTCGCCGATGGCTTCCAGGTGCGTCACCGGGTGGCCGAGATGGTACACCGGTTCGAACGGCGCCGCCTGCTCTGCCAGCCGGTCGATCAGCTGTTGGGCCTCGACGACCGGATAACCGGGGATATCGTAGATCGGCTTTTCCGGGTAGAGCGCCACGCACTGCCCGCCGGCGGCGGATAGAGCGTCCATCACGTGACACCGCAGCCCCAGCATGCCCAACTCGAACACGGCGAACAGACCGACCGGCCCTGCGCCAACGATGGCGACATCTGTATGGTGGACTGTCACAACCTAGCCTCTCAACCTCAATCGTGCGATTGCCGACGCACGGACCCTAATTCATCCGGCCGTGCAGCAATGCCAACAGCCCATCCAATTGTTCCAGCGAGCGATAATGCAGGGTGAGCGAGCCCCTTTTCGCATCCCTGACCTTCAAAGACGCCTTAAGGCCGAGTGCGGCGGTCAATTCGTTCTCGACGGCCACGATATTCGGGTCGCGCAAGCCCTTGGGCGTATCGCTGAGCGTCGCCGGACCCTCCGCCAGTTGCGCCAGCCGTTCGGCATCGCGCACGGTCAGGCCTTCGCGCACGATGCGCTCCGCCAGTGCTTCCGGATCGGGGATGTTGACGAGGGCCCTGGCGTGACCGGCGGACAAGCGGCCGTCGCTCACCATTTCCCGCACCGCCGGCGGCAGGCGCAACAGGCGCAACGTGTTACTGATCTGCGGACGGCTTTTGCCGACAAGGCCGGCAACCGTATCCTGGGTCAGGCCAAAATCTTCCAGCAGACGCCGGAAGGCCTCAGCCTCCTCAATCGGCGACAGATCTTCGCGTTGCAGGTTCTCCACCAAGGCCACCGCCAGGGCTTCCCGGTCATCAAGGCCGCGAACCAGGACCGGAACCTCGTCCAATCCCGCCAGTTGCGCGGCGCGCCAACGTCTTTCGCCGGCGACGATCTCGAAATGGCCGGGGTGGTCGGCCCGGGCGCGTACAACCAACGGCTGAATGACGCCATGCGCCTTGATCGAGTCTGCCAATTCCGCAAGCGCTTCATCGGAGAAATGCCGCCTTGGCTGCAATGACGACGGACAGAGCCGGTCCATCGGGGCGGCTGTGACATTGCCGAAACCGGCGGCTGGCGCAGACAGGTCGTCCAACAATGCCGCCAGTCCGCGCCCTAGCGGTTTGGCGCGGCCCGAGCCGGAACGAGAGGAACGATCATCCGCCATCAGCTTGCCTTCTGCTGCAATAGCGACTGCCGGGCCAGGAACTCGGCCGCCAGCGCGTCGTATGCAACCGCACCGGCGCACTTCGGATCGTAAAGCGACACCGGCATGCCGTGCGAGGGCGCCTCCGATAGGCGAACATTGCGCGGGATCTCGCTATCGAAGACCAGCGCGCCCAGATGACTGCGCGCATCGTCGGAAACGGCGGCGCTCAGATTATTGCGGCGGTCGACCATGGTCATGAGCACGCCGTCGATGCTCAAGCCAGGATTGATGCGAGCGGTGATGGTCTCGACCGTGCGCAGCAGATAGCTCAAGCCTTCCAAAGCCAGGAATTCCGCCTGCAAGGGCACCAGCAAGCCATCCGCCGCGGCCAGCGCGTTGACGGTCAAGAGGCCGAGCGTCGGCGGACAGTCGATGAGCACCATTTGCGGCTGCTGGTCGGCGGGCAGCGCCGACAATTGCACCAACAAGTCGCGCAGCAATGCTTCACGCCGGTCACTGCCCGAGAGTTCGACTTCGATGGCGGCTAGATCCACGGTCGCCGGCACCAACCGCAGCCCGGCAATGGCCGTCGAATGGATCGCATCGGCCAAGCCGCAATCGCCGCAAAGCGCCTGGTAGACCGTGTGGCGGCGCTGCTGGCGGCTCAACCCCAGCGCGGTCGACGCGTTGCCCTGCGGATCCAGGTCGATCACCAGCACTTGAACGCCGGCGCTGGCGAGCGATGCCGCCAGGTTGACGGCGGTCGTCGTCTTACCGACTCCGCCTTTTTGATTGGCGATCGCAACGATGCGCGGTGAACTATGGACGGGCATGGGCGCAGCGGGGCTCCGGCTGGCTGACAGTTAAAATGGCGGCGTCCGGCTCCGTAACACTCGACTGAGCCGTCCAGACAAAGGACCACTGCCGTTCCGCATCGGCAACCTCCGACCGCCAGGATTGCCCTTTCAAGAACACCAACTTGCTGGAGTGGTCAACCAACGGATGGGCCCATTGCAGCAATTGGCTCAAGCCGGCACACGCCCGCGCTGTGATCGCCGCGGCTGGAGCCAGCTTGCGCAGGGTAGGGTCTTCGATGCGGGACGCATGAACCGTCACCGCAACGCCCATCTGGGCCGCGACACTCTGAAGAAAGCTGGCCTTGCGTCGGTTCGATTCGATCAAATGCACCGGACCCGCACCGGCAAGCGCGATAATCAGGCCCGGAAACCCACCACCGCTGCCCAGATCGACTATCGGGCGCAAATCGCCCTCAGGCAAGGCCGGCAGCACCTGCCAGCTATCGAGAAAATGCCGTTGCCAAACGGCGTCCAGGGTCGAAGGTGCTACGAGGTTGGTCTTGCGCTGCCACAACAACAATTGCTCGGCGTAGAGACGCAAGCGGTCTACTTGGGCGGACGACACCGGGCGAATGGCCTGCATGGCCGCAAGTGTCTCGGGCGGCGGCTGCATCGCCTGCGTCATGCAGCCGACCGCTGCGGCCGCCGCTTGACGTGCCGCAGCAAAGCCACAACCCCTGCCGGCGTCATGCCAGGAATTCGGCCGGCGGCTCCAAGCGTTGAGGGGCGGGTCCGGGCAAGTTTCTGGCGCTCTTCGGTCGAGATGCCAGCGACCGAGTCATAGTCGAGATCGAGCGGCAAATCGAGATGCTCGTCCTGGCGGAACCTTGCGATATCCCGGTCTTCCTGCTGCAAATACCCTTCGTAGTGCGCTTCGATGGCGAGTTGAGTCAGGATCTTGGTATCCAGCTCGGCCAATTCCGGCCAGATCGCCAGCACGCGCTGCGGTTCGGTCCGGTATCGCCCGAGGATTTCCCACGCAGTCCGGGTTCGGCCGTCGGTCTTCTCGGTCAGACCATGATCGCTCAAGACGGCGGCTGTGGCTTTCGCCTCTCGTAGGCTCTGCACTCCATCTGCCAGTTTTCGCTGCTTCCCGCCAAAGACAGCGGCCCGTTCCTCGCCGATCAAGCCCAGCGCCTGGCCGCGTGGCGTCAGCCGCTGATCGGCATTGTCGGCCCGCATGGAGAGCCGGTACTCTGCCCGGGACGTAAACATGCGGTAGGGCTCATCCACACCGCGGGTCACCAAATCGTCGATCAGCACACCCAGATATGCCTCGGCACGGTCGAATACCGCGCCGTCTTGTCCTCCGGCCCGGCGCGCCGCATTCAGGCCAGCCACCAGACCCTGCGCCGCAGCTTCCTCATAGCCGGTCGTGCCGTTGATCTGACCCGCAAGGAACAGATTTTTCAGACGCTTCGTCTCGAGGGTCGGCGCCAACTCGCGCGGGTCGATGTAGTCGTACTCGATAGCATATCCGGGCCGCACAACCTCCACCTGCTCCAGTTCCGGAATCGTGCGCAGAAACGCTAGCTGTACGTCGGCCGGCAAAGACGTCGAAATGCCGTTTGGATAGACGAGGTGGGTGTTAAGGCCCTCGGGCTCCAGAAATATCTGATGGTTATCCTTGTCCGCGAACCGCATGACCTTGTCTTCGATCGAGGGACAATACCGCGGCCCCGGTCCGGCCAAGCGGCCGGCATACATGGCCGTGCGATGCACGTTGCGGCGCACGATCTCGTGACCGGCCATGGTGGTTCGCGTGATATGGCAGGGCAATTGCGGGTTGCGCACGTCACCGGTTAAGGTCGAGAGCGGCTCTATGGGATCGTCGCCATGCTGGATCTCACACCGATCGTAGGCGATGGTGCGGGCGTCAAGCCGTGGCGGTGTACCCGTCTTCAAGCGGCCTAGCTCGAAGCCGCTGTCGGTGAAGGCTTGCGACAAGCGATTGCTCGCCGGCTCGCCAAACCTGCCGGCCGGCACTTGCTTCTCGCCGATGTGGATCACACCGCGCAGGAACGTCCCGGTGGTGATGACGACCGCCGCAGCAGTCAGGTGACGCCCGGATTCCAGACGAACGCCCTCAACCGCTTTGCCGGCCAGGCGCAGCTCCGCCACAGGGTCCTCGACGATCGTCAGCGACTCCCATGCCGTCAGCATCCGTTGCATTGCCTGCTTATAAAGCGCCCGGTCGGCCTGCACCCTCGGGCCATGCACCGCCGGCCCCTTGCTGCGGTTCAACACCCGGAATTGGATGCCTGCGGCGTCGCTCGCGCGGCCCATCATGCCGTCGAGCGCGTCGATCTCCCGGATCAGGTGGCCTTTGCCAACACCGCCCATGGCAGGATTGCAGGACATCTCGCCAATGGTGTCGAAGCGGTGGGTCACGAGGGCGACCCGCGCGCCAACCCGCAGGGCCGCGCCCGCGGCTTCGCAGCCGGCGTGGCCGCCACCGACGACGACGACATCGTAGCGGTCTCCGGTTGCGGTGCTGCCCGTCACAGGTTTCACGTGAAACATCTCGCTATTTTCCAATGCAGAATTCGCGAAAGATGATGTCGAGCATGTGTTCCACATGCGTCGCACCCACCACTGCGTCAAGCGATCGGATAGCATGATCCAGCGCCGAGGCCAAAATTTCTTCGGCAACGCTGCTATCGTCCCAAAGGGCGAGCGCCGTTGCTGCGTCGGTTATTGCAGAGCGGTGCCGCGCCCGTTGAATCACAGCGTGCTCACCATTCTGCGCTAATTCCCGCGCCAATCGCCCAATACTGCGTTTCAACTCGCCGACGCCGGCCCCGGTTTTCGCCGATCCGACGATGCCAGCTGCCGGTGTAGACAGCGGTGCGCTGTCCGATTTGTTCCAAAATATCAGACGCTGCGCCGAGCCAACCGACATAGCTGGCGGCGGCACCGCGCCCAGGTCGGTCAGATCGCGCACTTCGATGCAAAGATCGGCCTCCGCCATCGCCCGGTTGGCGCGCCGGATCCCTTCAGCCTCGATCGGGCTCGCTGCTTCGCGCAGGCCGGCCGTATCGGAGACGATGACCAGGTAGCCGTCGATGTCCAACGTCGCCTCGATGACGTCCCGGGTCGTGCCGGCGATGGCCGAGACGATGGCGGCGTCGCGGCCAACCAAAGCATTGAGCAGGGTCGATTTGCCGACATTCGGAGCGCCGGCAATCGCCACGTGGAGTCCGTCGCGGATGGCCAACCCCGCTTGAGCCCGGTCGAGCGTATCAGCCATCTCCGCACGGATTGCAGCGACCGTACTGCGCGCGTTGGCTAAAAGATGGTCCGGTACGTCCTCGTCGACAAAGTCGATCATGGTTTCCAGCAGTGCCCGGGCCCGCAGCAGACTATCTCGCCATTGGAGAATCGTCCGGTGGGTGGCGCCGCCGGCTGCCGAAAGTGCCTGGCGCCGTTGTGCCGCCGTCCGGGCGCGCACCAGGTCCGAGAGGCCCTCGACCGCTGTCAGATCGAGCTTGCCGTTGTCGAACGCCCGGCGGGTGAATTCGCCCTCGCGTGCCTGCCGGCAATCGGCAAAGGCCAGAATGACCGCCAGGGTGCCGGAGACCGTGGCGGGCCCGCCATGCAAATGCAGCTCCACAACATCTTCGCCGGTAAAGCTGTTCGGCGCAGCGAACCGCACCACCAGGCCTCGGTCGAGCAACTCGCCGCTTTCAGGTGCATATAGAGAGCGCAGCACCATCCGTCTAGGGTCGGGCAGAGGCTGCTTGGTCAACGCTTGCAAAACCGTTGGTGCGGCCGCTCCCGACAGACGCAACACCGCAACGCCAGCCGGCGTACTGCCGCTCGCCAAGGCGACGATGGTATCGAAGGGTGGATCGGGCAACGGCATCGGCGGTCTCGAAACGGAGGCTGGCGTATCTCGTTCTCATTTGCGGCGGAACAGGAGGCTGTTGGCTATGCGCGGTATAGGATCGGGTCGCGCCGCTGTCGCCGGGGCAAATAGCACCGGCCCGGGGCTTGCTTGTACCTCGGCTGAAGCGTTACACCGCCCGCGCCCGCACCTGCGGCGTTGCCAGACGGTCCTGATGCAACACTGAGGCCAGAATCTGGCCCCGATGCCAGCGTACCGCCCAGGTATACGCCCCAGGTTCGCGGCGGGCGCGCAGCAGGCGAACTTGCCAAGACGGATTGGAATGCCCGGCACTCGTAGGCTCGGAGCCCGGCAGGGTCTGCAATTGCCAGCGCGTTTCGGTGAAGGCGGCCTGGCTGCTCTCTCGGCCAGGCCGTAATGCCAATACGGTCACTCCCGCTTCCTGACAGGCCAACTGCAACCGCCTGGCTGCCACGGGATGCAGGCAGTCGAGTTCGGTTACCACTATGCCAACCGCCTCGCTGCGGACCAATTCTTCTGTCGCCCACAGGGTATCGCGATCGTTGTCGGTGTAGACGAATAACAGCCGCTGCACCGGTATACCAAAGCTCTGCAATCCCGGTGCGTAGGGTTGACCCAGAAACTGGTCGTTTCGAAACTGCAAGCGCCGGTTCACACACCACACGGCCGGGCGGCCGTCACCTTCTTCCTGCATCAGCCTCGCCAATATCGCAGCGGCAAACCCCATCAGGGCGCCGTCGCCGCGGCGGTCACTGGCGTGGTTCGGCCCAAGCAATTCGTGCACTGCGCCGCAGCGCAGCCCGCCATCCGGCAAGACAGAGTCGATGGGAGGGCATCGCAACTGCATAGCCGCAGCCGCGGGACAAGTGCCTTTGATCTCTAACTGCCGGATGCGACGGATTAGGTCAGCCCGGGCTTCTGCTGTCATTTTCATAGCTATATTCGTAAATTGTTCATGTAATGTTCTATGAAAATCCGTTGACTATGGCAAGTCTGCTATTGCATCGGCCTCCGCAACAGGCCGGGCAGCCTGACCCGCTCAGTCGAAAGGATCAGCGCTTGGCTGCAATGGATTTTTCCAGTTGCTTGTACTCAGCACATTCAACGCCGCAAAGCTGTTGCAGCTTCGCCAACAGACGGTTGGCTTTATCCAATTGGCCGGTCTGCACGTAAAGCTCGCCCAGATATTCATGCGCACCCTTATGGGCCGGATCAAGGCGCAAGGCGCGTTCGTAGGCACGCTTGGCATTGTCGAAGTCCCCCATCTGACGATAGCTGTAGCCTAGCCAGTTATAGCCATCGGGATCAAATGGCGAGGTTTCGGTATACATTTTCAGCTTTATAACCGCGTTGGAATATTCGCCCCGCCCGATCATCGCCTGCACATCGGTGAGTTGCACGGCTTCCTGGTTGCCGCCAATGGCAAACACCGGCCCCGACAGCACGAGGCCTGCCGCTAAAATCACACCTGCAAGACGTCTCCTATACATCCTAATCCCTCTTCCATACGGATCTGCCCGCCATACCTGGGATCGAGGCATCCTTTCAATCATTCAAAATGCCGTGATTCTTTTTACTGCAACGGCGAATGTGCCGATGGCAGCATCAGGACCGAGTTCATCTCGTCGATCAGCGGCCCGCCCTCTTTCAGAAACGCCTGCCACCTCTTGTCCTTGACCGCAGCCGCCCGAGCTTGCATGCGGGCATTGAAGTCTTTGTAGGCCCAAATATGGCAAACTTCATTCGGCTGGCCGGCTTCCGTGGTCCAAAGGCCGACGATCTTGGAGTATTCCTCCCGCACCGGTAAAGCGCCGGTAAACAACTCGACCCAGCGCCTGATGGCCCCCGGCTGCAGGCGGTAGTAGCGGAATTCATAGAGGTTGTTCGGGTCGGCCGGCGCCTTGGGTCCGACGATCGGGTTCAGCAGCCGGATATCCTGGCGCAGAATGATCGGCCGCATCAGCGGCAGGTATTCCTTGCTCCAGCGCTCGTTCTTCGACAACTCGCCGCGCAGGCGTTCCCGCTCGGCGAAGCTGTCATAGCTCCAGAGGTGCACCACCTGGTTCAACGGCCCGACCTCCGGCAGCCAATACCCTTCGAGTTTGCCATAGCGGTCGCCGCGGATCTCCCGGGCGGTTTCGCCGGAATTCTTCGCCGCCAGGCCGGCTTGCCCGGCGCGAAACGTGTAAGTACGGAGTTCGTGCAGCACGGAATCGGTTCCCCATCGGCGGCGGATTGTGGAAACCGCAGTGTCGTTGCAACCTTAGGCGGACGCAAGCCCAATCCTGATCCAAGCCGCCACCTCAAGTAAGCCCGGCCACCCATTCCACCGATTGCCATGTCCGCAGCGCCGTCGCATAGTTCAAGCTGCTATGTCAGAATTCAACCCGTCAACAGGAGGTCCCACTCATGCATAACTGGGTTCAAGTCACCGGTTACGATGGCAACCATTTCGACGCGCATCTGGCGCGCCCCGATACGCCGAACGGCGGCGCCGTCATCTGCATTCAGGAGATTTTCGGCGTCAACCACGCCATGCGCGACATCGCCCAATATTGGGCGGATCAAGGCTATATCGCCCTGGCGCCGGATCTGTTCTGGCGGCAGGAACCGCATGTGGACATCACCGATCGCTCTGACGAGGAATGGAAGAAGGCGTTCTCGCTGTACCAGGGCTTCGATGTCGACAAGGGGATAGACGACCTGAAAGCGACCATCGACCATGCCCGCGGTATGTCTGGGGCAAACGGTAAGATCGGCACGGTCGGCTTCTGCCTCGGCGGCAAACTCGCCTACTTGATGGCCTGCCGGTCCGATACCGATTGCAATGTCGGCTATTATGGCGTTGGCATCGACGAATCACTCGATGAAGCGGCAAACATCACCGCACCGTTGATGCTGCACATCGCCGAGGAAGACGGCTTTGTCTCGAAGGACGGCCAGGCGAAAATCCGCGACGGTTTAGCCAGCAATCCTCACGTCACGATCCACAGCTACCCGGGCATGGATCACGCCTTCGCCCGCATCGGCGGCAAGCCCTATGACAAGAAGAACGCCGACCTCGCCAACGGCCGCACCGCCGAACTCTTCGCCAAAACGCTGAAGGGTTAGACGGCTGGAGGCCTGCCTGCGATCAGTTCTTCCGTACGGCCCCTTGTGCAGCGACAGCGGTCCTACTGGTTCATCGACTGGAAGAAGTCACTGTTGTTCTTGCTCTCTTTGAGCTTGGTCAGCAGGAACTCCATGGCGTCCTGCGGACCCATCGGCATCAGGACACGGCGCAGCACCCACATTTTCTGCAGGTCCTGACGGCTGACCAGCAATTCCTCCTTGCGGGTACCGGATTTGCCGATGTCGATGGCCGGCCAGATGCGCTTGTCGGAGAGTTTGCGTTCCAGCACGATTTCGCTGTTGCCGGTGCCCTTGAACTCTTCGAAAATCACCTCGTCCATGCGCGAGCCGGTGTCGATCAGCGCGGTTGCAATAATCGACAGGCTGCCGCCTTCCTCGATATTGCGCGCGGCACCGAAGAAGCGCTTCGGCCGCTGTAATGCGTTGGCATCGACGCCGCCGGTCAACACCTTGCCGGAGGACGGCACCACGGTGTTGTAGGCGCGGGCGAGGCGGGTGATCGAGTCCAGCAGGATCACCACATCGCGCTTGTACTCGACCAGGCGCTTTGCCTTTTCCAGCACCATCTCGGTCACCTGCACGTGGCGGGTGGCCGGCTCGTCGAACGTCGAGGAGATGACCTCGCCATTCACCGAGCGCTGCATATCCGTCACCTCTTCCGGCCGCTCGTCGATGAGCAGCACGATCAGGTAGACGTCCGGATTGTTCTCGGCGATGGCGTGGGCGATGTTCTGCAACATCACGGTTTTACCGGTGCGCGGCGGGGCGACGATCAAGGCCCGTTGACCCTTGCCAAGCGGCGCGATCAGATCGATCACCCGGGTCGTATTGCCATTGTCGCCCGGCTTATCGAACTCGATCTTCAACTTTTCGTCGGGATAAAGCGGCGTCAGATTATCGAAATTGATGCGATGGCGCACCTTCTCCGGCTCTTCGAAATTGATGGTGCTGAGCTTCACTAAAGCGAAATAACGTTCGCCCTGCTTCGGCGCCCGAATTTCACCTTCAACCGTGTCGCCGGTGCGCAGACCGAAGCGGCGAACTTGATTTGGCGACAAATAGATATCGTCCGGGCCGGGCAAAAAGTTCGAATCGGGCGAGCGCAGAAATCCGAAACCGTCGGACAACACTTCCAGAACACCGTCGCCGGTGATCGTCACATCACGCTCCGCCAGTTGCTTCAAGACAGAAAACATAATGTCTTGCTTGCGTAGAGTGCTTGCGTTTTCGATCTCCAGTTCTTCCGCAAGTTCCAGCAATTCAGCCGGCGTCTTGCGTTTCAATTCCTGGAGATTCATCGACTGCGATACAGGTTGCAGCACGGTTATGACTTCTCGTCTATTAGCGTATTGGGTAGGACGGGCGACACAGGCCGATTGAGGGGTACCGGCCGAAATAGAGGGAATGCGGCTCCAGGGCGCAAGCACGTCAGGTCGACGCGCGTTCTTGTTGCCGGAACACTACGGCTTCCATGTAAGCACAGGGTTGACGTTCGTCAAACACAAACTTTCGGGCCGGCCTGGCCCATCGTCTAGAAAGGCCTGACCACCACCATGATCACGATGACGATCATCAGCACCGCCGGTATCTCGTTGGCAATCCGGTAGGTTCGCGGCGTTTTCCGCGGTCCATCGTCACGAAACCATTGATACCAGAGCGCATAGGCGTGATGCATGCCAGTCAGGATGAGGATTGCCGCCAGCTTGACGTAGATCCATCCTGCCGCCCAATCGACGATCCCCGGCGTCAGCAGCAAGGCGGTCCCGAACAGGTAGGTGGCGATCATTGCCGGGTTCATGATCGCCCGCAACAGCCGCCGCTCCATCACCTTGAACCGCTCGCTATCGGCAGCGCCGATCGTCGTCTCGCAATGGTAGACGAACAGGCGGGGCAGGTAGAGCAGCCCTGCCATCCACGTGATCACCGCCATGATGTGCAGGGCCTTGGTCCAGGGATAGAGGTCGGCCAGGAAGTCCATCGCTGCTCAGGCCCCGCCGCGCACCAGCGCCACGAGTTCGGCGACGTGATCGGGTGGTGTCTCCGGCGTGATGCCATGGCCGAGATTGAAGATATGCCGGCCCCTTCCGCCCAGATTATCCGCCACCTCGCGCACCGCCTCGTGCATAGCCTGGCCGCCGGCGATCAACACCGCCGGATCGAGATTGCCTTGCACGACCGCATGCGGTTGCAGCGCGGCGGCGGCCCATTGCGGCGCAATCGTTCCATCGATGCCGACCCCGGCAAAGGCGCCATTGGTGGCGAACCGGGTCAGCATCGGGCCGGTCATCCGCGGAAACATGATGCAGGGCACGTCCGGGTAGCGGGCCCGGAGTTCCGTCGCAATCGCGACGCAGGGCGCAAGGCTCCATCGCTCGATGCCGTCGGCACTCAGCGCCCCGGCCCAACTGTCGAACAACTGGTAGGCGTCGGCGCCAGCCTCGATTTGCGCCGCCAGATACTCAACCGTGGTTTCCACCAGCACATCGATCATCGCCTGGAACGCTGCCGGATCGCTGTAGGCCCATTGCCGGCTGCGCATGTGATCGCGGCTGCCTCCCCCCTCGATCAGGTAGGTGGCGACGGTCCAGGGGGCGCCGGCAAAGCCGATCAGCGTCGTCTCTGCCGGCAAGGCCGCGCGCACCCGGCGCACGGTTTCGGCCACAGGCGCCACGACGTCCTGCCAGCCGTCGCGAATCGTCAGGGTTTGCGGCGTCGGCATCGGCTCGAATACCGGTCCCTTACCCTCGACGAATCGCACCTCGCGACCCAAAGCATGCGGCAACAGCAGGATGTCGGCGAACAGGATCGCGCCATCCATGCCAAAGCGCCGGATCGGCTGCAAGGTCGCCTCTGCCGCCATATCCGGCGAGAAGCAGAAATCGACAAAGCCCTTGGATTCCGCCCGCAACGCCCGGTATTCAGGCAAATAGCGGCCGGCTTGCCGCATCAGCCATATTGGCGGCGGCGCATCCGGCGATGCCGTGCCCTGAAGGCAATCGAGAAGCGGTTTTGCAGCGATAACCGGGTCACTCCCGTAATTGGTATCGGTTGGCATAGCCGGCGATTCCGGAGTTTGCCAATAGCCAGGATTCCAGGCTGTCAGAACCGCCCCTCTACAGAAAGAGTATATTAAAAGGCTGTTGTTGTAGATGGCCGGTGAGTCATGGGAATCCCCATGATTCCCATAACCTTCGAACCCGCATTCGGGATGGTTTTGTGCTGTGCATAATTTTGTGGAAAGTGTGAATAAATCGGAAAGAATGATGATCTCGGCGGCCTGCAATGGCCGGAATCGAGCCAAACTCCGTGGATGGGTTTGCGGCGTACTCCAATGGCCAGATGCAAGACCTCGAGTCTTCCCCAGGGGGATGAAAGGCCGTGAAAAATTGAACGGCGGGGATGGAAATTGCGTGTTTGCGAAACCGGGGTATGTTGTGAACAGCGTTGCTCCTGTTGTCCCCAGGCTTGTACCGTGCCGATAGCCGCCCCGCCGATTCGCCCCGAACCCCGGTTAAAGCCTTGTCCTTGAAACAGCTTCACCTGCATCTGGTATCCGATGCGACCGGCGACACTGTCCGTAGTGTTGCGCGCGCCTGCCTGGTGCAATTCGAAGGCGTCGAGGCGACCGAGCACTTTTGGGTGCTGGTGCGCAGCAGCGTTCAGATGGAACGGGTGATCGACGGTATTGCGGCCCATCCGGGCCTGGTGCTGTGCACGGTGGTCGACGACGCCTTGCGCAACACTCTGGAGGCTGCCTGCCGGCAGATCGGCGTGCCCTATGTGGCGTTGCTCGACCCGGTTATTAACGCAATTTCCGGCTATGTCGGCGGCCAGTCCCGTGGTCAGCCCGGGCGGCAGCACGAGCTGGACGCCGCCTATTTCGACCGGATCGAGGCGATGCATTTCACCATGGCCCACGATGATGGCCAGGCGACCGATACTTTGGACGATGCCAATGTCATCCTGGTCGGCGTGTCGCGGACCTCGAAAACACCGACCTGCATTTATCTGGCGAATCGCGGGTTGAAGGCGGCGAACGTGCCGTTCGTGCCCGGTATCGCGCTGCCGAAGGGCTTGAGCCTGGCCACACGGCCGCTGATCGTCGGCCTGACGGTCCATCCCAGCCGCTTGATCCAAATTCGCCGCAACCGCCTGTTGATGCTGCACGAGGATACGGAAACCGCCTATGTCGATGGCGAATTGGTCGATGAGGAGGTCAAGGAGGCGCGGCGGTTTTTCCTCTCCAAGAATTGGCCGGTAATCGATGTCACCCGGCGCTCGATCGAGGAAACGGCGGCTGCGATCATCCAACTCCATGAAAAGCGTAACGAGCCAGTTGAATGAGCGCGCCTCAGAAGATTATCCTGGCTTCGGGCAGCGCGGTGCGGGCCACCATGTTGCTGAATGCTGGCGTCGATTTTGCCGTGGTTCGGCCCGATGTCGATGAAGCCGCCATCAGGGACGCCGGCAAAGTGGCTGGCCGTTCCGTTGAGCAGGTAGCAGGCGACCTGGCGGCGGTGAAAGCCGAGACGGCGGCGCATCTTCATGGCGACGCCGTGGTGATCGCGGCGGACCAGATGATGGAGTGCGAGGGCGATTGGTTCGACAAGCCCAACGGTCTGGCCGAAGCCAAGGCGCGTCTGCTGCATCTAGGCGGCAAAACCCACCGGCTGATCACCGCCGTCGACATCCGGCGGGGCGAGACGGTGCTCTGCCAGCATACGGGCATCGCCAGCCTGACGATGCGGCCACTGACATCGGCGTTTATCGACCACTATCTCGACCAGGCGGGAGACGTGGTTTGCCAGTCGGTGGGCGCCTATCAGTTGGAGCGATATGGCGCGCAACTGTTCCAGTCGGTCGATGGAGATTTTTTCACCATCCTCGGTCTGCCGTTGCTGGTTGTGCTCGACACATTGCGTCAGGTGGAGGCGATTCGCGGATGAGCATTTCCGGTTCCGCTCGCCTGGCCGGGGTCATGGGATGGCCCATCGCCCATTCCCGCTCGCCGCGCATTCATGGCTATTGGTTGCAGGAATACGGCATAGATGGCGCCTATGTGCCGCTGGCGATCCAGCCGGAAGACTTGGCGGACAGCTTTCGCATGCTGCCGCGCCTGGGCTTTCGCGGCTGGAACATCACACTGCCGCACAAGGAGGCGGCACTGCGGCTGGTGGATACCGCGACGGCGGCGGCAGAGCGTATCGGCGCGGTTAACACCGTGACGGTGCAGCCGGACGGCGGCCTTTCCGGCGACAACTCCGACGCCTTCGGCTTCACCGCGCATCTGAACCAGAGCGCGCCCGGCTGGCCGAGTGACCGGCCTGCGGTGGTTCTGGGCGCGGGCGGTGCGGCGCGGGCGATTTGTTTCGCACTGCTGGAGGCGGGCGTTCCAGAGGTGCGAATCGCCAACCGGACGCAGGCCCGGGCAGAAAGCCTGGCAGCGGCGAACGGCAGACAAGCCCGGGCTGTGCCATGGGATGCGCGAACCGAAGCGCTGGCCGATGCCGGACTGCTGGTCAACACCACCTCGCTCGGAATGCGTGGGCAGCCGCCTTTGCCTATGGAGTTGACGGCTTTACCCGCCGATGCCGTGGTGAACGACATTGTCTATGTGCCATTGCAGACACCTTTGTTGGCCACCGCCGCCGCGCGCGGCCTGCGCACGGTCGATGGCCTTGGCATGTTGCTGCACCAGGCGCGGCCGGGCTTTTCCCGGTGGTTCGGGCGGGAGCCTATGGTGACCGAGACGCTCTATTCCACTATCGCGAAGGATATCGCGCCGTGAGACGATCGGTATTTATCATCGGTCTGACCGGCTCCATCGGCATGGGCAAGAGCACGGCGTCCGCGATGCTGGAGGATATGGGTCTGCCGATCTTCGATGCCGATGCCGCCGTGCACGCCCTGATGGCGAAGGGGGGCGCCGCCGTCGTAGCGGTCGAGGAGGCATTTCCCGGCGTGGTCACAGACGATGCGGTCAGCCGCCCGGAACTGGGCAAGCGCGTCTTTGGCGACACCGCCGCACTGCGCCGGCTCGAGCGGATTCTGCATCCCCGCGTCGGGGAGGCGGAGCGGGCGTTTCTGGCCCGCGTCGCCCGGCGGCGGTTGGCCTATGCGGTCAGGGACGTGCCGCTGCTGTTCGAGACCGGCGGCGACAAGCGCTGTGACGCCACCATCGTGATCTCGGCACCGGCCCACATTCAGCGGGCCCGCGTCCTGGCACGGCCGGGGATGACCGAGGACCGGTTGAACCAGATCCTGGCAAAGCAGATGCCGGACGCGCAAAAGCGCCAGCGGGCCGACTATGTGGTGCCGTCCGGACTGGGCCGCCGGGTGACGCGCGACGCGTTGGCCGCCGTGATGCGCGATATTCGCAGCCGCAAAGGCGAGGGGTTAAGAGATCATGCGTGAGATCGTTCTGGATACGGAAACCACCGGCCTCGATCCGCTGCACGGCGACCGCGTCGTCGAGATCGCGGCGCTGGAATTGCGCAACCACATGCCGACCGGCGCGCATTTCCACTGCTACCTGAACCCGCAACGGGATATGCCGCAGGAAGCCTTCGCCGTGCATGGCCTGTCGGAGACATTTCTGGCGGATAAACCACTGTTTACGGCAGAGGTGGATGGATTTCTGGAGTTTATCGCCGACGCGCCGCTGATCATTCACAACGGCGCGTTCGACATGAAGTTTCTGAACGCCGAATTGAGCCGGATCAAGCGGCCGGGTCTCTCCTACGACCGGCTGATCGACACGCTGCTGATCGCCCGCAAGCGCTATCCCGGTTCGCCGGCCAGCTTGGATGCGCTCTGCCGGCGGTTCGGTGTCGACCTGTCGGTACGGACCCTGCACGGCGCACTGGTCGATTGCCAGTTGCTGGCAGCCGTCTACCTGGAACTGATCGGCGGCCGCCAGCCGGGCTTCTCCCTGGCCGACGATGCTGCGCAGTCTGCCAAGTCATCGAAGCGCGACGATCCGGCAAACGACCGAAACCCGTCGCCGATCACGCCCGCCGCCGTATCGATTCGCCCACCGCGGCCGCATGCGGCAGGCGCGGCGGAGTTGGAGGCGCATCGGGTCTTCGTCGCCAAGGCTTTGAAAGATCCAATTTGGTTGCGGCAGCAGTCGTAGCGAGGCTCGGCCTTAGCTGGGGTTTTCGGTCTCTGCGGCCTTCTGGTCGGCTGCGGTTTTCTGGTCGGCCGCGGTTTTCTGGTCGGCCGCGGTTTTCTGGTCGGCTGCGGCTTTCTGATTGGCCGCCATCTGCTGATACAGGGCGACGAAGTTCACCGGGTTCAGCAGCAGCGGCGGGAAGCCGCCATCGCGGGTGGCGTTGGCGATGATGCCGCGCGCGAACGGGAACAGCATGCGCGGGCCTTCAATCATCACCAGCGGCGACACCTGATCGTCCGGCACCTGCCCGCCGACCTGACAGATGCCGCCATAAAGCAACTCCACCTCGAAGATCGTGCGCGTTTCCCGCTCCGCCTTGGCGCTCATGCGCAGGATGACTTCGAACTGGCGCTCGCCCAACTGCTTGGCGTCGACGTTAATGTCGACCGCGATATTGGGATTGTTTCCCATGTCGCTGAGGCTTTGCGGCGAGTTTGGGTTCTCGAACGAGAAGTCCTTGATGTACTGGACCTGAATGGCCAGCGGAGCCTCGGTGGCAGCGGCGGGGTTGGGCGGTGTCGGCGTATTCATGGCGTCGGGTGTCCTATGCGATAGCCGAGCCGGCGCGGCGGCCCGGATGCTGATGCAGCGATCTTTCTGCGTGGGCGCTATCATGCACCCGGTGCCGGCTCAACTAGGCGTTTGGCCGCGAGCTTGCAGCGATGGGTGTTGGTTTGTGGACTCATCGGCCCTCCCACGGATTGCCGTCGCGCTTGGCGGGCGGTTTGGCCGGGGGGTCGCGGGGCTCGTCCGACAGGTTCTTATTCTGACCGTCCTGGTTTTGCCCGTCATCATCGCGCGGCACGACCTCGTACTCGGCATCGATGGTCTCTGCCGAGGGCGATCGGTTCGGGTCGTGCGGCCCGCCCGTTCCTCTGCCGCCCACCCAGGTGGAATGCATCCGCACCCGCGCGCTCACGATGCGGCCGAGGGAATCACCGGTCCACGGCAACAACAGCAACAGGCCGAGCGCGTCGGTGATGAAGCCCGGCAGGATCATGAACAGGCCGGCAAAGGCCAGCCGGATGCCGGTCAAGATCGCGCCCACCGGCACCTCACCAGCGTCCTGGGCCAGTTGCGCCTGCCGCAGCGCGGCCAGACCCTGGCCCCGGATCAGCACGACGCCGATCCCGGCACTGATGAAAATCCATGCGAGGAGCCACCAGATACCGAATACAATACCGGCCTGAACCAGCAGCACGATTTCCAAGATCGGTAGCCCGACAAACACTGCCAGCGCCAGCATACTTGCCCTTTCCACGTGAACTGCTTATGTGTGTTTCATACCCTTGCGCACCGGCTGCATTCCTGCAAGCTCGCGCGTTGTGCCGAGCATCGCACGAACGGCACATGAACTCGAACGTGCGCCGCCCGGTCGCGCGGTTCGGCCGCGGGGCATAGTGGAGCGTTGGAGATGGACGGCGGATCGGCCTTCTTAGAGATTCTGTTTTTCGGCATGGTTGCGGCCTTTCTGGTGCTGCGCCTGCGTAGTGTTCTGGGCCGTCGCATGGGCCATGAGCGTGAGCGGCGGCCAGAGAACGAACGTATCGCCCCCGCCTACCGGCCTTCGGCAAAAGACAATGTGGTGCCGCTGCCGGCGGCGCAAACCTCTAATGACCCGGTTCAGCGCGGTTTGATGGAAATTCGTCAGGTCGATGGATCGTTCGATCCGGACGGGTTCACCGCGGGCGCGAAGACGGCGTTCGAACTGATCCTGAACGCCTATGCCAATGGCGACCGCGATACGTTGCGCTCGCTGACCAGCAACAACGTCTACTCGGTGCTGGATGGCGAGATGCGGCGGCGCGAAGACGAGGATCAGTCGCTCGAATCGACGCTGGTGCGCATCCGCGAGGCCAAAATCACCGCCGCAGCCCTGCGCGGATCCGTGGCGCGTGTGACCGTGCAAATCGCGTCGGAGCAGATCAACGTGGTCCGGGACGGCGAAGGCCATGCGGTCAAGGGCAAGCGCGGCGCGATCGACTCGGTCGTCGACGTCTGGACATTCGAGCGCGACACCGCATCGAAGGATCCGAACTGGACGCTGACCGAAATCCAAGAACCGGCGGCCGAAGAAGCCGAAGAGTAACGCAGCCACGCCGGTCTGAGCGGGATGGTTTCCCTCCGCAGCATCATTGGATTGTTGGCGGCGGTCGTGTTGCTGCCAAGTTGCAGCGCCTCCGAAACCCCGGGCGCGGAAACGGCTGTAGCCTTCGCGAGAACAACCGAACCTGAATTGGCGCTTCCCGGCTGGGGCAGCGACCGACTGTCCGGATGGCTGCAAGCCTGGCAACGCTCGTGCGAGCGGCGGCCCTGGCGCAGCGCGACGGCCGGCGCAATCGTCGACAAGCGAGCCTGGCAAGCCGGGTGCGACGCCTCCCGGCACTTGAGCCAGGTTGGGCCGGAGTGGATCACACGGCACTTCGCGGTGCTTCGCGTCGAACCGGACGCCTTCGTCACTGGCTATTTCGAGCCAAGCGTGGCCGGGTCAAGGCAGCCTGACCCAGATTACCCGGTGCCGCTATACCGGCCACCGCCGCGCGGCAGTTCCTTTGCCGGTCTGAGCCGTGCCGAGATCGATATGGGCGGCCTTCGCGGGCAGGGATTGGAACTGCTCTGGCTGGCCGATCCGGTCGATGCCTTCTTCCTGCATATCCAAGGCTCGGGCCGCGTCGAATTCCCCGACGGTACCAGCCAGAGGGTTGGGTTTGCCGGGCACAACGGGCGCGCCTATCGGGCCATTGGCCGAGACCTGACGGCAATGGGGGCGATCCGCCGGAAAGACCTGTCGATGCAGTCCATCGCCACCTGGCTGCGAGCGCATCCGCGCCAGGCCACCGCCATGATGCAGAAAAACCCGCGGTATATCTTTTTTCAAAAGGTACATGGCGCCGGGCCGATAGGGGCTCAGGGCGCGGCCCTGACGCCGGAACGCTCGCTGGCGGTCGATCCGGCGCAGATTCCCTACGGGCTGCCGGTTTGGCTCGACGTGGAACATCCGGACCCGCCCTCCGGGCAGCGCCTGCAAAGGCTGACGATCGCCCAGGATACCGGCAGCGCCATCGTCGGGGCCGGGCGGGCGGATTATTTCTGGGGCTCGGGCGCAGGTGCGGCGGCTCTTGCCGGTCGCATGCGCTCGCAGGGTCGGCTATATGTGCTGGCGCCAAAGCCATCCGGGCGACGCTGACACCCGGACGCAACCATAGACTCCAGAGGATATCGGGCGATGCTGAAAATATTGGGCCGCAGAAACTCCAGCAATGTGATGAAGGTGACGTGGACTGCCGCCGAGTTGGACGTGCCGTTCGAGCGCACGGATGTTGGCGGCGAGTTCGGCGGTAACGATCAGGCCGACTATCTGGCGATGAACCCGAATGGCCGGGTGCCGACGATCATCGACGGCGATCTGGTGTTGTGGGAATCGAACGCCATCGTCCGCTACCTGACCGCAAAGCACGATCCGGGCGGTATGTATCCGGAAGATTTGGCCGTGCGAGCCGACCTCGACCGCTGGATGGACTGGCAGCAGACGGAGCTTGCGCCGGCGATGCGCGACGTGTTCTGGGGGCTGGTGCGCACCGCACCGGAGAAGCGAAACTACGACGCCATCAATGCGGGCGTCGCTGCCTCTGCGGTGGCGTTCCGCAAGCTGGACGAGCGCCTGCAGGGCCGCGCCTATATCGGCGGCGACAGGCTCACCATGGCCGATTTGCCGTTCTGTGGCTTTGTCCACCGCTGGTACGGCATTCAGATCGACAACCGGCCGGAGGATATGCCGAACCTGCGGGCCTGGTATGACCGGTTGCTGGCCCGCCCGGCCTTCCGCACTCACGTTGCCGACATCCCGATTACGTGAGCCGGCCCGTTGGTTTGGCGAGCGAAGAGCCCGAGTTCTGACAGATGAACGAACTCTCACTGCCCGAAGACGGCGACCAGGCGCTGTACGAGCGCATTTGGTATGCCAATCGCGACGACCGCCTGTTCGTCGGCGTCGATCTGCGGCTGTTCAACCGCACGGGCTCGCCGACCTATAGCCAGGCGGACAATGCCTTGCCATTAGTCGCCACGCTGTCTTGCGTCGCCAGCGCCTGGATGTTGGGCGGTTGGATTTGGGGCCTGGCGATTTTGGGCAGCGGTGTGATCCTGACGATGACGACCTTCAACGTCTGGGTCATGCACCGCTTGCGGCGGCGAACCATGGCGATGGCGCTGAGTGGACTGGATGGCTGGTTGCAGCTTTGGCAATTCGGCGGCCTGAGCTTGCGCCTGCCGGAAGAAACAGAGGATGCAGTGACGGCCCCGCGTGGCGACTGGCGTGATTTTGCCCGCCGGCGGCTGGCCGTGGCAGAAGTGTAAGCGGGTTACGATGCGACGGCGGCTGAATTCCGAAGAGCAAGAGCTATGGCGCCGGGTGGCTGCCTCGGTCGATCCGTTGCGCCATCGCCCGGTGGCGACGGGTGGCCCGCCGCCTGCGCAAACTCAGAGCGTCGACCGCCCGCAACAATCCGAAAAAACGCCGGCGGAATCGGTACCGAAAACCGAGGCATCACCGCCGCCGCAAGACTTAAGCACCGCTCCATTGTCGTCGGGGATGGACAAACGCACTGCGCAGAGACTACGTAAAGGCAAGATATCGGTTGATGGGCGTCTGGATCTGCATGGGATGACGCAAACACAGGCGCACGGCGCGCTGATCCGGTTTATCGGCGCCAGCCGAATGATGAACCGCCGCCTCGTACTGGTGATTACTGGTAAAGGCTGGGATCCGCATGCCAGGCGACCGGAAGAAGCGATCGGAGTGCTCCGCCGGAGTGTGCCGCAATGGCTTGAAACCGCCCCTTTGAGTCAACATGTAGCGGCAATAACCAGTGCGCATGTAAGGGATGGCGGAACAGGCGCATTTTATGTATTGCTGCGGCGTTCGCGTCGGGCAAAACCTCGAAAATGAGAATGAGTATAGAATGACGCCCGCTGCCAGGGTTGCTACATCAATCGAGATCCTGACCGCTATCGCATCTACGGATCAGCCCGCTGACCGCGTGGTCAACAGCCAGTTGCGTTTCCGCCGTTTCATGGGTTCGCGCGACCGCAATGTTGTCGCCAACCAGGTCTTTCGCGTGCTGCGCCATCGCTCCCGTTACGACTGGTGGCTGAGACAAGCCCAATTGCCGCCGATGCCGCGTGGCTGGGTGGTCATCGATCAGGCGGTGCACGCGCCGACCCTGTTCAACAGCTCCTTCACCGGTGGCCGCTACGGCGCCGCGCCATTGAATGGGGCGGAGGCGCAACTGGCGCTGGCGGTGATCAACAACACCCTGACGCCGCCGGATATGCCGTGGTACATCCGCCTGGAAGTGCCGGAATGGGCCGCAGCCGAACTGGCGCGCTCTCTCGGCGACCGGGTCGAGGACGAGATGGAGGCGATGCTGAACCAGGCGCCGCTCGACCTGCGCGCCAATACCCTCAAGATAGAGCGCGACGCGGCGATTTCGGCCCTAGCCGAAGAAGGCATTACGGGCCGATCGACCCAGTATTCGCCGGTTGGCATTCGCGTCGAGGGCCGCCAGCCGCTCGGCAGCGTGCAGGCCTTCCGCGACGGCTATGTCGAGGTGCAGGATGAGGGCTCGCAATTGCTGGCAGCGCTGGTCGATGCCAGGGCGGGCATGCACGTGTTGGACCTGTGCGCCGGCGCCGGCGGCAAAAGCCTGGCGATGGCGGCGATGATGCAGAATCGTGGCCGCCTCTCCGCCTGCGATATTTATGAGAAAAAGCTGGAGCGCGCCCGCGAGCGTATGCGCCGCGCCGGCGTTCAGAACTCCCGCTGCCGGGCGATTTCGGGCACCAGCGACCCTTGGCTGAAACGCCATAAATGGGATTACGACCGCGTGCTGGTCGACGCGCCCTGCTCCGGCACCGGCACCTGGCGGCGCAACCCGGACGCCCGGTGGGGCACCCAGGGCACCAACTTGGATGAGATTAACGAAACGCAGCAGGCGCTGCTGCATCGTGGCTCCTCGCAAGTGATCCCTGGCGGCCGCGTTATCTACGGCACTTGTTCCCTGCTGATGCGCGAGAACGAGGATGTGGTCGCTAAATTCCTGGAGGAGCACCCGGACTTTTTCCTCGTCCCGGCCTCCAGCGTTCTGCCAGAGGTTGCCACTGGCGATTTCCTGAAGCTGACACCAGCGCAGCACGACACCGACGGCTTTTTCGGTGCGGTGCTGGAGCGCCGTGAAGACGTCGAGCCGACCGACGATTAGGCGGTCTCTCTAGCCTTCCAGTTTTGCGGTCAGCGCATCGGCAAATCCTGCCGTTCCCAGCGGGCCGCCGAGGTCTGTGGTGCAGGCATCGGGCGTTTGCAGCATGGCGTCGATGCCGCTGTCCAGCGCCTCGGCCGCCGCGGCCATGGCGTTGTTCGAGTCCTGCTCCGCCCGCCAGGCCAGCAGCATGGCGGCAGACCGCATCAGCGCCACCGGGTTGGCGATGCCCTTGCCGGCGATGTCCGGGGCGGAGCCATGGCTTGCCTGGGCTATGGCAATGCCGTCGCCGCGGTTCAGCGAGCCCGCCAGCCCCAACCCGCCGGAGAACTCCGCCGCCAGGTTGGAGAGAATGTCGCCGTACATGTTGGTCGAGACCACCACGTCGAACCGGTCCGGCGTGCGTACCAGATGGCTGGTCATGGCGTCGATGTGCTCGTCATCCCATCGCACGTCCGGAAAATCCTTGGCCACCTCCGCCACGCAGGCGAGGAACAGGCCGTCGGTCATCTTCAGCACGTTGCCTTTGTGCACCGCCGTCACGTATTTGCGGCGCTGGCTGGCCAGTTCGAAGGCGGCGCGGGCGATCCGCATCGAGCCCTCGCGGGTAATCTTGCGCAGCGAAAGCGCTACGTCCGCCGTCGGCATGAACTCGCCGGAGCCCTGAAACATGTTGCGGTCGGCGTAGAAACCCTCGGTGTTCTCGCGCGCCACGACCAGGTCCATGTTCGGCGCGAAGGCGCCCGGGATGCCTTTCGACGGACGGATGTTGGCGTAGAGTTGCAAGCCGGCCCGCAGCATTTTCGAAGGTCCGATGCCGCCCTCGCTCTCCGGCGGATAGACCGCCGTGTCGGTCGGCCCCATGATGACGCCGTCCGCGGCGCGGCACCGCTCCAGGATATCAGCCGGCATGGTCTGGCCGATGGCGTCGAGGGATACCAGCCCGATGGGCACGTCTTCGAATTCCAGACCCAGACCGAACCGCTTGTCCAGCACCTGCAACGGCCGGCGGGTGGCCGCCATGATCTCTGGCCCGATGCCGTCGCCGTCCATCAGAAGAATCTTCATAATGATATCCTTATATAGTTAGCGCAAATCGCACTTTTTCCCGCGCATTCCTCGAAATTATGTGCTTACTAGAGGCTCAGAATTTCATCAATGCACCGGGAGACCGTATAAATGAGTAACGAGTCCAAGCGCCCCGAAACACTGGCCCTGCACGCCGGGTATCGCGCCGACCCTACGACCGGCGCGGTCGCAGTGCCATTGTACCAGACCACGTCCTACCAGTTCCGCGATACCGAGCATGCTGCAAACCTGTTCGCGCTCAAAGAGTTGGGCAACATCTACACCCGCATCATGAACCCGACCAACGATGTGCTGGAACAGCGCATGGCCGCGCTGGAGGGCGGCGTCGCGGCGCTGACGCTCGGCTCCGGACAGGCGGCGAGTGCGTTTGCGGTCCAGAACATCGCCCATGCCGGCGACAACATCGTCAGTTCGACCGACCTCTACGGCGGTACCTGGAACCTGTTCGCGAATACGCTGAAGGACATGGGCATCGAGTGCCGCTTCGTCGATCCCAGCGACCCGCAGAATTTCGCCAACGCGACTGACGACAAGACTCGCGCCTATTACGCGGAGACCCTGCCGAATCCGAAGCTGGAGGTGTTCCCGATCAGGGAGGTGGCCGATATCGGCCGGCCGCTGGGCATTCCGCTGATCATGGATAACACCGCGGCGCCGATCCTGTGCCGGCCATTCGATCATGGTGCTGCGATCATCGTCTACTCGCTGACCAAATACATCACCGGCAACGGCACCAGCATCGGCGGCCTGCTGGTCGACAGCGGCACGTTCGATTGGGAGGCGCACAAGGCGCGCCAGCCGTACCTGAACGAGCCGGACCCCTCCTACCACGGCGCGGTCTGGACCGAGGCGGTGAAGCCGCTGGGGCCGATCGCCTACATCCTCAAGGCGCGGGTGACCTTGCTGCGCGACCTGGGCGCGCCGCTGGCGCCGTTCAACGCCTTCCAGAGCATCCACGGCCTGGAGACCCTGCCGCTGCGGATGGAGCGGCATTGTGAGAACGCCATCAAGGTCGCGGAGTACCTGCACAAGCATCCGGCGGTGGAACAGGTGATCTTCCCCGGCCTGATGAGCGGCGAGCCGAAACGCCGGGCGGAGACCTACCTGAAGGGCGGCTGCTATGGCGGCTTGATGGGCATGGTGTTGAAGGGCGGGCTGGAGGCCGGCCAAAGCTTTATCGACAAGCTGCAGATGTTCTATCACGTCGCCAATATCGGTGACGCCCGCAGCCTTGCGATTCACCCGGCAACGACGACGCATAGTCAGTTGACGGCAGAGGAGCAGGAGGCCACCGGCGTTTCCGCCGGCTATGTGCGCCTCTCCATCGGCATCGAGCACATAGACGATATCATCGCCGACCTGGAACAGGCGCTGAGCTGATAGGAGCCCCCGGAAGCCCCACCGGCTTCCGCGACCTTTCTTTTTTCTCCGGCGTCATTGCGAGGCGGCGAAGCCGCCGCGGCAATCCACCCCGGCCAAGCCGTCCAGCGCCGCCGCCCTGGATTGCCACGCCCGCTCCGCGGGCTCGCAATGGCACCGGAGGGGAACGGGGCTCCGCGCCCCACCTCGTCCCGCGCCCTATCACGGCCTGCGCCCTACCTGGACCCCCTCCCTACCCTCGTCCCCCTACATCCGTTCCCACAACTGGTGCGCCAGGATGCCGACCTGATCCTCCACCACCTGCATGGCGTCAAGGATCAGGTCTTCGCGGAAGCGTTGGCCGATGAGTTGCACGCCGGACGGGCGGCCCTCGATCAGGCCGATGGGCACGTTGCCGGCGGGCAGGCTCAGGTAATTGAGGCCGTAGGAGTAGATCATCGAATCGAAGATGTCCTTCGCGCCCTGGAACGTCTCGTCATAATCGTAATCGTAGGTCGGGCGCATCAGGAATGGCGTCAGGATCAGCGGGTAGTCCTCCAGCAGCACGTTCCACTGCCGCACCAGGCGCGAGCGGTCGGCAATGCCGAACAGATATTCCTGATGGTCGACCATGTTGCCCATGCGGTAATAGCTGTCGAACACGCCTTGGATTGTCGCGCTGCCATGTTCACGCGCCAGCGGATCGAGCGTGTCCTTTAACTCCAACAGCGCAACCGAGAGCCAGGCGCGGGCCGCCTCCAGCACCGGGGGAATCTCCACCTCCTCGACCTGATAGCCGGCGTCGCGCAGGTAGCCGGCGGCGCGGTCGATGCCTGCTGTGATCTCCGGATGGATCGGGTAGCCGTGCGATTCCTTTGAGACCGCGACCTTGATCGGCTTCGGTAGGTCTGGGCCCTCGAACGGCACCGGCGCCCACCAGGGGTCGCGCGGGTCGCTTTGCGCCATCACCTTGGTCGCCAGCCGCACGTCCTTGACCTCGCGGCAGATGGCGCCTTGTACGCTCATCAATTGCGAGAGCAGGCCGCGTTCGGCCGGTGCCGATGGGTTGTAGGCCGGCACGCGGCCGAGCCCGGACTTGACCGTCGTCAGGCCACAGCACGAGGCGGGAATGCGCAACGAGCCGCCGATATCGTTGCCATGGTGGATCGGCCCCATGCCGGCGGCACAGGCGGAACTCGCCCCACCGGAGGAGCCGCCGGGCGAGGCCCGCTCGTCCCACGGGCTGTGCGTCAGGCCGTGCAGCGGGTTGTCGGTGGTGCCCCGCATCGACAGCTCCGGCGTATTGGTCTTGCCAAAGATGATGGCGCCGGCGTTCAGCAGGTTCTGCACCACCGGTGAGTTGCCGGACGCGATGTTGTTCGCCAGCGCCGGCAGACCATTGGTGTTCGGCGTGCCCTCGTAATCGACATTGACCTTGATCGTCACCGGAATGCCATGCAGCGGCCCCCAATGCTCGCCCTTGGCCAATGCGGCGTCGGCCTCCTTGGCCTTGGCGATGGCCTGGTCTGAGTAGTCGAAGACGACGGCGTTGAGCTTCGGGTTGGTGGTGTGGGTGCGGCCAAGGACAGAGGTCATGACCTCAACGGCGGAAAAGTCTTTGGCGTCCAGGCCCTTGCGCATGTCGACGGCGGAAAGTTTCCAAAGGTCGTTGGTCATGGGAGCGAGGCCTTTCAGGGGATGGTTCGGATCGCACTCAGTTCAGCGTTCAAGGATAGCCCCACGCCCCGCCAATTTCCAATAGCCCATAGCTTAGCTGTCGACGACAGACGGTATGTCCGGTTTCAGTAGCACATGAGTTGTCCGGTTT
>CAXBDI010000021.1:0-42150 GCA_963974445.1 uncultured Alphaproteobacteria bacterium
ACCTCAAGGCCACCCTCGAAGCGATTGCCTGCGGCCATCCCAACGACCGCCTCGACGAGCTCCTGCCCTGGAACTAGGTGCCAACGTCAAGCTAAATGCCCAGTGGGGCGTACGCATCGCTTACACAGCATCTTATACCAACCTGCATTGATCATGACCTACGCGCCCAATTTCGGCGTCCGGTGGTCATGATGTGCCATGGCTGATCGACGAGTTTGTTCCATGCATCGCAGCAATGGTCGATGATGTTGTCGTAGGAGGTGAAGACCCGGTTGGATAGCCAGTTGTCGCGCATGAACTGCCAGACGTTCTCGACTCGTTGGCCGGTAGGCGATTGCTTGCAATCGCCGTAAGGCGGGTTCAGCTCGGGACATTTGGCTGGCAGAGCGATGATGCTGGTATTGGCAGGCACATCCAGCTTGCCGGTCATGTGCCAACCAGCCTGATCCATCAGCACGACCGCGTGAGCGCCCGGGGCGACGGCGAGCGATATCTCGGTCAGATGCAGCGACATGGTTTCAGTATTGCAGAAGGGTAACACCAGCCCCGCGGCCTTGCCATGTTCCGGGCAGACCTGTGCCGGACTTGATCCGGTATCGCGCCGAAGATCATAGACTGATTTCGTCCGCTGATCCTTGGGCGCCGATGGTCGGGTTCCGCGCCTCGCCCAGCGCCACAGTGTTCGCCTATGAGCGCTTCTTTCTGTCACGTTGGACCACCGAGGGAGAACATGGCGGCCACTGACGGCCGGGATTCCACTTTACCCGCCTATCCGCCAGTCAGGAGATAGGCGAAATCATCGAAGCGAATCGATGCCAGGGCCGGGACGCCGCCGTCCCGAGGGCCCTGAACGAGCGCACCAGGCAGCAGCGCTGTCTGGCGATTGCTTGTCATCGGGCGATCGCGCCGCTTTCAAAGTGCCGGTCGTCATAGGCAAAGACGATCTTCGGATCCGGCTTGGCTGCGTGCTTGTCCTTATCGGGGCAGTCGACCAGCGACATCAGATGACGGATGACATTGAGCCGGGCGTGCTTCTTGTCGTCCGCCCGAACCACGTGCCACGGCGTTATCGGGCTGTGCGTGCGGGCGAACATCTCGTTGCGCGCGGCGCTGTAGTCATCCCAGTGTTCGACCGCGACCTGGTCAATCGGACTGATCTTCCACTGCTTGAGAGGATTGACGCGACGGTCCTCGAGCCGGCGTTTCTGCTCACCTTTCGAAATATCCAGATAGTATTTGAATAGTTGAACTCCAGAATCCACGAGCATGTGTTCGAATGGCAGAACCGAACGCATGAATTCTTCATATTCCGCTTCTGTGCAGTATCCCATGACGCGCTCAACGCCGGCGCGGTTATACCAACTCCGGTTCATCAGGACCATTTCTTCGCTCGGGGGCAGATATGGGATATAGCGCTGAAAATACCAGGAATGGCGATCACGTTCCGACGGCTTGCCGAGCGCCACGACGCGGGTTTCGCGCGGGCTCAGGTGCTGCGTGATCCGCTTGATGACGCCGTCCTTGCCGGCGGCGTCGCGGCCTTCAAAAAGAATGAGAATCTGAAGCTCGTTTTTGATCAGATGCCGCTGCAGCTTGACCAGTTCGACTTGCAGGTGCCGCAGGGTCTCCTTATAGTTCTTTGGCTCAGACTGTTCGCTTTTCTTCGCTTTCTTGTTCATTTCAGAACTCCTTAAAAGTACGATGTGTGGGGTCGTGCGGATCAAGCAGTCTTCACGACGGTATCGTGCAAAATATCTCCAGCATAAGCCATACGGTCGAAGGTGTTGGAGAGGTGACGGTAGACTTCCCGCCGTTTTAACGCCCCATGACGAAGGCGAGCCCCCGCATGACTGCGGTGCAATCTTGTTGCGTCATCGGTTCGAGCAATGCCGCCACGCCGTCTCCCGGCTCCTTGCGTCGCATGGTGAGATCCTGGATATAATGTTCCGGGTCAAACAGTTCAGCGATTGCTTTGCGATTGGCCTGAGGCTGTTGTGCTCTACGGACGCCTCCCTTCAGCCGCTTAGCACTTTGCGCGGCAAGTGTTAAGTTCCGCGAGTGAAATCTTGCGTCAGAGGCTACTTTCAGGGGGTGCTCTGGGAGTTAACGGTTTTTCCAAAGTGGAAAATAGGCGGGGACATTCTTCCAAAAAAACTGAAGGTTTCTCAGAAGGTGATGCTCAAGCCAATCGCCGCAACAAAGGCATGGAGTCCAACCCAGCACCAACAGTGTGAACTCTGGCTCGGCCGAGCGCATCGTACAGGCTGCGGCCATCTTTTAGTCAGAAATGAGGCGCGCGGCAGCCGGGCACGATGAAAGCGGTGACGTTTGCCATGGAATAGCCGGGCGCGTCTTCGCCGTCACGGCCTCGGCCCGGCGCGCCACCACCGTCACAGCGACGCCGCACCACGCCAGATCCAGTGCCAACGTCAGCCCGACCGGTCCGCCGCCGGCGATCAGGACCGGCGTTTCGACCACGCCCCCCCTCTACCCGCCAGCAACCGTCCCGTAAACCATACGCGGCAGCCACAGCGTCAGGTTCGGGAAGACCCAGAGGATGCCCAGCATTAGCACCTGCATGCCGACGAACGGGATGACGCCCGCATAGATCTGCATCGTGCTGATGCTCGGCGGTGCCACTCCGCGCAGGTAGAACAGGGCAAAGCCGAAGGGCGGAGTTAGAAAACTCGTTTGCAAGTTCACGGCGATCATGATGCCGAGCCAGACCGGGTTGATGTCCATCATCAGCAGGATGGGTGCTACGATGGGCACGACGACGAAGGTGATCTCGATGAAATCGAGGAAAAAGCCCATGATGAACATGATCAGCATCACCACCAGCAACGCGCCGAACGCGCCGCCGGGCAGGCTGGTCAGGAACTCATGCACGATATCGTCGCCGCCCAACCCGCGGAACACCAGGCTGAACAATTGCGCGCCGATGACAATGCCGAACACCATGGCCGATATCTTGGTCGTCTGCTGCATCACTTCGCGCAGCGTGCCGTCGGACTTGATGCGGCGCAGCGCGTCCAGGATGCCCAGGCCGAGCAGCGCAGAAAAAGCGGTCGCCGCGTAGATGCCGATCTGCTCCTCCATCGAAATCTCGCTGCGGCCGAGGCGAAGGTCCAGCATGCCGGTCAGAAACAGCACGGCGACCAGCGCCAGGCCGCCGATCAGCATAACCGCCCCCTTGGCACCGGGAGCCAGGCGCAAGCCGCCCAGCAGCGTCGCGCCGATGGCACCTACCGCAGCCGCCTCCGTCGGTGTGGCAATGCCGGCGAGGATCGAGCCGAGGACGGCGACGATCAGCACCATCGGCACCACCAACGCACCGATGGTCTTGCCCAGGCTCACGTCGGCCAGGGCATTTTCGGCAGAGACCGCCGGCGCCGCATTCGGGCGCAGCAGCGCTACAATCAACTGCCAGCCGATATAGAGGCCGACCAGCATCAGGCCCGGGATCAGCGCGCCGGCGAACAGGTCGCCGACCGACACCGGGTCCGGCGCGAAATTGCCCATTGCCCGCTGCGCATCCTGATAGGCGTTGGAAATCTGATCGCCCAGCACCACCAGCACGATGGAGGGCGGGATGATCTGGCCGAGAGTGCCGCTGGCGCAGATCGTGCCGCAGGCGAGCTTTGGGTCGTAGCCCCAACGCAACATCGTCGGCAGGCTCAGCAGGCCCATGGTGACGACGGTCGCCCCGACAATGCCGGTCGATGCCGCCAATAGCGCGCCGACGATGCAGACCGAGACGCCAAGTCCGCCGCGCATCGTGCCGAACAGGCCGCCCATCGCGGTCAGCAGGTCGTCGGCGACCTTGGACCGCTCCAGCATGACGCCCATGAAGACGAACAGCGGCACCGCCAACAGCACCTCGTTGGTCATCACGCCGAAAATACGGTTCGGAATGAAGCCAAAGAACGACATGTCGAAAACGCCCAGCGCATTGCCGATCAAGCCGAAAATCAGCGAGACGCCACCCAGCGTGAACGCCACGGGAAAGCCGGCCATCAGCCCGGCGCAGACACCGCCGAACAGCAGCAGGGAGAGGGTTTCGGAAAGCGTCATACGCCTTCTCCCTGAATGTCGGGCGCCGGCGCCTCTGGCGGCTCCTCCCCACTCAGCGTCAACAGCGAGCGGGCCATCAGCGCGAGGCCCTGCAACGCCACCAGAGCGCTGAACGCCAGGATCACCGATTTCAGAAGGTAGACGCCGGGAATGCCGCTATCGCCCTCTGGCGAGCCCTCCAGCACATCCCAGGCCCGGGTGACGAAGCCCAGCGAGGACCACACGATGATGCCGCACATCGGCAGCAGAAAGATTACCCCGCCGCAGAAATTGACGATCGCCTTGGCGCGCATGCTCATGCCGCCATAGAAAATATCGACCCGCACATGGCCATCGTGCAGCAGCGTGTAACCTGCTGCCGTCAGAAAAATGATGGCGTGCATGTAGATGATGCTCTCCTGCATCCAAATCCAGCCGATGCCGAAAACATACCGCAGCAGCACCACCGCGAACTGCACCAACACCATGATCAGCGCCAGCCAGGAGACGGCGCGGCCCAGGTGCTCGTTGATGCGATCAACGGTGCGTGTGAAGGAGGTGAGCATGAAACACCTTAACGCCCCGGCTGAACCGACTACGGAGAGTCGAGGCAACTCCAGCCGCAATCACAGACATCGAACGGACAATCGCCCCACCCGGCACCATGTCGCCGAGTGGGGGCGGTCATCTGTCTATTTGTCGGTATCGAGGGCGCGGGCGTTCATGTAGCCGAGTTCGCCGATCTTCGCCCAATCCATCGCGTACTTCTGATAGGCAGCGTAGCTCTCATAGACGCGCTTGGTCATCTGATCGCTGTTCGCCATATCGCTGATCACATCGGCTGCGGCTTCGCCGATACGGGCCAACAACTCGTCGCTGTAACGGCGCAGCGTCACGCCGTGTTGATTGATCAAGGTATCCAGCGCGCTTTGGTTGCGAGCATTGAACTCAGCCGTTTGAACCTGAGCTTCGGCAGCGACAACGACGGTGATCAACTCCCGTTGATCCTCAGTCAGGCTTTCCCACAGGTCTTTGTTAAGTCCCAATGAACCAACCGTGCCGGGCTCATGCCAGCCTGGATAGTAATAGTTCTTGGTGATCTTATAGAAGCCGAAAGCCAGATCGTGCCAGGGACCGACCCATTCGGTGGCATCGATAGCGCCGGACTGCAAGGCGGGGAAAATCTCGCCGCCCGGCAGGTTGACCGGCGTTGCGCCGACGGCGCGCAACACTTCGCCGCCCAGGCCTGGCATGCGCATTTTCAAACCTTGCAGGTCGTCGATGCTGTTAATCTCTTTGCGGAACCATCCGCCCATCTGAACACCGGTGGATGCCACGGGCAGCGCCTTCAGATTGAAGCCTGCCGACAACTCGTCCCATAATTCCTGGCCGCCGCCGTATGTGATCCAGGCATGCGTTTCGAGACCAGTCATGCCGAAGGGAACGGCGGACATAAAGTTAAACGCGGGGGACTTGCCCTGAAAGTAATACTCAGACGAGTGATAGATGTCAGCGTCGCCGGCCGAGACAGCATCAAATACCTGAAAGGCTGGCACGAGTTCGCCTGCTCCGTAAGGTTTGACCGTCAACTTCCCATCGGAAAGTTGCGTGATCCGCTTGGCCATGCGCACCGCGGACGTGCCGAGTCCGGGAAAGTTGATCGGCCAGGACATGACCATCTTCAACTCGCGCACGCCTTGGGCGATAGCCGGCGCGGCCAGGCTCGAAGCGGCAGCAGCAGTGCCGGCGATGGCGGCACCTTTCAAAAAGTCGCGGCGTTCCATGGGGTTTCTTCCTCCGGTAATCGCGGCACGTGCTCCAGCCGCTGTTGATTTCTCAGGCGGAAACTAGCCTAAGCGATGGTCATGAGCCAGACAATGGCAGTCGTATTGCCGGGCGATAGTCAGTCCGCAAGCAGCGTCGATTGCCAGCCCAGCATTTGCCAACGGTCGTCGCGCCGGACCCAGCAACTGGAAAACCGCTCGAACGAGTCAGAGCGTTGGCCCGAGGCCAAAACCGTCACGCGGGCCTTGCCGATCAGGATCACCTGATCGCCCAAATCGCGGGACTCGACCTCCGACAGGTCGATGACCTTATAGATCAGCGCGCCCGATAACAGGGCGTGGATCAGGCTGTGCTTGTTGTCCTTGGCCGAAGACGCGTGGATATAGAACAGATCGTCGGCCAACAGCGCATAGAGACTGTCGGCGTCACGCGCGATCATCGCCCGAATGCGCTTGCGGTCCAGTTCCTGGACTGTCGTTATGGCGTCCATCGGCAATATCTCCGGCAGGTTACTGCGAAGAACTCAGACCGGCGGAGTTCAATATCCACCTTCCGGCGTCATTGCGAGCCGCCACTGGGCGGCGCGGCATTCTATCGGCATTGTTGCGATCTGCAGTTGGTGGATTGCTTCGGCTCCGCCTCGCAATGACGCCAAATAGGAGGTCGATACTTATGGCCGTTAAGATCAAACCGGCTTCACCAATACATGCCGCTTGCGGCCGGCCGAAAGCTTCAGCGTGCCGGCTTCGGTCAGATCGCCGGAGCCTATCGGCTGGTTTTCGTCGGCGATAGCGACGTCGTTCAGCCGCGCGCCGCCGCCACGCACCAGCCGCCGCGCCTCGCCATTGCTGGCTGCCAGGCCGGCACGCTTGAACAGGTCGAACGCCGGCACGCCAGCATCGAGGTCGGGGCCGGCGATCTCGACAGTCGGTAAACCCTCCGCCTGCGCGCCGTCCTCGAACGCCCGGCGTGCGGTCTCGGCGGCCTCTTGCGCCTTGGCGCGGCCGTGCAGCAGGGCGGTGGCCTCGGTCGCCAAGACCTTCTTTGCCTCGTTCAATTCAGAGCCTTGCAGCGCCGCGAGTTTGGCGATCTCAGGCAGAGGCAGTTCGGTGAACAGCTTCAGGAAGCGCCCGACGTCGGCGTCCAGCGTGTTGCGCCAGAACTGCCAGTAATCGTAGGCCGACAGCCGATCCTCGTTCAGCCAGACCGCGCCAGCCGCCGTCTTGCCCATCTTGCCGCCGTCCGCCGTGGTGATCAGCGGTGTGGTCAGGCCAAAGAGTTGCGGTTGCTCCAGCCGGCGGCCCAGCTCTGCGCCGGAGACGATGTTGCCCCACTGATCGCTGCCGCCCATCTGCAAGCGGCAGCCGTAGCGCTTCGACAACTCGACAAAGTCATAGCTTTGCAGTATCATGTAGTTGAATTCGAGGAAGGTCAGCGGCTGCTCGCGCTCCAGCCGGTTTTTGACGCTGTCCATGGTCAGCATGCGGTTGACGCTGAAATGCCGGCCCACCTCACGCAGCAGCGGGATGTATTTCAACTCGCTCAGCCAGTCGTCGTTATCGACCATGATGGCGTCGCCGGTCGCGCCTTCGTCGCCGAAACTCAAGAAATGCTCGAACACCCGGAAAATGCCGGCCTTGTTCGCCTGAATGTCGTCGTGGCTCAGCAACTGCCGCGATTCGTCCTTGCCGGAGGGGTCGCCGATCTTCGTCGTGCCACCACCCATCAGCACAATCGGCTTATGGCCAGTCTGCTGTAGCCAGCGCAACATCATGATCGGCACCAGAGAGCCCACATGCAGCGAATCGGCGGTGCAGTCGAAGCCGATATAGGCGCGGATCGGCCCTTCCAGCGCGAGCGCGTCCAGGCCCTCGGTATCGGTGCATTGATGAATGAAGCCGCGCTCGGTCAGGGCGGCGAGGAATTCGGAACGCGGCATGGCGGGTGACACTGTCTGAAAAGCGGATGGTTCGGCAGGCTTGCCGTCGGGTGGCGGCGATGTACCATGGAAGCCATGTCAGAACAATCGCACCTCTCGACTCCGCTGCCCGTCCTGGCCATCGGCCTGATGAGCGGCACCTCCATGGACGGCATCGACGTCGCCTTGCTGTGGACCGATGGCGAGACAATCGCCGAGCCGCGCGGCTTCGCCTTCCGCACCTACCCGCCGGACTTCCGCTCGGCACTGGCAGCCGCTTTGCAGGCCCCGGATCAGCAGGCACCGGCGCTGGAGGCGGCGCTGACCGCTTACCATCGCGACGCGGTCAGGGCGCTCTTGGCGCAAACTGGTACGGCGGCAGTGGATGTCGCGCTGATCGGCTTTCATGGGCACACCGTGCTGCACCGCCCGGCGGAGCGGCGCACCTGGCAGTTGGGCGACGGCCAACGCTTGGCCGATGGGCTCGGCATTCCAGTCGTCGGCGATCTGCGCACGGCCGACGTCGCAGCGGGTGGTGAGGGCGCACCGCTGGCCCCGGTCTATCACCGCGCGCTGGCGGCGAGCGTGCCGAAACCCTGCGCTTTTCTCAATCTGGGCGGCGTCGCCAACGTCACGTGGATCGGTGCGGCTGCAGAGGACCTGATCGCGTTCGACACCGGCCCCGCCAACATGCTGCTGGACGAATGGGCGCTTCGCCATACCGGCGAGCCCGTGGATAAGGACGGCGCGTTGGCGCGCGCTGGGACGGTTGACGCCCAGGTCTTGGCTAAGCTGATGACGGCGGCGTATTTCTCGCGCAAGCCGCCGAAGTCGCTGGACCGGTTGGATTTCGAACTCGCCGCGGTCGCGCATCTGTCGCCGGCGGACGGCGCTGCGACCCTCGTCGCTTTCACTGCCGCCAGCATCGCCGCCGCCCAGCGACATATGCCGAGCCAGCCCAAATGCTGGACTGTCTGCGGCGGCGGCCGGCATAATCCGGTGCTGATGCGGTTGCTTCAGGAGTGTCTGCCGGCGCCGGTACAGCCCTCGGAAGCGCTGGGTATCGATGGCGACGCTTTGGAGGCGGAGGCCTTTGCTTATCTGGCGGTGCGCAGCGTCCGCAGCCTGCCGATCAGCTTTCCTGGCACCACTGGAACGCCACGAGCCCTGACCGGCGGCCGGCTGTTCGAGCCGGCGGGCCGCATGGCTCAGTAGAAAATCATGTTTTGCGGCATGCCTCTGTAGAGGTGCGCCACCTGCTGCGCATAGCCGTTATAGATGCGGGTCGGCACCCACTCATCGCTGCCGAGCAACAACTCTTGAGCCTGGCTCCAGCGCCGATGCGGCACGCCGGGGTTGATGTTGGCGTAGAAGCCGTATTCCTCGCCCAGCACCTCCATCCAGAAGCTCTTGGGCATTTCGTCGGTGAAGTGGAAGCGGGTGATAGACTTGATCGACTTGAAACCGTATTTCCACGGCACCGCCAACCGCAGCGGCGCACCATTCTGCTTCGGCATTGGCTTGCCATAGAGGCCGGTGGCGATGAAAGCCAACTCGTTCATCGATTCGCCGATCGTCAGTCCCTCGACATAGGGCCAGGGGTACCAGAATGCCCGCTGGCCGGATGCGATGCTGGCGTCCTTGAAGCTCTCCATCCGCAGGTATTTCGCCCCGGACAGCGGCTTGGCCATCTCCACCAGCGCCTTCAGTGGAAAGCCGCTCCACGGAACTGTTATCGCCCACCTCTCGACACAGCGGTGCCGGTAAAGGCGTTCCTCCAACGGCATTTTGCGGATCAGGTCGTGCGCGTCGATCTTGATCTCCTTCTCGACCATGCCGTCGATCACCACCTGCCACGGCTCGACCTCCAGCGCCTGCGCGGCCCGCGAGATCTGCTTGTGGCTGCCGAACTCAAAGAAATTGTTGTAGGTTTTCACCAACATCTCATCCGTTAGAGGACGGTCCACCGTGAACGCCTCGTTGCGCGGCACCGGGTACAGGCCGTCGCCGAGCGCGGCCAGCGCGATTTGCGGCATAGCCGCAGCGCCCATCATTCCGGCGGCCCCCGCCAACAGGTTTCGCCGCGACAGCATTACCGCTTCGGGTGTAGTGGCACTCTCGGGTAAAGCCCAGGACGGTCGGCGGCGGATCAGCATCAATGGTCTCCTCTTGAACGAGCGCTGGTCTTCTTACGATCAGAAGCTAAGGTTAGATAGGAGACATTTCCAATAACGAACCCGTGTCCCGACCATCAGAAACGAGGTATTGCCCATGTCAGAACCTGTCTTGCTCGACATTGCAAACGGCATCGCCACCGTCACCCTGAATGCACCGGAAGTGCGCAACGCGCTAACGTCGGAGTTGCGCACCAAATTCCGCTATATTGTCGGCGATCTGGAGTTCAATGACGACGTACGCTGTGTGATTATCAAGGGCGCTGGTGACCATTTCATGGCAGGCGGCGACATACGTGTCATGCAAGACCGGCTGAAGATGCCGGAGGCCGAGCGCCGGCAGGTCATCATGGAGGGCATTCACCTGCTGCACCTGCCGCTGTTCGCCATTCGCCGCATGGGCAAACCGGTGATCGCCAGCATCCAGGGCGCGGTCGCCGGCGCCGGCATGGGGCTGGTCGGCTGTTGCGATCTGGCTATCGCCGCCGACGACGCGATCTTCACGCTGGCCTACTGCCATATTGGCGCCAGTCCGGACGGCGGCTCGTCCTATTTCCTCGGCCGCACGCTGGGGATGAAGCAACAGATGGAGCTGGCATTCCTCGGCGACCGATTCGGCCCGGACAAGGCGAAGGAACTGGGCATCGTCAACTGGGTCGTCCCCCGCGCCGACCTGGTGGCGGAGACCGGCAAGCTCGCCCGCCGCCTCGCCGACGGACCGACGCACGCCTTCGCCAACGCCAAGCGCCTGTTCAACGCCACCAACCATTTGACGATGGAAAGCCAGATGCAAATGGAGGGTGAGTTGATCGCCGACAGCATGTGCACCGAAGACCACGCCGAGGGCGTCGCCGCGTTCATGGGCAAGCGCAAGCCGGTCTTCAAAGGCCGATAGGTTCGCGCGCTGGAAACGCCTGGTCCTTCTTTGGGATCAGGTCGTAGGGGAAGGCGTAGCCGGGCATCGCCTTGATTGCGCCGCTCCAGCGGACGATGTTCGGCCAGCGCTCGATCTGCAGGCCGCCCTCGGCCATGAATACCATGCGGCCCCAGCAACCGAGGTCCGCGATGCTCAAAGCGTCGCCTACCAGCCAATCGCGGCCCGCCAATGCGGCGTCGACGAAGGTCAGCGCTTCCTCCGCCAATGGCCGGAAATAGGCCATGACCGCCGGGTCGACCTCGCGGAACTGGCTGTAGTGCCGGACCTTGGCCACGTTGGTGATATTGCCGGCCTCCCAGGCCAGCCACTCGCGCGCCTGCCATCGGTCCTGTTCCGACAGGGGCTCGAATACGCCGGTCGTGCAGGCCAGATAGTCGAGGATGACATTTGAATCGACGACGGTCAGGTCGCGGTGCTGTAGCGCTGGGACTTTGCCATAACGGTTAACGGCCAGGTACTCTGGCTCATTCTGCCGCCCGAACTTCAGGTTGACCGTGCGGAACTCGAACGGCAGCCCGCTGAGCGCCAGAAACAGCATTGGCTTGAAGGTCGAACTCGACGTGAAGCTACCGAACAGCGTCAGGCGGTCCGAGATTTCCGCGCCGTCCTCTACCAGACCGTTTGGCGATTGTGCTATCATTTTATCGTCCTTTCCGAATCTGATCGGAAGCTATAAGTGTGAGCTGGCGAAGGGAACCTCTTCGCTTCAGACGCGTTCATATCTGGCAACAACCGACCTACCTCAGGAGCGAATTCATGAAACAAGCGATCCTTATGATTGTTCTGGCGGCCACCGCATCGCTGCTCGTCGCCTGCAACACCGTGGAAGGCGCCGGCGAGGATATTCAGGCTGGCGGTAGGGCCGTTGAGCGCGGCGCAGATAACGTCAAGAAAAAGCTATAGGCACTTCAACCGCTGCGCATGATGCGATCCATGCCAGCGATCATCCGGTAGCCGGCGTCTATCGTCGGCACCGGTATGCCCAGGCGTGCGCCGCGGGCAACCAGATCGCCCAGCGTCTCGCCGACTTCCAGCCGTTTGCCGCGCTCCAGATCCTGGAGCATGGAATGCTTGTGGTTGGGCGCTTCTTCTTTGAAGAACGTACCGGCGTCGAGCATCAGGCGCGCGGCCGTCGCTTCGTCTGACGCGTCCAGCGCTTCCTGAGTCGTGTAAGGCGGCATCGGCTGCGGGACGGCCCCTTCCGCCTCGGCGATTGCCTGAACCTCGCGGTGGATGCGCGCGGCCAGCAACGCCGTGTCGGGATCGGAGAACACGTTGGCGGTCGATTTCCGCGTCAGCGTGCTGATCACTGCCATGCCGGACCAGATGATGAACTTGCTCCAACTCGCGGACAGAATGTCGTCGCTGCCGTGGGATTTGATCCCGGCACCGTTCAGCGCATCGACGACTGCCTGCACACGCGGCGAGACCCCGCTGCCCGGCTCGCCAACCGTGATACTGGCATTCACCGTGAACTGCGTGACGCCGTCCTCCCGCACCCCGCCGGAGAAGTTCGCGAGCGCACCCAGCACGGCGTCGCGCCCAAACACGGCGGCCAGTTGATCGTCTTTCAGCATGCCGTTTTGCAGCGACAGCGCGCTTTTCACTTTGACGTGCGAGAGTTGCTTTAAGGCGGCCTCGGTATCAAAAGTTTTGACCGTGACGATCAGCAGGTCGGCGTCCGTGAGGGTCGAGGGGTCGGTGACAATCGGGCATCGCGCCGTCACATCGGCCAAGCCTTCGACCTTGACGCCGTTCGCCCGCAAATACTCGGCGCGCGCGCCGCGGGCGATCAACGCCACCTCGTTGCCGGCCTCATGCAGCAAGGCGCCAGCAATCGAGCCCAGAGCGCCAGCGCCGATAATGATGATCTTCATGGTGGTCCGACCTCCGTTTGCTATTGCGCCAAATCAATTGCCTTCCGACGCGGTATCGCCAGAATGACCGGCAGACCCGTGCCAAGACAAGAGGCCTTTCCAATGACGCCCGACGAGATTTTGCGCTACGAACCGCGCGCGCTGACCCAAGCGCAGCGCGAGCACTATTTCGAGCACGGCTATGTCGGTCTGCCAGGCTTCGTCGATGGGGAGGCCCTGGCGCGTTTGCAGGCGACGACCGAGCGGTTTGTGGACCTGTCCCGCGCGGAGACTGAGGCCGGCCGCATCTTCGATATCGGCCCGGGCCATTCGGCGGAAAAGCCCGTGCTGCGTCGCCTGAAACGCCCGGACGAGCGCGACGAAGTCTACTGGGCCTTCGCCCGCGACGTCCTGGCTGACGTCGCCGCCGACCTGTTGGGGCCGGACGTGGTGTTTCATCACTCCAAGCTGAACTTCAAATGGTTCGACGAGAGCGACACGGTGAAGTGGCACCAGGACGCCCAGTTCTTTCCGCACACCAACTACAACGTGCTGACCATCGGATGCTATCTGGCGGATACCGATATGAGCAATGGCCCGCTGGCCGTCATGCCCGGCAGCCATGATGGGCCGTTGTACGACCAGTATGCCGAAGACGGCGCCTGGACCGGACACCTTCGCCCCGAGGCCGCGGCGCGGATGGATATGAGCCGCGTCGAGTATCTGACCGGGCCGGCGGGCACGCTCACCATCCACAACTGCCGCACCGCGCATTTCTCGCCGTCGAGCAAGTCGCCGAGCCCCAGGCCGCTGCTGCTGAACTGTTTCACCAGCGCCGACGCCAAGGCCTACACACCGCACCCGGACCCGTCTGCGCATACCTATGAGATCGTGCGCGGCAAGCCGGCGCTCTGGGCGCATCATGACCCCCGCCCCTGTCTGATCCCGCCGGATTGGTCCGGCGGCTACACCTCGATTTACGCTGCCCAAGCCGGAGAAGGTTGAACCCGCCATGGCGAAAAGCCCGACAGACGTCGTCCGCCCGCACGCCCTCGCCGCCGCGCAGGAAGGCATGGAGAGCGGCCTCGCTCTCGACCAGATTGGCCGCGCGCTGCTGGATCAGGCCATCGAACTGCTGCTGAAAGAGCAGTCGCCGGAAGCGGTGGCCAGCGAGTTGGAGTTCGTCGCCCGCAACCTGGATGGTGACGAAGACAACAGCTTCATGCGGCCCTGAGGGGAAAGCGCTCCCCGGCCGCCACGGAGTGGTGAGCCCGGATGGCGGCTCCGCCACCTCCGGGGAGCAGACACTTTCCGCATCGCGGGCCGCGCGCTACACTCGGCTCAACCACACACACTCTCTTTCGGAGCATCACCCCATGAAATTCGGTATTTTCTACGAACTGCAAATCCCCCGTCCCTGGGAAAAGCATTCGGAGCATCGCCTGCACCACAACGCCCTGGATCAGGTCGAACTGGCCGATAAGCTCGGCTACGACTATGCGTGGGAGGTGGAGCATCATTTTCTGGAGGAGTATTCGCACTCGCCCGCGCCGGAGGTGTTTTTGGGTGCGGCCAGCCAGCGGACCAAGAACATCCGCCTTGGCCACGGCATCATCCAGTTGACCACCAACCACCCGGCCCGCGTGGTCGAACGCGTCTCGACGCTGGACCTGCTCTCCAACGGCCGCGTCGAGTTCGGCATGGGTGAGAGCGCTAGCAAGACGGAGCTCGACCCGTTCGGTGTCGCATTCGAGGACAAGCGCGAAATTTGGGAGGAGATGGTGCAGGCCATCATCCCGATGTTCGGTGATGAGCCGGTCTCGTTCAACGGCAAGCATTTCTCCATGCCCTCGCGCCTGGTGGTGCCGAAGGCGCTGCAGACACCGCACCCGCCGCTCTGGGTCGCCTGCTCGCAGTTGGACACCATCGAGATGGCCGGCCGCCGCGGCATGGGCGCGCTGGGCTTTCAGTTCGTATCCTCCGACGCGGCGCATGCCTGGGTCGCGGCTTACTATAACTCGATCACCAAGCGTCTGGACAAGTTGGCCGACTACCAGATCAACCCCAACATGGCGCTGGTCAGCTATTTCATGTGCGCTAAGACCGATGAGTTGGCGCGCGAGCGGGCAGAGGGCCTGACCTTCTTCCAGTTCGCCCTGCAATTCTACGGGCAGAGCAAGACGCGCGAGCGGCCGCCGGCGGGCTCCGTCAACCTCTGGGACGAGTTCACCAAGTGGAAGGACGCGAACGGCGACGTGGTCGAGCGGGCGCTGCGCGGCGGTCTGGTCGGCTCACCGGAGACCATCCGCAACAAGCTGCGCAAGTACCAGACCAGCCACATCGACCAGGTCATCCTGCTGAACCAGGCCGGTAAGAACTCTCACGAGCATATCTGCGAGAGCCTGGAACTGTTCGCCCGCGAGGTGATGCCGGAATTCCAGGCGGCAGAGGGTGCACACCAGGACTGGAAACGGCAGGTGATGTCCGGCGAAATCCAGTTGGAGGAGCGCGATACCTCCGCCCACAAAGACCGCTTCGGGCATTTGGCCAAAGTCGCGCCGAGCAACGTGGCGGCGGAGTAGGTTTGGAGCCACGACCTCACTAGGCGCCACCCCTCACCGCTCAGCGGCACCTCCCAACCCGGCGTCATCGCGAGGCCGAAGGCCGAAGGCCGTGGCGATCTATCAGCACGGGTAGATTGCCGCGTCGCCTACGGCTCCTCGCAATGACGCCGGGTTGGGGGTGGCAAAGCTACTATCCATCCAGAAACCCCGCAAACACCGCCGCCGCCTCCCGCGCCGCCTCTACCGACAATATCCCCGCCGTCGCCGCTTCCTCCGCCGTCGGCAGCAAAGCGTGGCTGCGGTCGAAGTGGGCGAAGACGTTGTCGTCTCTCCCCGCTGTAATCAGCGTCGGCACTCGCACCTGCGGCAACCGTTCTTCCATCGGGTAGTGGAAGGCGGCATGGTAGGGGCGGAAGTAGGTGCGGCCGTTCCGCAGCACCTCCATCAGCTTTTCGTGGATCACACCTCCGGTGCGGGGCCGTCTTTGCCGGCGGTGCGGTAGTGCACTTGGCCGTAATCCAGGTCGAGAAAGCGGCGGCGAACGATGGCCATGGCCGGCCCTACCCTTTGTCGGTCGCGTGCGAGGCGCTCTCACCGCCGCGGGCTGCTCGCTCCGTCTCCATACGGGCAACGAGCACATCGAACTCGGCGCGGTCGAGCACGCCGCTGGGGCTTTCGCGGGTTGGCAGCAGTTCGGCATAAGCCAGATAGCGCTCCTGCGCCACGGCATAGAGGCGACGCAACTCGCTGAGCGGATCGGCATGGTCGTCGGCGCGGATGTCGAGCCAGGAGTAATCCTGATCCCGAAAGATCACCAAGCCGGCCGCCTGCTTGCCGCGCTTGTCGCCGCCGGCGTCCTCACCCGCCTGCAACGCCAGCAGCAGCCGCTCGGCGAAGGGCTTGTCGAGGGCCGCCTGGTATTCGCGCAAGGTGTCGGCCACCACCGCCGGTCCCTCCAGCATGTTGCCGGCGACGGACACATTCTCTGCCACCTCGTGACCAGCCCAGTCGACGCACTCCAAGCCGGTGTAGGCCGCGTTTCGGCCCTGAGCGTCGATCATGTGGAGCTGGCGGTTGGCATGGCCGCGGTCGCGCTCGACGAAGGCGGTGACGATGCTTTGCGGCAGTGCGCCCGCCGCCATCATGCGCAGGCCGTCGGGTCCGAAAGTCGGGTTGGTAAAGGCTTGGCTGGCGATGGCGCCGACACCGGCCCGGATGCTTGGCACCCGCGCGCCGACGGAGAAAAAGCGGCTGGCGACGGCGATGCCCAGATGCCCGGTTGCTGGGTCGCGGGCGACGATGGAGTAGGTCATGACCCTGTTTCCTGGTTTGCCGTTTCAACTGCTCACCTTCCTTTTGCCCCGGGCTTGACCCGGGGTCCATGCCGGAGAGTTTCCCACAGAGTTCGGGCTTTGTAGTTGGCTCTCTGGCATGGGTCCCAAATCAAGTTTGGGACAAGGAGGGTGTGGTTTGGGACAAGGAGGGTGTGGTTTGGGACTAGGTGGGTGGGGATTTGCTGGCGTTTTCTCATCCCCACAGCTTCGACGAAGCGATCTTGGCACCCTCGGCGAGGCTCTCCAGCTTCGCCCGGACCACGTCCTCCGCCGTGAAGGAGTCGCCGGCGATCTGCGGGTGCTCGACATAGTTGTTGATGGTCTCGACCGCGCCGGTGGAGCGCCGGGCGGCGATCAGGTCGGCTAACCCCTCGATCCTTGGCAGGCTGCCCACATGGGTGGTCAGGATGCGGGCGGTGCTGTGGAGCAATGATGCTCTCCCTCTCAGCGAATTTGGCGTTAGACTACCGAAGCCATGGTGGCCGCGACAGGGTCAAGTTCCAATCGAAAGACCAGTGATGAGCATCGACTTCACACCTGAGCAAATCCAAATTCGCGACGCCGTCACCAGGCTGTGCGCCGATTTTGGCGACGAGTACTGGCTCGCCCGCGACGAGGACGGCGTCTTTCCGGAGGATTTCTGCCAGGCCATCGCCGACGCTGGCTTTATGGGCATCGCCATGCCGGAGGAATATGGCGGCTCCGGCCTTGGGATCACCGAGGCGGCGATCATGATGCAGGCGATCAGCCAGTCTGGCGCCGGCAATGGCGGCGTGTCGTCGGTCAGCCTCGGCATATTCGGGCTCAACCCGGTCGTGCGCTACGGCACCCATGAGCAAAAGGCGAGGATGCTGCCGCCGATCATCAGCCGCCAGCACCGCGCCTGCTTTGGCGTCACCGAACCGAACACCGGCCTGGATACGACGCGGCTGCGCACAAAGGCGGTGAAGCAGGGCGACCGCTATATCGTGCACGGCCAGAAAACCTGGACCAGCACGGCCCAGGTTGCCGACAAAATCCTGCTGATCGCGCGCACCAAGGACATCGGCGAGACCGAGCGGCCGATGGATGGCCTCAGCCTGTTCTACACCGACCTCGACCGCTCCAAGTGCGAAATCCGGCGCATTCCGAAGATGGGGCGCAAGGCCGTCGACTCGAACCAGGTGTTCATCGATGGCCTGGAAATCCCGGAGGAGGACCGCATCGGCGAGGAAGGCAAGGGCTTTCGCTACCTGCTGCACGGCATCAACCCGGAGCGCATCCTCATCGCCGCGGGTCTGGTGGGCTTAGGCCGCGTCGCGCTGGAGAAGGCCACCACCTATGCCCGCGAGCGGATCGTGTTCGACCGGCCCATCGGTATGAATCAGGGCATCCAGCACCCGCTCGCCGCCAGTTGGGCGGAGTTGGAGGCGGCCAACCTGATGGCCTTCCGCGCCGCCCAACTCTACGACCGCGGCGAGGACGCCGGCGCGATGGCAAACGCCGCCAAGTATCTGGCGGGAGAGGCCGGCTTTAAGGCCTGCACCACCGCCATCACCACTCACGGCGGCATGGGCTATGCCAAGGAATATCATGTGGAGCGCTACTTCCGCGAATGCCTGATCCACCGCATCGCGCCGATCACCCCGCACCTGATCCTCTGCTACATCGCGGAGAGGGTGTTGGGCCTACCGAAGAGTTATTGAGGGGCGGGAATCAGCGCCCCGTTGCCCCGGGTTTGACCCGGGGCCCATGCCTGAGAGGTGGATCACAAAATCCGAACCCTGTGAGAAATGCTCAGGCATGGGTCCCGCATCAAGTGCGGGACAATGGGGAGATTGGGCAGACCGATTTGCGCTACCGGCGAAAACCACTCCACTCAGTCAGACCGCAGCCTCGCATCGGCTGCAAACCCCTGATATTCGAATTCAAGACCTTGCCGCGGATGCTCGCAGATCGCCTGAGCGACAGTTTCCGCCACCCGGATACGCCAGGTTTGGCGCTGGACCGGGTTGGCGTCGGCAAAGGCCTGGCATCGCAACACCGCCACATTGGCGCGACCGAGTGGATCGCGGACGGACTGATAGCGGATGATATCGACGTCTGCCGCTCTGGCGGCATCAGCCAACGCCTGACAAGCAGAATAGTCCGTCAAATTCGCCCAACGGTCTCGATGGGCAACCAACGGCTCTCGCGTCAGATCGATGGCATAAGCAGAGGACAGGGCGGCGGAAAATGCTGTGAATTCGGCGGTGCCCCCCGGTAAAGCGATTTCCGGCGACTCCGCAAAAAACAGGTAACGATAGAACACCATCTCCGCGACGGCAGTATCGACGACCTCTGCGGCGTAGAACACACCGGGAGACCGGCCGGCGCGGCGAAATCGGGAGCCGACGCGATAGTTGCTGGTGTATCGAAATGGCGTCGATAACAGATAGTCCAGGTGCTGACAGTCCAGCGGCACAGGCGGTTTGGTCTCGTCCAGAATCCCCTCCAATACGCTCTGCTCATCGAGCGTGTCGACCAACCCTAAAGTCGAGACACGATGCTGCGCCTCGACCAACCGCCACGCCTCGCCCCGATACGCCTGCGGCTCAGACGATAGCGCGTCGGGCGTCCAGATAGGCGATGACATCCATCAATCCTGCAATGGTTCGGATTTTATCGGCTGGCCGCCCGCCGAGCGCAGTATTGACGCCTGTCATCCACGACCGAACGACGGCCTCATCGCCTCCAGCGATGGCGTCCAGGGATCGGAACACCCTGACAAGCAAGGCGGCAAGCTCAAACGGCTTGCTACCGTCTTCCAAAACCCAACCGCCCCGCCGCATGCGCGAGACCGTTGCCGGACTGACGCCGATCACCTTTGCCATATGACCCGCACTCAGGCCCAACCGGTCGGCAGCGCGCAACACCGCCGTCGTTAGGACTATGCCGCGTTTGCCGGCTATGGGGAGTGCTTTTGCTGCTAATGCCATCGCTCGTTCCTCTCTACTGATAACATATAATGCAATAACTTTCTCAGGAAAGGATTTTTGATGAAATCGCTGAAGAATCCGGGCGAGGCGCCACGGTCACCCGATTGCATCCATCCCCGCCCTCCGCTACGGTCTGCCCCAGCAACGGTTCCCGCAAGGGACGCAAAAGGGAACAAGGGACGGGCGCTCCGCTTTTTGGAGCAGGCTCGTAAGCCTTGGCTGCCCCCGCAACTGTTAGCGGCGAGTGCTCGCCATCCATGGCCACTGGGAAACTGGGAAGGCCGGTCGAGCGCTGCGACCCGTGAGCCAGGAGACCTGCCGTCGCGAGCGTCACCCATTCCTTGAGGCCGGGGTGTGTCCAAGGAGCGGAAACCCGTTTGCGGTGACGCGGGAAGCCGTGTCGCGCGTGCGGGTGAACCGGGCCTGAAACCCCCGTCTTCCATCACCCAAGCAACCGGCCTGGCTTCGCGTCGTCGCGCAAGGTGGGCTCGTCCGCCGTGCGCTTGTTGTTCAATGAACGCAAGCTCTTGGGTGTTGCCAATGATCCGTTTTAAACTGCCGCTACTATTGCCGCCAGCGCTGCTCGCAGCCCTGGCGACCGCCCCTGCCTCCGCCGCGGACGAGCCGGTCCGTCTCGCGCCCGTCGTCGTCTCCGCCAGCGCCACGCCGGTCGAGGCGCGCGAGGTCGGCAGCGCCGTCACCGTCATCACCGCAGATCAGATCGAGCGCCAACAGACCCGCAGCCTCGCCGATGCCTTGCGCAAGGTGCCGGGCATCGCCCTCAGCCGCTCCGGCCCGACCGGCAGCCAGACGCAGGTGCGCATCCGCGGCGCCGAATCGAATCACACGCTGGTGCTGATCGACGGCGTCGAGCTCAACGACCCGAGCGGCGCGTCGGAGTTCGACTTCGGCAACATGCTGGCGAGCGACGTGGACCGCGTCGAGATCCTGCGTGGCCCGCAGAGCGCCCTCTATGGCAGTGAGGCCATCGGCGGTGTCATCAACATCATTACCAAGCGCGGCAAAGGCCCGATTTCCGGCACGCTGTCGGCTGAAGGCGGCTCGTTCGAAACCGCCCGGCTTTACGGCAACGCCCAGGGCGGCGGCGAGTGGTACAATTTCTCGGTCGGCGGCACGTTCTTCCGCACCAATGGTGTCTCCGTCGCGCCAGAGGACGAGGGCAACAGCGAGCGCGATGGCAACGAAAACAAGACGCTGAACGTCAAGTTCGGCCTGACGCCGCTCGACAATTTGGAGATCGATCTGTTCGGCCGCCTCGTGGAAAGCACGATCGAGACCGACCCGCAACCGTTCGTCGCCGGCGTCATCGGCACCGTCGATGGCAACGAGGAGACCGAAGCCCTGCAACGCACCGGCCGCGTGCGGGTGAAATACAGCCTGTTCGACGGCATGTGGGAGCATATTGCCAGTGCCGCCTACAATACCGACCAGGCGGATTCACTGACCAATGGCGCCGTCAACTTTTCCTCTAAAGGCGAGAAGACTCGGCTGGACTATCAGTCCAACCTGTTCCTGGAGACACCGGAATTCGCCGACGCCAGCCACACCTTGACCGTACTGGTCGAGCGCGAGATCGACGCGCAGACGACCGCCAGCGCCTTCGGCGGCTCCGATCTGGAAATCACCAACTACGGCGTGGTCGGCGAGTATCGGGTCAGCCTGTTCGACCGGCTGTTCCTCTCCGGCAGCGTGCGGCACGACTTCAACGAAATTTTCGCCAACGAAACCACCTACCGCGCGACCGCGGCCTATCTTTTGGCCGAGACGGGGACGCGCTTCCACGCCAGCTTTGGCACCGGCGTCAAGAACCCGACCCTGTTCGAACTGTTCGGCTTCGGCCCGAATTTCCGGCCGAACCCGGACTTGCAGCCAGAGAAAAGCCGCGGTTGGGATATCGGTGTCGAGCAAAGCCTCTGGGACGACCGCATCGTCGTCGACCTGACCTATTTCAACAACCGCATCACCGACCTGATCGATGGCGCGGGCCAATTCGCCATCAACTTGCCCGGCGTTACCAAGACTCAGGGTATCGAAGTCTCCCTGAACGCCGAGGTGCTGGATGGCCTGACCTTGGCCGGCCAATACACCTACACCCTGGCCGAAGACCCCGACGGCACACGCCTGGTGCGCCGCCCGCGCCATACCGGTAGTATCAACGCCGGCTACAAGTTCCTGGATGGCAAGGCCACGGTCGACCTCGGCGTCGGCTACAACGGCGACCAGCAGGACTTTCAGTTCTCCAACTTCTTCGCCAGCCGCACGATGGTGACGCTCGACAGCTATGTGAAAGCCGACGTCACCGCATCCTACAAAGCGACCGACCGGGTCGAGATCTTCGGCCGGATCGAGAACGCGCTGGACCAGGACTATCAGGACGTCTTCGGCTTCAGCAATCCCGGCATCGGCGCTTATGCAGGGGTGAAGATAAAGTTGGGCGGCCGATAGGCCTAGCCGCGCAGCATCGCCTTGGCGATTTGTTGCTGCTGGATCTGGCTGGTGCCCTCGAACAGGCGGAACAGGCGGACGTCGCGGTACATGCGCGTCACCGCGTTGTCCTCGATATAGCCGGCGCCGCCCAGAATCTGCACCGCCCGGTCCGCCACCCGGCAGACCATTTCGGAGCCGAAATACTTGGCCGCCGCGATCTCGGGGAAGGGCAGCGGCGTGCCATTTTCCACCGCGCGGTCGAACGCGCGGGCGACGTCCAGCACCAGCGCCTTGGCCGCCAGCATATCCGCCTGCATTTCCGCCAGCATGCCCTGCACCAGTTGGAACTCGCCGATGGCCTGGCCGAACTGCCGGCGCTTGCGGGCGTGCGCCACGGCCTCGGCGATCAGCCGGATCGCCTGTCCGACGCAGGTTGCGGCGACGTGGGTGCGGGCAGAGTTGATGCCGCGGAGCGCCGCCCCCAGACCACGGCCCTCGACGCCGCCGACCAGGTTCGCCGCCGGGACCCGGCAGTTCTCGATTCGGATCTCGGTCGAGTGCGAACCGCGCACCCCCAGCAGCGGCGGCGCTGGCAGCGGCTCGATGCCCGGCGTGCCGGCCTCGACCAGAAAGGCAGAAACTCCCTGGGAGCCCTTGCTGGCCGGGTCGGTCCGCGCCATCACCAGAAATAGATCGGCCTCCGGAGCGTTGGTGATGTAGCGCTTCATACCGTTCAGGACGTAGTGGTCGCCATCGCGCACGGCGCTCGTGGTCAGGCCACCGGCGTCGGTGCCCGCCTCCGGTTCGGTCAGGGCGAAAGCGCCGGTGACCGCTCCACTGGCCATCCTTGGCAGCCACTGCCGCTTCTGCTGCTCCGTCGCGAAGTCCAGGATCGCCTGGCTGGTCAGCCCGATGGTCGTGGAAAAGCGCGAGCGATAGACGGCTGAGGCGCGGGTGAATGCGATGGTCAGGCGCACCTGCTCCTCTTGGCTGCAGGCAAGACCGCCGTATTCCTCGGGAATGGAGATGCCGAACAGGCCGAGCGTGCGCATGCGCTCGACCAGTTCCTCCGGAACGCAATCCTCCGCCTCCAGCCGCGGCTCGTTCGGGATTAGCTCGTCATCGGTGAAGCGTTCGATGGCGGCCAGATAGGTCTCGAAGTCGTTGAAACTGCCGGAAGACTGCATGAGCTACTCACGAATGACAGGAGTGGGCGAACCGGCCTTAACGGGTTCGGCGGCGGCGGCGGGCGTGCTGGGCGATCCGGCTGGCGGCCGACGCCCGCCGGATGGGGCGCGGGTGCAGTGTGCGGCCGCGCGGCGGCGGCGGCAAGGGCTCGACGGCCGGAGGCGCGGGCGCCAGGTTCGGAAGGCTTGCGGCAACGACCACCGGCTGCATGGCGGCAACCTGCGGCGAGGCGGCCGGGCGGCGTACGAAATAGGCCGGAATCATCGCAACGAAGGTAATCATCGCCAGGGTCAGGAAGACATCCTGGAAGCCGAACATGTAGGCGTTAGCATACACCACCTTGCCCAGGAACGCGATGGCCTCGCTTTGGCGGAGCGCTTCCGGAATGCCGGTTTCCGACAGCAACCGCGTCACCATCCCGACCATTTCCATGCTGGTGGAATTTTCCGGTGTCTGCGTCGCCGTCAGGCCGTTGGCGTGAAAGCCGGTCCTGGTCTCCAGGATCGCCACTAGCACCGCAATGCCCATGCCGCCACCCAATTGGCGGAAAAAATTGGCGTTGCCCGACGCGCTCGCCAGCTTCTCCGGCGGCACATAGCGCAGTGCCGACGCATTCAACGGCGTCATCACCCACGACAGCCCAATTCTCGTAAAGGCCGAAATCGCGGCCAACATGTAGAAGCCGGTGTTGACATCGACCGAGTGCATCCACACGAACCCGGAGCCGAAGATCAGCAGCCCGCTCAAGATCAGCCATTGCGGCGGCAGGCTGTCGGAGACCCGGCCGCTGATCGGAAACATGAAAACCATGACGCTGCCGCCCAGTGCCAACAGCCAACCGGCCCGTAACGCCGTGTAGCCCTGTACCGTCTGCGCGAACACCGGAATGACGTAGGCGGAGCCGAACAGGCAGATACCGAAGATGAACGACACGCCCATCGCACAGGCAAAGCGCGGGTTGCGGAACAGGCCGAAGTCGAGCAATGGCTGGCTGGCCTTGCCCTCCCACCACACGAACGCTATAGCGGCCATGATGCCCAGCATGCCGCGGCCCAGCACCGTGTCCGACAGCCAGCCCAGTCTCTGCCCGCTGGTCAATGCGGTGAGGATAAGGGCGAGCGCCGCGATTAGGATGATCAGGCCGGTCCAATCGAATTTCGGCAACGCCGTCTTCGCTGCCCGCTCCGGCAAGAACAGCGGCCCCAGGATCAGCGCCACGGCGATGAACGGTATTGGCATGGCGAAGATATAGCGCCACCCCAGCGTATCGATGGCGATCCCGCCCAATAGCGGCCCAAACACCGGCGCCAGCACGACTCCCATGCCGAAAATGCCCATGGCGGTACCGCGGCGCTCCGGCGGAAAGACCTGAAAGTTAATCATCATTGCAAAAGGTTGGATGACGCCTGCCGGCAGTCCCTGCAAAATGCGGCTGGCGATCAGCATGTCGATGGTTGAAGCGAACGCACCGATGGCCGATGCGACCAGGAATACGGCGATCACCACCAGAAATGTCAGGCGATGGCCCAACGCCGCCACTAGCCAGGCGTTCAGCAGCATGCCGACGACCATGGTGGCCAGATAGCCGGTAGCAATCCACTGCGCCTGGTCCTGGCCGACGCCGAACGCGCCCATAACGCTGGGAACCGCGACGTTCATGCTGACCGACGACAGCACCATGCCCAGCGAGCCGGCGAGGCAGGCCGATACCACCAACCACCGGTAGCGCGCAGCACCGTAGCGGGCGCTGAGAACCTCGATGGTCTCGGAAGATGCGGTGTCGCTGACGTGGTCGGCGGCCATGCCCTTCTGCCTTCTCTAGGCTTTATTCGCGCACATCGATTTCGACCTCGACCATCATGCCGGGAGAAAGTTCGAGGTCTGGCGCAGCCGACCGGTCGAGCGCGATGCGCACCGGCACGCGCTGCGTGATTTTGGTAAAGTTACCGGAGGGGTTCGGTGTCGGCAACAGCGCAAACTTTGCCGTTGTGGTTGAGCCGATACGGATGACTTCTCCCACAAATTTGGCGTCCGGAAACGCATCGATGCTGACCTGCACCGGCTGCCCTATGCGCAACAGCCGCAATTCCGTCTCCTTGATGTTCGCCTCGACCCAGATGGCGTCGGGATTGTGCATCATCAGGATGCGCTGTCCTGCGCGGACATATTCGCCTTGCTCGACGAAAAGGCGGTCGATAATCCCGGCCATCGGCGCGGTGATCACGTGCTCTTCGATCTCGACGCGTTTTTGCTCCAATTCGGCGCGCAGAGCCTCGGCCTCGTGGTTCAGCATGGCGATTTCCTGCGAAATCATATCGACTTCGCCCCGGTCGGCCTCGCTTTCGGCGATGGCGCCGCGGGCGCGTTGCATCTGCGCCTCGGCTTCCGCCACGTCGCTGCGCAGCCGCCCGACGGCAGCCCGCGCCGCGTCCAGCCGGGCGCGGCTGATCACCTTGCTGCGGAACAGCTTTTCGACCCGCGCCAGATCCTGCTGCGCCAATGCCAATTCGGCCCGCAGCGACGCGCGCTTCGCCTCGTTCGCCACCAACTCCGAATTGCGCGAGGATACGCGGCTATCGGTTTGCTCGCCCATCATCTGCTGTTTGCCGGCCAGGCGCTCCCGGTCGGATTCGAGTGAACCAAGGCGCGCTTGAATGGCCCGGGCTTCCAGCCGGGGAATCCGGTCGTCGAGCCGGGCCAGCGCTGCGCCTTTTTCGACACGCTGCCCCTCCTCGGCCACCAGTTCCAGCAACTGGCCGTCGCGGCGGCTGGACAGGGTTACGAGATCGGTTGCGATCCGCGCGTCATACTCGAACACGTGGGTCAGCCGCGCCTTGATCTCGGTATATCCCCATGCCAAAGCCAGCAGTGCTACCGCCGCGATCAGAACATAGCGGATCATGCTGCGCCCGAGGCGGCTGCCGCGCGCCGGCTGACGGCTGCGCGCTTGGGGTGGAGGGGCGGGATGGCTATCAGTCATTCTTACTATCTGAGTGTCGGATCGTGTCTAACCGCAACAACAGCGTCGACAGCGAGCGTTGCAGTTCGGCTACTTGCTTCTGGCCAACCTGCACTGTCAATTCCTGACGCAACCCACTTGCGATGGCCTCCGCACTTTCATATGCGGCCCGGCCCGCCGTTGTAATGCATACATGCTTGACCCGCCGATCGTCCGGCACGTCGCGCCGCTGTACCAGGCCGGCATTCTCCAGGTGATCCAGTTGGCGCACCAAAGTCGGGCCGGCGATGCCCGCTTGCTCGGCCAAATCGCTCTGCGCCAGCGGTCCCGATGCCTCGACCAACAGCGTCAACAGCACATAGCGCGCCTGGCTGAGGTTATGCGGCAGCAGACGCCGGTCAAGCTCGACGCGCCAGAGCCTTGCCACCACGGCAATTTGCCGACCGAGATTATATGTCTGCATACGCTAATAAATAGCTTGCTAATAGATAGGGCGTCAACTGGCTTCATCGCACAGGATTTGATCACGGGTCTGCACCAATCCATCGGACCGGTAACGGCCGCCATCACCTGACGGTCTCATGCCAACGCCACTTAAATTATACCTTGCTCTAGCGCCGGAACTCGCCGCCAGCGTTGGCTACAACCCCCGGAGGTCGTCATCGCACCGGTCAGGTTGACGTCCGACACCTGCCGGACAGCAGCGCGCTCGAACTCCGGGTGCGTGGAGAGAACCGTGGCGCCTGTGTCGCGGAGGGCGGCGGCGATCGCATTGCCGACGTCAGCCGACGCGCCGGTGACCAGCACCGATTTCCCGTTGAAATCAAATCGCGCCATCGAAGAACCCTTTCACAGGCAGCCTTGGGCTTGCCAGCGGCGGACGCTTCGCATCTGATGCGTTTGCGTCACTCCGCTCAATCTATTCGAAGGATCAAACCAATGGACACATCGAAGTACAAGAACACCGAGGCTTTCCAGGCCGGCCTCAAGGTCCGGCGCGAGGTGCTGGGCGACGGTTATGTCGAACCCTCGATCAAGCGCGGCGCCGAAGATGAATTCACCCGCAAGCTACAGCAGTTCGTAACCGAACACGCCTGGGGCACCGTCTGGTGCAGTGACGGACTGGAGCGCAAGACCCGTTCCACCATCAATCTGGCCCTGCTGGCCGCCCTCGGCCGCCCGGCGGAATTGAAGCTGCACACCCGCGGCGCCATCACCAACGGCATGACCAAGGACGAGATAGCCGAAGTGTTCCTGCAGGTCGCCGTCTATGCCGGCGCACCCGCCGCCGTCGAGGCATTCCGCGAGGCCAAGGCCGTGTTCGATGAAATGGGGATCTAGCCCGCCGCGTCTGCCTAACGAATAAACCGAATGTCGCCTTTCGCGGAAAGGGCGACCGCAGCAAAGCAGTCGTCGGGTGCCTTGGCACCCTCGGCTGCCTTGCATTCGGTAATATCGTTTAGCAAGACTTCACCGACATTGTTACAATCGAGGTCTGGCATATCGAACACGTGGATAGAGGTCTTGCGAGCCCGCAACGGCGCCAGATCGACCAGAACCCGGTCGTTGATCACGCCGCCTTTGTCGAAAAACGCTAAGTCGATCTTGAATACATCATATGCGGCATCGGTCTGGTTCAGAACTCGGATATAGACTTGGCAAATGTTGTCCCGAGCCGCAATGCTATTCAGCTCGATATTGAGTTTGCTGTCTTGGGCAACTGCCGCTCCCGCCCACAACATCATTACCACGACCAGCATATGCTTCACTGCGCTGCGCTCCTTGTGCGATGATCTACCCACCGGGGCCAGCCCCGATTCCTGCCACATTAGGTTGTGTCGATAGCGTGACAACGCGCCGATGGCAATGGCGATGGCAAATTCGGTCGGCATTACTTAGCGATAGACCTTACGGTGCGACGACGTGCTGGCATCAGCTTCCGGCTAAAATCACACGCACCTTACCGGCCGGAAATACCAGGGAGTCTCGTTCAAGATGGTGCAAATAATGTGGCCGAATTCGGCCAAACTCGCCTTGTCGCTGGTCGTGAACGTCGAGGAGGGCGCCGAGGCCCGCATTGACGATGGCGACAAGCGGCCGGAGCCGGTGGATGAACTCGGCATCGCCATCCGCCACCCGATCCGCAATTACGGCAACGAGAGCAACTACGCCTACGGCATCAAGGCCGGCGCGCCGCGGGTGATGCGCCTGCTGGAGCAGCACGGCATGCGCGCCACCTTCACCGCCGCCGCCCAGGCACTGGAGCGCGCGCCGGACCTGACCCGGCAGATCGTGGCGCAGGGGCACGAGGTCTGCTCGCACGGTTGGCGCTGGGTGCACCAATTCAGCATGGACGAATCGGCCGAGCGGGAGTTCATCCAGCGCGCGGTGGACTCGATCACCCGGACCTGCGGCGAGCGGCCTTATGGCTGGCTCAGCCGCTACCTGCTGACCGAGAACACCCGCCGGCTGCTGATCGAGGCTGGCTTCACCTACCACATGGACGATTATTCCGACGACTTGCCGTTCTGGAACGACGCGGCGGCGCGGGATATCGTCATCATGCCCTATGCGCTCGACAGCAACGACATGAAGATGTGGACCGACCCAGCGATGACGCCGGCGCAATGGCTCGACTATGCGGTTGACTCGTTCGATTGGCTTTATGCCGAGGGCGTGGCGGGTGCGCCGAAAATGATGAGCCTGGGCGTGCATCTGCGCATCATCGGGCGGCCAGGGCGGATCGGCTATTTTGCCAAATTCCTGGACTATGTGGCGGCCAGGCCCGACGTCTGGATCGCGACACGGCGCGAAATCGCCGATCATTTCCGGGCGCAGAGCGTCTGACGGCTAACGCTACATTCCCTCACCCTCCTCCTTTTCCCCGGGCTTGACCCGGGGCCCAGGCCTGAGTGTTTCCCGCAGAGACCGGACTTTGCGTTTGGCTCTCCGGCATGGGCCCTGAACCGAGTTCAGGGCAATGGCGAGCGTGGGGAGCGGCCTCAGCCCTTCAAAAGCCAACCGGCTTCGCAGTTTGGGGGTAATCAGCTAGGCTCCGGTCCCACGACATCTCGCGCGCAAGAGGAAGGCCCCCGCCCATGGACGGCATCGCCCGTTTCGCCGCTCACGTCGCCGACACGCCGTTCGAGGCGCTGCCGCCCGACCTGGTGACGGCGACCAAGACCTTCCTGCTGGACAGTCTCGGCGTCGGCCTTGTCGGCAGCATCGGCCCGTATGCGGCGGAGTTGACGGTGCTGAACGGCGGCACTGGCGCTGCGGCCGGAATGGCGCGTGTGCTGGCACAAGGCGAGACGCCATTGCCGGCCTCCGGCGCTGCCTTCTGCAACGCCTACCAGATCCACAACTCCGAGTTCGATTGCGTGCACGAGGGCGCGGTGGTGCATCCGATGGCCGTCATGCTGGGCGCGGTCCTGGCGCATCTGGACCGCACCGGCGGCGCAGCCAGTGGCCAGGAATTAATCGCCGCCATCGCCCTCGGCGTCGATTTGGCGGCTGGCATCGGCGTCGCCAGCAAGGCGCCGCTGCGGTTCTTCCGCCCGGCGACGGCGGGAGGCTTCGGCGCGGCCATGGCGGTGGGCCGGCTGATGGGCTTCGATGCCGCCATGCTGGTGGATGCTTGCGGCACCGCTTACAGCCAGATGGGCGGCACCATGCAGGCGCACACAGAGGGCTCGCCACTGCTGGCGATGCAGGTGGGCTTCAACGCCCGTAACGCCGTCACCGCGTGCGACATGGCGGCGGCGGGCATAGCCGGACCGCAAAACGTGCTGGAGGGACCGTTCGGCTACTTCAACCTGTTCGAGGGCGAGCACGACCTGGCGCCGGTGGTCGAGAGCCTCGGCGAGGTCTGGCGCATGCCGGAGGTGGCGCACAAGCCCTTCCCCTCCGGCCGCGCGACGCATGGGCTGGTGGATGCGGTGCTGCAATTGCAGCGCGAGCACGGCTTCGCGGTGGCCGACATTACCAGCGTCCAGGCCGATGTGCCGCCGCTGACCCAGCGCCTGATCGGACGGCCGGTCAAGGCCGACATGGCCGTCGGTTATGCCCGGCTTTGCGGCCAATATGCAGTGGCGAGCGCCATGTTGACCGGCGGTCTCGGCATCGCCGACTTCGCATCCGCCGCGCTGGCGGCTCGCGACCGGCTGGAGCTGGCTGGGCGGGTCACGATCACCGCCGACGCCAACCCAGACCCGAACGCGCTCAGCCCGATCACGGTGTCTGTGCGGCTCGCCGATGGTCGCGAGCTAGCCCGCACCCTCACCGCGATCTATGGCAACCCGGCCAACCCGATGACGCATGAGGCCCATCTCGCCAAGTTCCGCACCAACGCAAAGGCGGCGGCCAAGCCGCTGTCGGACGGGGCAATTGCAGCGCTGATTGCCCTGGTCGATGATCTGGAACACCAACCGAGCACCGCCCCGCTGCTCGCCCTGGCCTTTGGAGAGAGCGCATGAGTGACGACGACCCGGCCCCTATAGACCTGCCACCCTACTGGGCCGGCTTCAACCCGCGCGAGATGCTGGCGGATTACCCCATCGGCCCGGCGTTTCTCACCGGCCCGGCCCGATGGTCGGCGGACGAACTCCGCGTAGTGCAGGAACGGCGCTTTCAGCGGGTCATCGCCCGCACCTGGAGCGTGCCGTTCTACCAGCGCCGCTGGCAGGCGGCGGGGCTGGAGCCAATGGACATCCAGACCCTGGACGACCTGGCCAAAATCCCGACCTTCTCGAAGGCCGACCTGATGGCCTCCATCGAAGCGCATCCGCCCTGGGGCGATTATCACGGTCGCGACCACAACCACCCGCACGCGATCTTCCACACCACCAGCGGTACCACCGGCCTGCCGCAGTCGCTGTTCTTCGGGCCGAAAGACCGGGAGATGCAGAACCTGCTGCTGGCCCGCGCCTACCTTTTGCAAGGCATGACGGCAGACGACGTGGTGCACTCGGTCTATGGCTTCGGCATGGTCAATGGCGGCCATTACGTGCGCGAGGCGGTCACGCACTTCACCGGCGCGCTCTTCATGCCCGCCGGTACGGGCCGCGACATGCCGAGCGTGCAGCAATTGCAGCTGATGCAGCGTTTCGGGGCGACCGTCATCGTCGGCTTCGTCGATTACATCAAGCGCCTGGCCGAGGTGGCGCGCGAGCAGGGGCTCGACCCCGCCACCGACCTGAAAATCCGAATGATCACCGGTCATCTGGGCTCGGAGGATCGTGACGCGCTGACCGCCACCTGGGGCAGGGCCGAGAGCTTTGACTGGTACGGCGTCGGCGACACCGGCGTCATCGCGGCGGAGGGGCCGAGCCATGATGGCCTGCATATTTGGGAGGATGCGCATCTGGTCGAGGCATTGGACCCAGAGAGCGGCGCGGCGGTGGCGGATGGTACGTCCGGCAATCTCTGCACCACCGTCCTTTTCAAGGACGGCGTCTATCCGATCATCCGCTTCGACACGCAGGACCTGACGACGATCCTGCCGCCGGCGGGCGGCATCAACTTCCGCCGCATGGCCGGCTTTCAGGGCCGCAGCGACAACATGGTGAAGCTGCGCGGCGTCAACGTCTATCCGACCGCTATCGGCGCGCATCTGGAAGACGTGGGCGAGGCGAACGGCGAATACATCTGCCGCTGGACCCGCGATGGCTCGCGCGAAGAGCTGACCGTGGTGGTGGAAGTGACCACCCGCCCGGACGGCTTGGCCCAGCGCCTCGCCGATCTGCTGCGGCAGCGGTTGGGGGTTGAGGTTGGCGTGCAACTAGCCTCGCCAGGTGAGACTGCTACGTTCACCCAGATCGAATCCCGCCAGAAGCCTATCCGCCTGCTTGACCAGCGATAGGTGCCCGGCGCCCCTTCGATACGGGACTACGTCCCTACTCAGGGTGAGACTGAGTGGGGTCGCCAAGAATCCATGGTCGCCCACCCCGCTCCATTTCATCCTGAGTAGCGGCATCGCCGCGTATCGAAGGGTGTTCAAGACACTCCGGTTGCCACCCTCAAACCACACCCTTTGCCTTCAGCGCTTTCAGATCGGCCTCGCTGACACCGACGCTGCCGAACACCTCGGCGTTGTGCTGGCCGAGCTTTGGGGCGACGGTGCGGACGGTGATGCGGTCGCCCATTTTGATGGGGGAGCGGATGTGGCGGACGGTGCCCAACTCCGGATCCTCTGCCTCGACCACCATGCCGCGGTGCACGACCTGCGGGTCTGAGAACATCTGCTGATAGTTATAGACCGGGCCGCTGGGCACGCCGGCCTCCTCCAACACGCCAACCCAGTGGTCGGTGGTGTTGGTCGCCAGTACCTCTTCAATCGCGGCCTCTAGCGCCGCCCGGTTTTTGACCCGGCTCGCCGAGGAGGGCCAGCGAGGATCGTCGACCCATTCCGGATGGCCTAACGCTGTGGCGCAGCGAGTCCAGATCGTCTGGTTGCCGGCGCCAATCATGATATAGCCGTCTTTAGTCGAGAACCGCTGATAGGGCGCGTTCTGGCGGTGACGCGAGCCCTGGCGGGTCGGCTCCGGCGGGTTTTCTTGCGCCAGCCATCCAGCGCTGGTCCAGGACGAGAGGCCAATGGCGGTCTCCAGCAACGAGGTTTCGATCAGGCAGCCCTCACCAGTCTTCTCCCGCTGCCACAGCGCCGCCAGCACGCCGTGAGCCGAGAACATGCCGGTGCCGAGGTCGGTGATCGGCAGGCCGACGCTGGTCGGCGGCCCGTCCGGCTCTCCCGTCACGTGCATGATGCCACCCATGCCTTGCGCGATCAGGTCGAAGCCGCCGCGGTGGTTCAGCGGCCCGTCATAGCCGAGACCCGAGGACTGGCAGTAGATCAGCCGCGGGTTGACCTTCTTCAGGTCCTCATAGCCGAGACCGGCGCGTGGCATCACCGTCGGGCGGTAGTTCTCCCACAGGATGTCGACAGTCTTGACCAACTCCAGGAACAGCGCCTTGCCTTCCGGTTCCTTATAGTTGAGCGTCACCGACTTTTTGTTGCGGTTGATGTAGCGGAAGAACGGATTGCGCTCCGACTGGTCGCCCATGCCGCGGGTCGAGTCGCCTTTACCGGGACGTTCCACTTTGATCACTTCCGCGCCCATGTCTGCGAAGATCATCGTGCCGAACGGGCCGGCCATGTGCTCCGTCATGTCGAGCACGCGGACGCCGGCGAGTGGGCCGTTGTTTTGAGTGGTCATCGGTGTTTCCTCATTTTTAATTATGGCGTCATTGCGAAGCGGCGCAGCCGCTGTGGCAATCCATGGGCGGCGCAATTGGTGACAGAGGCACGTGGATTGCCGCGTCGCCTACGGCTCCTCGCAATGACGCCGAGTTGTTGGTTTCTTACTTACCCGCAACGCTTTCCAGCGTCGGCATGTTGTAGCGGTCTTCCGGCTTCTCCCAGCCCTTCCAGACCGGCTTGCGCTTCTCCGCAAACGCGGCGCGGCTTTCCATGCGGTCGCTGAGCGCGCCGTGCTCGTGCAGGGCGGCGGCCAGCTTGTGATACTGCGGCGCTGGGTTGGGCCGTACCGTCTTCATCATGTGCAGGGTGTTGACGCGGGCCGCTGGCGGCAGGGTCAGCAGGTGCTCCGCCATCTTCATGGCTTCCGGCATCAGGTCGTCGGCCTCAACCAGGCGGTTGACGAAGCCCAGTTCGTACATGCGCTCCGACGTGATGCGGAAGGCGAAGGCCATCTCCATCGCGATTGGGAAGGGCAGGTTGGCGACGTGGCCGTGGTTCCAGCCGCCCAGCATCCAGCGCTTGGCCTCCGACATCTCGAACAGCGTGCCCTTGACCGCGAGCCGCAGGTCGGTCTTCTCCACCAGCATGAAGCCGCCGCCCATGGCAAAGCCGTTGATGGCGCCGATCACCGGCTTGGTCAGCGTCTCGCGCATGAAGGGGTCGGGCTTGGCCGTCGGCTTGGAGAAGCCCGGCTTGCCGGCGGCCAGCGCCTCTTTCATGTCCTCGCCAGCGCAGAAGCCGCGGCCCGAGCCGGTGAAGATCGCGACCTCCATCTCCTTGGAATCCTCGAAATGGTTCCAGGCTTCGGAGAGCAGTCCGCGGATTTCATTGTTGAGGGCGTTCAGCGCATCCGGGCGGTTCATGCGGATAACGAATATCTCGCCATGCTGTTCGGTTTCGACGACGGCCATAGGCTTTCCTTGCGATTGTGGTCAATGCGTTGCCACCACTCTAGCCGAAGTTTCGGCGTGCGCCAGGGGTGCAACGCAGTGCTTCCCGGACGCCGCAAAGCGGCGAGCCGGGATCGCCCAATCTCGCGAACACCGTCAGCAGCGGTGTTCGAAGGATGACACCGGCCCCGGATGGCGGCTCCGCCACCTCCGGGGAACACGCACTTTCCGGGGAGAGTGCTAAACCTCGCCCGACTGCACGGCCTTCCAAGCCTGGTCGAGCGTCTGCCCCGTTTTCTCGATCATCTCGCCGATCTCCGCAGGCGTCATGATCAGCGGCGGGGTGAAGCCGATGCTGTCGCCCATGGCTCGGACGATCATGCCGTTTTCCTTGGCCAGATTCTCGAACAACGGCCCGACCTTGCGGGCAGGGTCGAACGGCTTCTTGCTGGCCTTGTCCTCGACCAACTCCAGCGCGCCAATCAGACCGACGCCGCGCGCCTGGCCCACCAGCGGGTGATCGGCGAACTGGCGGAGGCCATCCTGCATCAACGGAGAGATCGCCTGGACGTTACCGACCATGTCGATCTCTTCATAGATCTTGAGGGTTTCAACCGCGACTGCGGCGGAGACCGGGTGGCCGCCATAGGTGTAGCCGTGGCCGAACGGCGGGCCACCGTCCGCCGTGCCCTCGGCAATGCCCTGATAGACCTTGTCGGACACCAGCACCGCCGAGATCGGCAGGTAGGACGCCGACAGCGCCTTGGCGCAGACCAGGATATCCGGCTGAATGCCGAAGGTATCGCAGCCCCACATGTTGCCGGTGCGCCCGAAACCGCAGATGACCTCGTCGGCGATCATCAGCACGTCGTATTTCTTGAGGACCGCCTGCATCTTCTGGAAATAGGTGCGGGGCGGCACGAGCACGCCGCCGGCGCCCATCACCGGCTCGGCGATGAACGCGGCGACGGTGTCCGGCCCCTCGTCGACGATCATCTGCTCCAGGCTGGCGGCGAGGCGGGTGGCGAAATCCTCCTCGGACTCACCGTCGTTCGCAAAGCGGTAATGGTGCGGGCAGTCGGTGTGCAGGATGCCGGGCAGCGGCAGATCGAAATACTTGTGCATGTTCGGCAGGCCGGTCAGCGAGGCGGCAGTGCGCGTGGTGCCGTGATAGGCCTTCATGCGCGAGATGATCTTCTTCTTCTCCGGCCGGCCGATGGAGTTGTTGTAGTAGTGCACCAGCTTGACAGCCGTGTCGTTCGCCTCCGACCCGGAAGTCTGGAAAATCACCTTGGAGACATTCTGCGGCGCCAGTTCGACCAACCGCTCCGCCAGATCGATGATCGGCGTGTGCGACTTATAGGAGAATGTGTGGTAGTAAGGTAGCTCCAACATTTGCTTGTAGGCCGCTTCGGCCAGCCGCTTCTCGCTGAAGCCGAGCGAGGCGCACCACAGGCCGGCCATGGCCTCCAGATACTTCTTGCCCTCGTCATCGTAAACATAGACGCCCTCACCCTTGACCAACACCAGCGAGCCGGTCTGCTCGTGCTGGCGGAAATTGGTGTGGGGGTGGATGTGGTATTTGATATCGCGGGCGGCGTTGGAATTGGGCATGAAGTTCATCGGTAACGTCTCCTGCTGGGGCGCGAACGAAAGCGTGGCCATATAAGGCGTGGCCATACAAGGCGCCAGAGTGTGCGGGGGCTCAGTTGCAATAGTCTACTGTTCGGCGGGAAGCCTCCATAGCGCCGCGCGTCACGAAACCGGTCAAATTGTCGCCGCAGACCGCCCGCGCCGGCGCAGCTTGCCTTGCAAATTGCGACGCTCGCGGTGGCGTTTGCTGATTAGCATGAAGTTCCAGGCAGCCCTATTGCTATCCAATTCACATAAATATCTGAAAAATTGCGATGATTTTCGATTAGTCGTTCTCAACCAAAAGTTGGCATGACGTTTGCTGATGGGTGATCAGTTCCCACGCACGTTACCGAGGCCATTTCATGATCCATTCCCTACACCGTGCCGGCGTTGCAGCGCTGTTCGTCTACGGCCTGGCCGCCGCCTCCACCCCGGCAATAGCGATGCCTACCTACACCGTCACACCGGCTTCCGGTGGCAGTGTCTTCGGCACGCCGAACTGGAGCGAAAGGGCCAAGGTCAACCTGAACGGCACCAAACGCAACGTTCAGGCCGGCCTGTTCCGGCTGCGCCTGGATGATGGCAACGGCACCGCCTTCGATCTGGCGACGTTCTGCATCGAGATTATGCAGAGCCTGCGGTTACCGAACAGCTATACCGAGCAGACCTTCAACCCCGCGACCCGCAATGCAGTCAACGCCCTCTGGTCGAACGCATTCCTATTGGTCGATGGCGACCGCACCGCCGCGGCTTTTCAGTTCGCGTTGTGGGAGATCACGCACGACACCGGGTTCGATCTGGGCGCCGGCGCGATGACGATCAAAGGCAAGGCGGCCACAGTCGCGCTGTCGCAATCCTGGCTGGGCAATATCGGCGACAACACCTGGAAGCCCAACGCCGACGTCACGGTGACGGCCCTGGTCAGCGCCCGCAGTCAGAACCAGTTGTTCGCGCGCCTGAAGCCGGAGCCGACGCAGCAAATACCCGTGCCGGCAACCGGGCTGCTGATCGCCGGCGCGGCGCTGTTCGGCCTCGTGCATCGCTTCCGCCGCCGCGCGGCCAGATAGCCCAGAGCAAGTTGGGCGCTCGCCTCTGCTGCCGTTTCTGAGTTCGCGACAAAGCCTCCCCCTCGCCGCCGATTTGGGTAGAGGGAGAGGCTTTGTGGGTCCGGTTAAGCTGCCGTGGCGTTTGCGCTACGACGGCGGATACGGGTCGCGCCGAGTGCCAACACACCAGCCCCGATGAGAGCCAGGGCTGCCGGTTCCGGGGTCGGAACCACGTTCACATTGATCGCAACGTCACCCAGTGTCGACCGGAAAGCGAACGTGTACTCACCACCGACATTGGCGTTGAACGGCGTGAACGACGGCGGTGTAACGACGCCAGGGATCCCAGAGGCCAGGAAGCCGAAAGTGGCATTCTGGGAATCCTGGATGAGGTTCACACCCGGGCTAGCGCCGAAGTCGATAACACCCAGGTCTGCCTCGTCGGTATCGACGCCCGGATCGAGATCGTACAGCAATACGGTGTTGAAATCGGCGAAAGTACTGCCACCGCCGTTGTCGATGATTTCGGCAAAGTAGCTGAAGTTCCAGGTTGCCCTGCCGCCGTTCAGTCCGGCCGTTGCCGTGTAGGTGCCGGCGCCGTCATTCGTAGGTGTCGGATTGGAAAAGCGCGGAGTGGCTATCAAGCCCAAGACCAACTCATCGCCGTTACCCGCGGTGAACACGGAATAGGCCGCCGGATTGGTCGGGATGCCGCTGCCGCTGAATGTGACAGAGGTCGATGTCGCGTTCTGCAGATCGCCAAACGTCTGAAAGGTTGGGCCGATCGGCGCCGCATTGGCGGCAGCGCTCAGTGACACGCTGGCAATCATAGCAAGGCCAGCGCGAAGTGCGGTTTTGTTCATCGTGATGCTCCTAAGTCGGATTTTTAAAGCGGTATCTAACGTACCTACGTATGGTTGTAGCGATCCTCTTGCGTCGGTCAAGATAGGCTCATCAATTTTTTCGAGAGATGATTTTCGCTCAAGTTACTCGATATTCAGAAATTGGAAAGCTGGCTGTGGATATGGATTTGATTTTCCTAGAAAAATTAGCTTCTTATTCATCGGCGCCGCTCTGGCCAGTGGCTATAGCTTGTGACGCCGATTAAATGGCGTCATCCTAAAGCGTAAACGCTTCCCTATACTGCCGGAGACCCCGCCGATGCGCGTCGTCATTGCCATGATGAAGCACGAGACCAACACCTTCTCCCCCGTACTGACGCCGCTCGGCCGCTTTGCGTCGGGCCAGCCAGACCCGTTTCGGGACGACGAGGTCATTCCGGCATTCCGCGGCACCAACTCCGCCCTGGCCGCGTTCGTCGAACTGGCGGAGGCAGCCGGTGCCGAGATCGTCACGCCCATCGCCGCCTCGGCCCGGCCCAGCGGTCCGGTGCAGGCCGACGCCTACAAGGCCATGACCGATGCGATCTGCCAGGCCGTAGAGGCCGGGTGCGACGCCTGCCTGCTCGACCTGCACGGCGCGATGGTGACGGAGGAATTGGAGGACGGCGAAGGCGCGCTGCTGAAGCGCATTCGCGCAATCGCACCGGACCTGCCGATTGGTGTGGCGCTGGACATGCACACCAATCTCTATCCGGAGATCATCGACAACTGCACGGTGCTGGCCGGCTTTCAGACCTATCCGCACATCGACAATTACGAGACCGGCATGCGCGCCGGCAAGGCGCTGTTCGCCATGCTGGATGGCAAGGTCAAGCCGACCATCGCCTGGGGCCAAAAGCCGATGCTGCCGCATGTGATGTGCCAGGGCACGGGGCGCTTCCCCAACAAGGATTTGCAGGCCAGGACCAAGGAGATGGAGGCGGAGGACGATGTTCTGACCGCCACCCTGTTCGTCGGCTTCCCACATGCGGACATCAGCCGGGCCGGCCTCTCCGCAGTGGTGGTCACCGACAACAACCCGGAGAAGGCCCAGAAATACACCGACGAGTTGCTGGAGTTCGCCTGGAAGCACCGCGCCGACTGGGTCTACAAGATCGAGCCGCTGGAAGAGTCGCTCGCCCGCGCCGCCAAGGTGACCGAGGGTCCGGTCGTGCTGCTCGACCATTTCGACAACGCGGCGAGCGGCGGCACCATGGACACGATGACCGTGCTCGGCGGCATCCTCGACGCGGGGCTGGAGAACGTGGCCGCCTACGCCATCTGCGACCCGCGCGCCGTGCAGGAGATGATCGCCGCCGGCATCGGCAACACCTGCACGGTCAGCCTCGGCGGCAAGATGTCGATGCCCTCGCTGGGCCTGCAGGGTCAGCCGCGCGAAGTGACAGGCCGGGTCAAGCTGATCCACAACGGCCAATACCGCAACCAGGGGCCGGCGGGTACCGGCGTGCTGTTCGACCAGGGTCCGACCGTCGTGCTCGACACCGGCAAGGTGGAGATCGTCGTCATCAGCCGCCAGAACGAGCCGAACGACCAGCAGGCTTTCCGCGCCCTCGGCATCGATCCGACCCGCAAAAAATTCCTGATGATCAAGAGCCGCGTCCACTTCCGCGCCGGCTTCGAGGACATGGCCAAGGACATCATCGAATGCGCCGGCACGGGGGTTTGCACCTCCGACTATAACCAATTGACGTTCGCGAAGGTGCGCCGTCCGATCTATCCGCTGGATGATATCTGAGGCGGCGGCGGGTTCGGCTCGGCACTGCTCTGTTTCCGGCTTGCGTCCCGCATCGCTTCCGCTGATTGTCATGGCGGGGGCGATGCGGGCAAGCGGCAGCCGAGGGAGAACCATCATGCAGTCACCGCGACGCGACGATTCACTCGATGCGGACACGGCAATGCACGAAACGCCGCCGCTGCCACAGGTCGGGCTGATCGCGGCAACCCTTGGCGTGTTGGCCGCCACCTTCGGCTTTTGCTTGATGGGCTTGACCCTTGCCGGTGCGATTGCGGGCATCATGGCCATCGGCTTCTTCGATATTTGCGTGGGTGGCATGATCATCGCCTTTAGCATGCAGTCGATGAAGTTCGGCTATGAGGTGGCCATGGGCCGGCAGACGATTACAGGCGAGATCATCCGCGCATAGGCACGCGCCCGCCCAGTCATTGCCGCCAAACGTTCGGACGGACGTAGGCAACGGTGGGTCACGCGCAATACACAAGGCTTTCGAATGACCGTCACAATCCGCCTCGCCGAAGCCGCCGACCGCGACCGCTGTCTTGAATTGCTGCAACTGCTCGGCGGCCCGAACGGACGGCCCCTGACGCCGGGCGCCGCGGCTATCTTCGACAGGCTGGCAGAGCAGGAGCGCGGCGAGATCTGGGTGGCGCTTGCCGACGGCCGAGTCGTCGGCATGGCCTCCCAGTCCTTCAATATCGCCATGCGCTATGGCGGCGAGTACGCGCAGTTGGAAGAGTTGATCGTCGATCCCGCCGCTCGCGGCCTGAAGCTTGGCGGGCGGTTGCTGGAGGCGGCTATCGCCGGCGCCAGAGCCCGCGGTTGCGCCGAATACGGGCTCTATCTGGTCGAATGGACCGAGCACAATCGAGCCTTCTACGAGAAGTACGGGCTGAAGCGGGTCGGCTCCGAAATGCGCATGCCGTTGGCCGATGAATGATGCCGCGGTATCGGCTTCGATTTCAGCACCAAGTGCGCGCCTACCCAAGTCTTCACACCCAATTCACTATCCGTGATCCGCCATCCCTGCGACTATAGGGTTTGTGGCCAAGGGGCTGGCTGCGCGGCAAGACTGAGGCTTCCGGGCATTACGACCCGTGAGCGCCGTTTGTGAAAAAGGTGGTCTGCACCATGAATTATGACCAGCAATTTGACGGAATGCTGCAACGGCTGCGCGACGAGGGCAACTACCGCACCTTCGCCGAAATCCTGCGTGAGCGCGGCAACTTCCCAAATGGCGTGCGCCGCATCGGCGGGCAGGAGCAGCCGATCACCATCTGGTGCTCCAACGACTACCTGGCCATGGCACAGCACCCCGTCGTGATCGAGGCGATGCACGCGGCGCTGGATAAGGTCGGCGCCGGCTCCGGCGGCACCCGCAACATCGCCGGCACCACCGCCTATCATGTGGAGCTCGAACGCGAACTGGCCGACCTGCATGGCCAGGAGGCAGCGCTGGTCTGCACGTCCGGCTATGTCGCGAACGAGGCGGCGCTCGGCACCCTGGGCCGGATGCTGCCGAATTGCCTGATCCTGTCGGATGCGCTGAACCATGCCTCGATGATCGATGGCATCAAGGGCGCGCGGTGCGAGCGGGTGGTCTTCCGCCACAACGACCTGGCGCATCTGGAGGAGTTGCTCGCCGCCCAACCGCTGGGGCGGCCAAAGCTGATTGCCTTCGAGAGCGTCTATTCCATGGATGGCGATTTCGGCCCCATCGCCGAAATCTGCGACTTGGCCGAGCGATACAACGCGCTCACCTTCATCGACGAGGTGCACGGTGTCGGCCTCTATGGGCCCACCGGCGGCGGCGTCGCCGAGCGCGACCGGGTGCTGGACCGACTCGACGTGATTTCCGGCACGATGGCCAAGGCGTTTGGTGTCATGGGTGGCTATATCGCGGCATCGGCCAGGATTTGCGACGTGGTCCGCAGCTTCGCCGCTAACTTCATCTTCACCACCTCGATCTCGCCTGTGATAGCGGCGGGCGCCATCGCCAGCATCCGCCACGTGCGCGCCAGTTCGGCGGAGCGCGATGCCCTGCACGCCAACGCGGCCTATCTGAAGGCTGGCCTGATCGAGCGCGGCCTGCCGCTGATGGATAGCCCCAGCCACATCGTGCCGGTGCGCATCGGCGATCCGGTGCGCTGCAAGGCGCTCTGCGACCGGCTGATGGACGAATGGGGCATCTACGTGCAGCCGATCAACTACCCGACCGTGCCGAAAGGGACCGAGCGCATGCGCCTCACCCCCAGCCCGCAACACACACGCGCCGACATCGACCGGTTGCTAGACGCGCTGAGCGTGCTGCTGGCGAAGGAGGCGTTGGAGCAAGCGGCGGAGTGAGGTCCATAGTGAAGAGAACGTTGGAATTATCGACGACCGCCCAATTTAAAATTTAGAAATGCTTCTGATTTCAGCAGCGATTCGTCCGTTCTAAATAGTGAGTAGTCGTTTAGTAACTGCTCAGCCCCCTGTCAAATCGTCTGCAGCATGGGCTTGCCTTTGAGG
>CAXBDI010000022.1:0-41742 GCA_963974445.1 uncultured Alphaproteobacteria bacterium
CTCGACGGTGGCGCTCGCCAGGAACGCCGCAATCGGCTCCGGCCCGGCAGGCTCAGTGCTGCCGCCGGCAAAAGGGGCTGGCGCGAGATGGGCGAACAGGTTCGGGGCGTGCCCATCGCCGTCGGCACCAGGATCGGGGATGATCAGCTTCGCAACAAAGCCCAACAGCATCGCCACCACACCCGCCATCAGTATCGCGGCTACGACCTTGTTGATCTCCATCGTTTTCATTAACCGGCCTTTCTCAAACTCAAACGGCGCCGCTGGAAAGCGCTGATCCGCCTAGAAGCGCTACCGCCGATCCGGTTGCAGGCAAATGCGGCTCAACGCCACTGCGGGCCGCCAATGGGCTTTCCTTGCGCCGTCGGTCTTGCCGGACGCACCAAATCCAGGCATGCGAAGCGGCAACTTGCCATCCTAAATCCACAGGAGCGTTTGTGCACCATGCGGTCGATTGTGTTGATCCCAGCCCGGCTGACCTCGACCCGGCTGCCCGACAAGCCGCTTGCCGACATTGCCGGCAAGCCGATGATCGTGCGCGTTATGGAGCGAGCGAAAGCGGCGGATGTCGGCCCGGTCGTCGTCGCCGCGGCGGAAGCGGCCATCGTCGATGCGGTCGTGGCGGCTGGCGGGCAGGCAGTGCTGACCGACCCGAATCTGCCCAGCGGCTCGGACCGGATCATGCAGGCCTTGGTGCAGTGCGATCCGACCAGGGTCTATGACACGGTCATCAACGTGCAGGGCGACTTGCCGACGCTGGACCCGCAAACCATCCGCGACACCTTGCACGCTCTGGGCGACGCCGACATCGCGACACCGGTGGTCGAAATCGTGCGGGAGGAAGAGCGGACCAATCCGAACGTGGTCAAAGCGATCTTCGGAAAGGACCGCCGCGCCCTCTATTTCACCCGCGCAACGGCGCCGACTGGCCCGGGACCGCTTTACCACCATATCGGGATGTACGTTTACCGGCGCGGCGCGCTGCAACGCTTCGTCAGCCTGCCGCAAGGCATGCTGGAGGCGCGCGAGCGGCTGGAGCAATTGCGCGCGTTGGAGGCCGGGATGTCGATCAATATCGCCATCGTTGACACCGTCCCGCTGGGTGTCGACACTCCGGTTGAACTCGAACGGGCACGCGACTGGTATGCGGCCCAAACCGCAACCGATCCCGCAACTAATGATAGAGCCCGATGACAGATCCAGCCCGTACCATCGCCTTTCAAGGCTCGCTCGGCGCGTATTCCGACCTTGCCTGCCGAACGGCCTTTCCGGACTGGACCAGCCTGCCCTGCGGCTCGTTCGAGGGCGCCTTCGGTGCGGTTGAGGATGGGCGCGCCGCGCTCGCCATGATCCCGATCGAGAATTCCCTCGCGGGCCGCGTCGCCGACATCCACCATCTGTTGCCCGGCACCGGGCTGCACATCGTCGGCGAGCATTTCCAGCGGGTGCAGCACCAATTGCTGGCCGTGCCGGGTGCGAGCCTGAAGACGGTGAAGCGGGTGCGCAGCCACGTGCACGCGCTCGGCCAATGCCGCAATGCGTTCAAGCGGTTGGGGCTGGAAGCCATCGTCCATGCCGATACCGCCGGCGCGGCGGCCGATCTCGCCAAATCCGGCGACATAACGGAGGCTGCGGTAGCGTCTGCCCTGGCCGGGGAACTTTACGGGCTGAAGGTGCTGGAAGCCAATATCGAGGACGCTAGCCACAACACCACCCGCTTCATCATTCTCAGCCGCAAGCCGGTTCGCCCGCCGCCGCCGCCCGCCAACAGCGACGAGAAGGTGATCACCACCTTTATCTTCCGGGTGCGCAACGTGCCGGCGGCATTGTTCAAGGGCCTTGGTGGCTTTGCCAGCAACGGCGTCAACATGACCAAGCTGGAAAGCTATATGGTCGAGGGCGAGTTCACCGCGACGCAATTCTATGCCGACGTCGAGGGACACCCGGACCAGGCCTCACTGCGCAATGCGCTGGAGGAGTTGGAGTTTTTCAGCCGGGAAGTGCGGATCCTGGGCGTCTACCCTGCCCATGCCTTTCGGGCAGAGCAGGGGTTTTAGGGGCTGCCGGGATGCGGTTTGCCGGTGGCTACAGGGCGCTGGTTTGATCTTGCCCTCGACCAGAACACAAGCAATAGCACAACGGCCGGTGCTGTAGGCAGCGTCCAGAGTCTTTCGCACTTTCCTTCAAGCGACGGCGGCTCCCTGGTGGTTGTTTAGCGCCAGCTTTCGCAACATGCACTCACTCCAAAATCGTCGTGCAGGGATAATTTCAACGGGTCGTCATTCTGAGGAGCCACGAGCGACGCGACAACCCAGGTTTCGCGGCGGGAATATCTCTGCCAACCGCTTTCGATATGAGCTAGGCCGAAGACCGCATGTTGTCCTGTTGAATGAATGGCAGCGGTTGCGGGCCGCCGGCGGCTTCCGGGTCGGACTGAAACACGAAGGCTTGCCGGCCGCCATTCAACGAGAAGTTGGCGACCGCGCGCCACATCGGGCCGAACGTGCTGCCGGTGTCGTTGCCGGGTACGGCCCCCTCTTGGGTCACGCGGATCGCGTATTCGGCGTTGGAAACCATGTTCTCGCGCAAGTGGATTTTCAGGCCGTAGAAACCCCAAAGCTCGATCCCCGTCACGTAGGGTGGATCGTTGGCTTGCGGCTGGAACAGCACCTCATTCTCGGAGACGTGCACCCGGTCGGCGTTGCCGATCAAAATGCCCTGATCGCCGCGAGTGGCGGATAGAGGCAATCCCAAGCCAATACGATTGCCGGTAACCGAGACCGAGCCGACGATATCCGGCGGCGCATCCCGGGGGGCGGAGTGGCTGAGCGCGACGCGGATGCCCTCATAGGCGCGGGCGATGCTATTGCCGGAGACCGTCACCTCCGCCAGCCGGTTGCCGGCGCAGACAATACCTTTGGCGGCAATGGCGGCGGTTCGGGCCGCGAGTGCGTCATAGTAGTTGCGGGCGAAGGCCAGGCGGGCACGCAGAGCAGGATCGGCGATGATCGCGTTCGCGGCCTCCCGCACCGCCTGCTCCAACGTTTCGATGGACGAGACGTTGCTGGTGCCGACCGTGCGCATCAGCAGGTTCCAATTGCCTTGGCTGATATCGGAGTTGAAGGACACCTGATTACTGCCAGCGGCCACCGTGACCGAGCGGCCCGACGAAGTCTGTGTTGGCGCCCGTGCGCTTACCTGCGGCCGGTCGCTCAGCACCAGCCGCTGTGCGACCCGCGGCTCCGGCCGAGTGTCCGATGTCCGACCTATGATATTGACCAAGCGCGTCAGGCTTGGAGCGGGTATCCGCTCCGCCGCGATTTCATTGCCTATCCGCGTGACATAACGTTGCACGGTGTCGGTATCGGCAAGCTCAGCTTCGGTCGGCGGATTGGCGCGAACCGCGCGCTCCCAATCGCCCTGATCGACAGAGGATGGCAAGTTCGCGGTGAACTCTCCTACCGTGATGCCTACGAAGCCGTCGGGCGTCGGCGGTGGTGCTGGCGTTTCTCGGATCAGATCGTCCACCAACCGCCGCCGGATTGCGGTGAGCGCGCCAGGCGAGAACCCGCCCGGTCCGGTTCCGGTGCCGACGGTGCCCGCCCCAGTGACGCGGTTGTCCTCGATCTGCACGACGCCGGCGTCGGTGACCAGCACGCCAGTCTGGCCCTCGCCGACCGCGAAGTGGCTGTTGCGGACCACCACCCGCTCGGTCACCGTATTGGCCCGTCCGCGCGTGACTTGGCGGACCGCGAGGCAGGCCCGATCCGGGCGAGCCGATGCGCCGGTCAGCATGGTGACGCCTTCGATATCGACCGAGCCGCAGCCGGTCGCCGTCAGCACGCCGTTGATATCCGGCACCGGCGCTTGCGGATCGCTAGCGTCCGGTGCCTCCAGTGCGAGGTGGGAGACAGTCAGGCTGGCGCAATCGACGAAGTGCAGCGCGCACTCCCGCCCGCGGGCGACGATGCGGCTGGCTTGGCCGCAGCCGGTAAGCAGAATATGGCCTAAGCCATTTAGCGTAATTCTCTCGGCTGTTTCGTAGTTGCCGCGTTGGAAGCAAATGTGCGCGTTCTCGCCGGCCTGCAAACTGTTCAGCACGGCGCGCCAGTCGGCATCCGGCGACAGGACGTAGGTCGCGCACCCCTGCGCGCCGACCTGACAGAGCCGCTCAATCGCCGCCTGTACGGTGCGGTCGCCGGCCAGCGGCGGGCAGTTGGCCGGATCGAACGAGACCTCCGCCGCCCGCGACAAATGGGCGTTGAAGGTGTGGGTCAGGTGCTGCGGGTTGCCGCCGGGGCTCAGCAGCGTCGCCTCGACAGCCTGATCCAGAGTGGTGGAGTCCAGCGCGAAGCCGATGCTGGCGGTGCCATCGGCTGCGGTGGTGACCACCTGCTCCGCACCGCCGCCAGCCAACTGGCCGTTGCCGAGTACGATGCGGAACCGCACCTGCGCGTTCGCGACTGGATGCTGCCCGCGCGCCACACCGACGACGAGGGCTCGGCGCAGTTGCAAGAAGGCTGCCGGCGCTGCCGGGTCCGGCGCAATCTCCTGCGCGTCACCGCTGAGCGTGTCGAGGCTCAAGAGCTCCGTTGCGGCGGGGAATAGCGGCCGGCAATCGGCGATAAAGCTCCAGGCGTTGTTCTGGAAATCGAGCAGTGCCAGGCGTGCAAACCGATGCGCGGTGCCGTGGCGCAATTGCGGTTCCGGCACGCCCCCGACCTCCGGCCACTCGACACCAAAACCCGAGCGGGCCGGGATGGTCCAGTAGTCGCCGGTGGCGTAGGCGCCGGCCCCGAACTCCACTTCGACCCCGTTCTCCAGCGCCAGGAAACCGCCAGCCGTCAGCGAGGCAGCGCCGGCGCCATCCCAGGCGCGCACCTTTGGCGTGTCGCCGAAGTCGGCAATGGCGAGCGACCCGGTGGCGGTGGCAGGCTCGATCTCCAGCACGTCGCCGACGACGCGGGCGACGCGCACCAGCGTGCCCGGCAGCCCGGCCAGTTCCCGCGTGTCGCTGGTCAACTCGACCCAGCCGCCATTGCGGAAGCCGATGTGCGCGTCGAAACCGGTGGTCGCGACCGTCAACTCATTGCCGTTGCGGGCGAGCCAGCGCGTGACGAAAGCCGCATTGTCCCGCGACCACTTGAAGGTCGCAACGCCGGGCGCGCCGGGGTCGTGCACCTCCACCCGATAGAGCCGATGGTCGAGGCTCTGATAGCCGGCGCTCTCCGGCAGGGCGCAAAGGTTGTCGACCGGCGGCACGGCCCGCGCGCGGGCGGCCAGGGTTCCGGTCGGCGCATCGATTACCGCCGACCAGCCGGGCGTCAGGGTTTCGCAATGCGCCTGCCCGCCGGCGACGCCGATGCGCAGCGCCCGCACCCGCCAGACCGACTGCAACCGCGTCGTCGTATCCGGCCCGCCGAGCGCCAGTTCGCGCAGCGCCGGGGTTTCAACCGCGGTCGTGTGGAAGTCCCAGGCTTCCAGATAGAACACATATCGCCCGCTGGTCGGCGCGGCGATGGGTCCACCATTGATATTCAGGTAGGGCGTCAGGCCGGCCAGATATGGCTGGTCCGCAAATAGCACGTCCGACGCCAGTTCCAGCAACTGGCCACCGACATAGAACCGCCCTGCTCCGATCCGCAAACCGCCTGCCGTGCCGATGGCAAAGCCGGCGTTGTCGAGTGGCGCGCCGCTCGGCCCGATCACGTCGCGGCGGGTTGTGCGGTCGAGGTGGCTGTGGATCGCCTGCTGCTCGTTCCAGTCGGCATCCACGTCGACCCGGCCCTGTTGGCGCAAAACCTGCGTGAAGGCCCGGTTCGGGTCGAAAGTCAGCCTGGAGAAATCGCCTTTCATGATCCTGACACCTTCATTTTATTATGTTTCATAGACCGAGCCGGCCACGAGGCCGAACGGCAGATATTCGTCGATAGCCAGCCGCAAATTGGTCTCGCGCCAGCCCAGTTGCAGGAAGCCCCAGGCCCCCATCGCGCCGCCATCGGCCGCACCGGTCAGCAATTCGGCGGCGGCACGATCCGCCAGGCGGCCATAGTCCGGCGCGCCGAAATCGCGAGCCGCGAACAAGGGTCGAAGGCCCGCGATGATCGCCGCGTGCGCCGCCGCCGGTTGGCCGCCGAGCGCCAGGTCCGGCTGGCAGCGGTATCGCCGGGGCGTGCGCGAGCCGGCGGGATCGTACGCGCAGGTTTGCAGGCATCCGGCCTGGGTGCGCTCCGCAACGATGGGACCATCGAACAGCGTGTCGGTGGCGAAAATCTCACCGATTGCGGTGGAGCCTAAGATCGTTGCGGCGTCGAGCGTCAGGTTGGCGGCGCTGGCGGTGATCGCAGCGGCGCCGGCGCCATCGACGATGCTCTCCGCGATCCGCACCTCCGCCTCGACCGTGCCCAGCGCCAGCGGCCCGGTGATGACACGATGCAGGCTCAAGACTTCCTCTATCGCCGCATTGGTGAGAGAGACGCCGCCGGTCGCCGGCGCAATCGCCAGATGCGACAGCGCCACCTGCCCGAACGCGGTGCCCGCCGCCCCGGTCAGCGCGAGGTTGCCGGCCATCAACACGCCGTCCAGGGCGAAGCGGCCCGGCAGGTTGGCGCCGAGCGCGACCTCGGTCCGCACTTCCAGCGAGCCGACGATGGCGGCGCGGCGGTCGCGGGCCGAGAGCGTGCCGACCCGCCGCTGCATACCGCCGCCCTGCGCTGCCTCCTCCGGCCAATCGGCAGCGACGATGGCGAGCGCCGAACCGGCGCGGATTACGGCGGCGTTCGGGCCGGTCAGGTCTTCCTCGAACCGGTCGTTGTCCATCAGCACGATCAGCCCCGCCTCCCCCGGCGCCCTGGCGTTCCAGAGGCCGATGGCCTCGCCGATTGAGGGCACGATGGTCAGGCCGTCGCTCGGCAATCGCTTCGACACACCGACCTGGAAATCCGCCGCCCGGCCCAGCAACTGCTCCGCCGTCAAACGGCGGTCATAGGCGCCGCCGCCCAAATCGCCCGGCGCGGCATAGATATAGGAGGCGTGCAGGGCATTCGCGGTGCTTCCCGCCGGCAGCGCGACGCGACCTCGTATCGGATCGAAGCCGGCCAGAATAGGCCGCGCCTCGGTTGCACCGCCGGGTGTCTGGTAGTCCTTAGAGGCCGGCGGTCTGCGCCAATCGCCGCCGCCGACATCGTGCAGGTCGCAAATGGCGATGGCAGAGGGATCGACCGCGACGAATGGGTCGCCTGGCGCATCCTGAATGGCGAGCGCGACGGCGGGCAGGCCGCGAAACCACTGGTAAGCCGGGGTTTCTGCATCAGTGATCGCCTGACGCGCCGCCTCCAACTCCCGAAACAGCGGCCGGCGCATCAAGGGCACCGGCAGGTCGAGCATGCTGGCGATGCCGATGGCGTCGGTCTCTGTCTCGCCGCGCCAATAGAGTGGGATATCGCGGCCCAGTGGATCGACCGTGAACTGATAGCCGCTGATCCGCGCCGCCTCGACCTGCGGCAGGCGATAGGGCTGCAACCGCCAGAGGTGGATGGCGATATTCGGGATGTTGTAGCGGCCTGCGTTGCGGTCGATGCGCCGGACCTCCGCCGAGCGCGGCGTGCGATCGAAGGCGCTGCCGGTCAGCGCCATGGCGTCGCCGTCGCGGATATGGGCGGCGGCGTTGCGATGCAGCCGGCGGTGGTTCAGCCATTGGGTCGCCGACAGCCGCTCGAACATTTCGTTCGCCCGCGCTGGCAGGCCGGTTGCCTCTGAGGCCACCGACTCGATGGCGCCGAGTGTGCCCTTGCGCTGGCGGTTGCGGATGGTGTTGCCGACCCAGGCGCGGGGCGAGAAGCCACTTTCCGGTCCCAGATCGTGCAGGGCGCGGGCGTCCAGCAGTTGGCCGATATAGGGGATGGCCCAAGAGGGACAGGTCTCGATGAACCAGGTTTCGGCCAGGCGGCGGATGTCGTCTTCGACCACATCGCCTTCCCGCTGCATCAGCGCGAACAGCGCTTTCAGGACGCCTTCCGCCTCCTCGTCGCGGGTTTTGATGTGGGCTGGCAGCAGGTCGTAGATTTCGCCGGTCATGGCGTGGCCTCCCGCAATGTCAGGTTTGCCGAGGTGAGCGTCAGCAGCTCGGCTTTTTGGTAGACGCCGGCCTCGAACCGCGCCGGGGCCGCCAGCAGCAGCGGCTCAACCGGATCGGTGACGACAACCGGCCCTGGCAGGCGGTAGCAGCGTTGCAGCGCCACGCCCTCCACCCCGTCGATGCTTTGAGCGAGCGCCACGATCTCACTGGCCGCGACCGGGGCGGCGAAGGCGCGGGCGTCGAAACTGTAGGCGGCTTCGAGGGCGGCGCGGACCGCCGCCAGCACGGTCTCCGCCAGATAGTCCGGGTGCACCCAGACCTCGGCATCGACCAGGAATTGCACCACTGCGGCGCTATCGATGCGGATCGGCTGGCCGCGCGGCCGGGCGGCGTCGATGGCGGCGACCAGGTTCTGGTAGGTCGCATCCAGCGGACCCAGAGTCGTGCCATTCGCGCCGGCAATGGTCAGGTGCACGACGGTGCGCGCGCCATCCCAGAGCGACGTGACCTTGGCCTTGGCGATACCGCCGAAGGCGCGCGCGAAATCCTCATAGTCGGCGAGCGAGACGATGCGGCCGAGCGTCTTCACCGTCACCGGCGCGTTCTGGCGCGCGGTCTCCAGCGTCTCCGGGTCCTCCGCGCCGGAGGTTGGCAGCGGGTTGGTCACGGCGCGCAGGCCGACCGGGCGGGTCATCGGCTGGGTCAGCCGATCCACCCCCAGCAGGCCTGCAAGGCCGGTGCCGACGCGGTATTGCGCCTTGATATTCGCCGAGCCTGTCGGCACCCGCGCCCCGGTCGCGCCGTCGCCGAAGGTCAGGCCGACCGTGCCCTCGTTATCGATGGTCTGAGTGAAAACCCGGTCTTTCTCTCCGGCGGCGATGAAGCTCGGCGCCTCTTTCCAAAGGATATCGTTGACGCGCAAGGCCAGGGTCGAGGCGCGGCCGCTTTCGCCCGGCGCGCTGACGTGGGTCAGGGGTTTGGCGGGCAAGTCTATAATTTGGAAACGCCGGGTAGCGTCGCCGGAGCCGATGGCCTCTGCCCGGGTTTCGCCGTGCGAGGCCGTGACGACATTGCCGTTGATGCGCACCGTATCGCGGCGCAAGGGCGGTTCGATGGCGCGGGTGAGCGTGACCTGCGTCGTTTGCGCGACTTGAGGCTGCATCTCGGCGCTGCCTTGGGCGGGAATCGTCGCCAGCGAGTCGATCACGCCAATGATGCCCGCCGGCTGGCCGGTCCCGGCTGCCTTGCCACGGATGGATAGGAACTGGCCTTCCGCCAGGCCCTCGACCGGCTTCTCCAACTCCAGGGTCAGGCCGGTGAGCGGCGTCCCAACCGGCTTGCGCGCCCAGGCGACCGCGTCGCTGGCGCCGTAGACGGTCGCATTGCGCGGTGAGAATTTGTCGAGGCCGGTGCCGGACAGGCGCAGGCGGGTGACCTTGGCAGTCACATTGAAGTCCGAGTGGCTGACCTCCGCCGCCTCCTCGATGAAGTACAACTCCTCATCGGTGCCGCCGGCCACCGCCTTGCGCAGCACGACCCAACCGCCGGCGACGAATTTGTCGTAGACCTGATCCAGAAAGATGTAGGGATCTGCCGCGGGCAGCAGCGCCTCCGCCCAGCTATCCTTGCGGTCGGCAAAGGCGCCCTTGATCAGGTTGTCGTTGGTGTCGGGGAAGAAGTCGAGGTCGTCGAAGATCGGCGACAGCGCTAGGTCTAGCGCAGGACTGTTCTCAGAGACCGCGCCGCCGCCGGGGCCCTCCAAAGACGCCGCCTCGACGGAAAACGCGAACGCTTGAACCGGCGGGCCGACCGCGATCATCGGCTTCAACTCGCCGAAGCGCAGCGACAGCGGCAGCGTGACCCACGGTTGCGCGTTGTGCCCGAACAGCGCCGCGCGCTGGCGGAACGCGAAGGCGCGAATGCCGGTCTGCGGCAGGCGGTCGGCGCTGCCCAACGGGAATTCCAGCGTCACCACAGTCCGGGCTGGCTGGCGCGAGATCGGGTCTTCGGCGATGGGTTCCGCCGATAAGACGCGGCGCATCTGCCAGCGCCGGCTGGCCGCAGATGCTCGGCGCTCATCACCCAAGATGACAAGCGCGTCGCCCGGCGATAGCTGGGCGTCGGCCACCTCCAGATAGATTACGCTGTCGCCGGGGACCGGCTCAACATAGAGCGCCAGTTCCAGGCGCATGTCGTTGAAGATCGAGCGCGCCGCCAGGTCCTGGCTGGTCTCGAAGGTTTGCGGCAGTTCGCCGAGTTCGACCGGTATGCTCTGCACCTTCGCACCGGCGGGGACGGTCACATCGGTGACCATTCCAGGGAACTCGTCGGTCGAGAACGCCAGATAGGTCTCGGCGGAAACGCCGGGCGCCAGCTCGTAATCGATCAGCGTGCCCAACTCCAGGATCGAGCGGCGCTCGACCGCGGTGCCGAGGAAGCCTTCGTTGGCGATCCGCTCCTGATAAAAGGTCAACACGTCCAGCACCGTCGCCCAGCTATCCAACAAGGCTAGAGCCGGGTCGGAGGGATCACGGGTGGTCAGGCGCGCCAAGCCCGGATCGGCGGAGAGGCCGGCGCTCATGGTCGCCATGAAGCTGGCGTGGCGACCGACGCGGTAGCTGAACGTGGCCTGGAAGGGCTCGGACGCGGTGTCGAGCGGCGTGCGCTCCGCAGGCGTGATGCAAGTCAGGGCCGTATCGGTCATAGGTTGCCCTCCATAATCACTTCGAACAGGCCGCGCTCGGGGAAGTTCGGGTCGTTCTCCAACTGCACGATCTCCCGGTCGCCGGGGCGCAGCACGCCGGCGGCAATCTCGCCATTCGCAGCCCGGCCCATGCGTTGGAACACCGTGATATCGACGGAGGCGACGCCATCGACGGCCATCGCCGCCGCGTAAATGCGGCTGGAGAACACCGGATCGCCGAAGCTGAATTGATCGGGGTGGAAAAAGCCCTTGCTGCCGTCGCGGCGAATGCCGGAGGAAAACCGGTCGAGCAGTGCGGCTCGCACAGCGGCGCGGGCGAAATCGCGAGCGACGCATACGCGGAGTTCGACCCGCAACGGCGCAAAGACCGGGTCGCGCAACTCCAGGTCATAGCCGGCCAGCCGGGCGCGGGAGAGGTGCGCCAGCAGGGTATCGCGGAACTCCGGGTCGTCTGTGGTGGAGCCGCCGCCGACGCGGTCCACCGTCACGAACACCGTGTACCAACTGCCGGTCCACCGCAACTCGGCGGAGGCGCGTTGCACCTCCGGGTGTTGCAGCGCCCAGGCTTGCCAATCCTCCTCCGTCACCGCGCGCTGCTGCGTGCGGATCGAGGGCGGGGCGAACAGGCGGGTGTGCGCCACCGTCTCCGGCTCGACGCCGCCTTGCCCCGGCAACGGGTTCGAGACGCCCAGAATGCCGGGCACAGCCAAGCCGTTCCAGCCAGTGAAGGCGTGGGCCAAGACGTTGCGGCCGATATTGCCCTGCACACCGTTGCCGAAACGCGCCCGGGCCGTGAAGCGGCTCAGCGGCGTCGGCGCGCGTCCGTTAACATCGTCGCCGAAGCGCAGCCAGGCGAAGCCGGCATCGTCGATCTCCGCCACCACGTCGTTGGCAAAGCGGTCGCTGGCCAACAGGTCCTGGCGGAAATCCCAATCGCCTGTCGCATCAGCCAGTTGGATGAGCGGCACAGCGTCGCGCGCGTCCGTTGTCAGCGCGGCGCTTGCGGATGCCGCATCGGCGGCGAACGGTGCCGCGAAGGTGACGTTGGCAACCGTGATGCAGGGTGCGTAAGTCTCGCCCACCGGAGCGGTATCGGGCGACAACGGCGCATCCATCCAGACGCCGTGATCGGCGGGCGCCAGGTTGCTGCGCGCCTCGGCCAAGGCCAGATCGGCGCCGTCGATACCGACAGGTGCGGAGAGCGGCAGATCGAAGGGCAAGGCGTCTTCTCTGGCCCACTCGACCTCGACCACGGCTGCGCCATCCAGCGGATCGACGCCGGGTGTCACGACAGTCAGACGCACAACATGCGCCAGGTCCGGGTCGGCGTCGGCTGGGTTGCCGGTTTCCGGGCCCGCGGTCTGGATCAGCAGCAGGTAGTCGCCGGGGCTCAGCGACAGCGCCGGATTGCCGGCCAGCGTCGCCCGCATCGATCCACGGGCCAGGCAGCAGTCGCGGCGGCTCCAGGTATAAAAGGCGATGTGGCCATGGTTGGCAAAGACTCGCACGTCGCTCATGGTTGCAAACACTTCAGCGCCGCCCGCGACCGCGTCTGCATAGGCGTCGGCATCGATATCCGCGGTTAGACCCGGCACTCGGCTGACCAACGGCGTGCCACCCTGGATCACCTGCCCATCCGCCGGCGGCGCGATGTCAAACGCGGCGAAGGTGCGTGCGTTCGTGCCGTTGTGCGCGGTGTAGGCGATCAATCGCGCGTGCCGGCGCACGGAGATGCGGCTGCGGGCCGTTGTCAGATAGGCCTCCGCCCCCGCCGCGTCCTGCATATAGCTGAGGCGGTCGGCGGCGTAGGCCAGCGTCTCGACCGCGCCGATATAGGGGTCGGCGGGGCTGGTGTCCTGCCAGTCCGGCATCAACTGCCGCAGGCGCGCCAGCATCAGCGAGCGGAAGCTGTCAAAATCCTTTGCCAGGTAGTCGATCACCGGCCCCTCGCCCGGCGGCGCCAGACCGACGGCGGGAAGCGCACACGGCAGGTCGGCTGGACAAGCCGCCTTAAACGAGAAACTCACCGTCGAAAGCGTCGGGTCGAAGCCCGGCGGCGGGCCGGAGACGCCTGCTCCCGCAATGATCGACAGCGTATAGGGTGAGAAGTCACCCGGCTGATCCACCGTCACCCGCAACACGTTCGGCTGCGGGCGCGCGATGCTGACGACCCGCACCGGTGCTATACGCACGCCGCCGGCGATCTGCACATTGGCCGCGACCAGCGGTGGCCCGGCGGGCACAGCCCCTGCCTCCCCCGGCAAGGGATGCAGGAAGGTGACGTCCAGCACGGTCTGAGTCGGATCGGCGACCTCCAGGAAGTCGATGCCGTTGACGGTGCCGGCGGCGCGGACAGCGCGGCGGCGATCGTCGTCGTCGCAGAGATAGGGCGTGGTCATGCGCGCTTCCTCTCGAAGGTCGCGACCTCGGCCTGGCCTTGGCCGCGAATGGCAAAGCGTACGGCGATCCGCAGCGTGGCCTCGTCACCTTCGACCCGGACGCCGGTGATCTCCAGCAAATCGCCCAGAGCCTGGTTCAGCGAGGCATGGATGCCGATTTCGGCGGCGCTCGCCAGTTGCGGGCCGTTCGGCTGAAACACCATGGCGGTCGCACCGCCGCCGAAGCCCGGGCGCATCACCCGCTCGCCCGGTTGGGTGAACAGCACCTGCTCTATCAGGCTGCGCACATAGGCGGCGTCGCCCGCGGTCTCGGTACGGCCCAGGGCGTTGGCGCGGAAGGGAAAGGCGATGTGCGTCATGTGGCGATCACCCTCGGCTGCACTGCGGCGACGATGGGCGGCCCTTGCGGGATTTGCTCCGCCGACAGGCAAATGCCGGCGCTGGTCGCCAGCACGACCGGCGAACCCAAGACCTTCACCCGCGTCGCCGGCACGGTGTACTGGGTCTTGATGCAAGGCTGCGGCTTCGTGCCGGTGCCAATGGGAATCTGGAAGGGACAGCCGGCTACCAGATACTGATCGGTCATGGTCGCCGCCGGCTGGCCCAGGATCGTCACCCGGGCGGCGCCCGGCGCGATGCTGACCTTGCCACCATGCGGGCAGGTGATGGCGGCGGCGATAGTGAGTACGGGTCCGGGCATCAACGCTTCTCCTTCCCTCGCTTCAGGTGACAACCAGGGCGCCCTGGTTCACGGTCACGGTCGGGCCGTTCATCATGATCGTCGCCCCCTGGCCGTTGGAGATCGTGATGCCGACCTCATTGATGGAGATGAGTGCGCCGCTGGTGCTCTTCAGCAGGATGCCGCCTGTCGGCCCCGGCACATCGCTCAACATCAGGGTGTTCTGGCCGGCGGTCTGAATGACGAAATTGGAGCCACCGGGCGGTGGCGGCACCTGCGCAAGCGCCGGAATTTCGCCGCCATTGTGATACCAGCAGCCGCTCCAGATCGGCTTGTCCGGGTCGCCCTGCTCGAACTCGACCCAGACGCCCGCGCCGATCTGCGGCAGCATATAGACGCCCATCTGAATGCCGGTCGCCGGGAAGCACGGCGTCGCCCAGGTCGCCGGGATCACGCCGCCGACGTCGCCGACCTGCACCAGCAACCGCCCCTCGCGCATCGGGTCCTCGTTGGCGACGACGACGCCGCGATGCTTGCCGTAATAGCGTTTGATCTCCGTCATACCGCCACCTTTTCGCTGAAGGAGCCATGGGCGTTGCGCGAGAGCGTAAAGCTCTGCTTGAACGAGCCGCGCTGGATCGTCGTCGAGACCGACTGGATGTAGTAGGTGCCGTCGGAATGCGGCCCGGCGCCGCGCACGTTCACCAGTTTGCGCGGCCGCAGAATCTGGCCGTAACGGGCGATATCGAGAGAGCCGCTGCCGGTGATGACGTTCGCCCCCTTCGCCGCCCGGCTCATGCCGCGCATGATCAGGGCGGCCAGATCGCTGCTGGTCATGCCGTCGTCTTCCTCCTCACCGCCGCCACTGCCGCTGCTGGGTTTGTTCAGCGGCAGGTTCTTGGCATAGGGAATGAAGCCGGGGCCGAGCGGCGGGTTGAACACTACGTCCGGGAAGGGAATGGGGATCACCGGGCTCGGCACATCCGGGTTCTGGTAGAAGCCATAGACCAGCGGCTTTGACAGCCCGTCGAAGCTGACACTCAAACTCTCGACATTGCTGGCCGCGTCCATATTGACGGTCAGCGGCGGCAGCACGTCGCCTGCCGCCGTCCGCCCCAAGGCGACAAGCGTGCCGATGTCCGGCCCGAAATAGGCAAACTGCTGACCCTCGGTCACGCCCGGCTCCAGCGAGAACTGATAGCCGACCTGCCCCGCAAGCCATTGAATATGGGCGTAAAAAGTGCCTTTGACGCTTTTCCATTTCTCGATGGGATTGTCGACGGCGATCAAAGGCGTCGGCACCACTACAGGCACCACCCCGACCACCGCCAGCGGCGCCAGCATCAATGCGACCTGCGCAATCGGCGGCATGCCGGCCAGTGGCACGCCGGACAGGTCGATCTGGTCCAGCAACTGCGTCGCGTCGGTGCCGGTGAGCGACAGCGTCGCTTGTCCCGGCTCGTTCGATTGCGCCACGTCATAGCGGGCGATGTGGCCGTCCATCAGCACCTCGCGCACGCCGTTGGTGATGATGGACAGGATCACCCGCTTGCCCGGCGAAAAGAAGCCGCCCGGCAGCAATTCCTGCTCGATCTCGCCGCCCTTTTCCAGCGCCAGCGTCATCTGAAAGCCGGAGCGTTGGCCGGCCTTTTGCGTGACGCGCACGTCGCGCACCGCGTCGATCACCACCTCCGGCGCAGGAGCGAAGGTGACAAACCCTGTCTTGATCGAGAGTTGGGTCCCGGTCATGTGCGCATCATCCCGTACCGCCGGGGTCCAGGGTCAGGCGCACCGGCGTGCCGGGCCGGTCCACCACGCGGTCCGGGTCGAACGCGCCGGCGCCATCGGCCAGCCGCCACCACAACTCCGCCCGTCCCAATGCCGTCGAGGCCGCCAAATCGCGCCGGTCCGGTGCCGCGGCCGTATAGGTGCCGATAGTCTCCAGCCGCGCCGGCTGTGGCGGGAACCGGCGCTTCAAATAGGGCACGGGCGTGCCGTCGCCGGCGGTGTGGATCGCCAATTCGGTGGTATGATAGCGGCTGGTCTTGGGAAAGCGCTTCTGCTCCAGCGCCGGATGGAAGAACGCCTGGTCGACGATCGAGCCACTCATTCCAGGTCTCCTTGGGTAATGCCGAAGCTCGACAGATCGCCGGTACCGGCCAGGCCGGCCAGTTCGTCCTTGCGGCGGAAATAGCTCATGAAGATGCCGCCACCGCGGCTGGCGGGGCCGAGGTCGTCAATACTCATGACCCGCAGGCCCAGCGAGATCGTCAGGCGAATCGGGTTGAGCGTGGTGTCGAACGCCTCCTCGGTCACCGAAAACTCGGTAATCTTCACCGGCACGATGCGGTTGCGGCTCCAGGCGAGCAGCGTCAGCGGCTCCGGTGTCGGCAACACCTCGATCAGGCCCTGCCCGGCCAGGTCCGCCGTGCGCTGTACCGCGGCGACGCTGGGGTAGATCATCATCTCCAGCGTTGCCAGTTGCGGCGCCAGGCCTTGGGTCGCGACCGTGTCGCCGACCTCCGCCGTCTCCAGCGATTCGGCGGCGTCCAGGATCATTTCCAGGCTGATGGTCTCGGTCGGCGGTCCGATCAGGCGGAGGGCGTCGGCGCGCTGGCCCTCCCCCGATGCGCCACGTGGCGTCAAGGTGCGGCTGACGGTTTCGGGGTTGTACTGGAACGGCACGATGCCCTTGACGTCGCCGCTGTCGCGGTCGAGGCGGAACAGGCCGGCTTTCAGGAGCTTGGGATTGATCGGTGATCTGGCCATCGCGGCTATTCTCGCTTCCTTTAGAACTTAATCACGCCGAGGCTGATGTCGAACTCCAGTTCGAACACCGTGATCGGCGGAATGACGAACGGTTCTTCCTCACCGCGCATCGCCCGGTCGATCTGGGCGCGGCGCTCCATCTCTTCATTGAGTCCCGGGTATTCGCGCGAGAGGTTCGCCTCGAATGCCCGCTCGGTAGCGGCCTGCGCCGTCATCGCACCGACGATCTTGCCGAGCAGCCAGTTATCGACATCGTCGCCGCTCTCCGGGATCCAGGGATAAAGCCGGCGATGCAGCGCGTAGGCGGCCTCGAGTTCGCCACGGCCAGCGATATCGATGAGGCTGAGGCCGCGGGCGTTGGCGGAGCGGGCAAGCGGCAAATAGTCGATACGGCCGCTCGATCCGCTGCCGAGCGATGGAAACTGGAAGAACTGGCCGGCCAAATCCGGGTCCAATGTGAGCGGCGTGCTCAGCGGTATGCGGAAGCGGCGCGGCACCAGGGCCGGCGGGATCGGTGGCGGCAGTTCGGGACCGGCCACGCCGGGCGGTAGCCGATCGGGGTCGGGTGACGGTTGACCCAGCGTCAGCGGTGGAATCCCGAGGCTGATAGGCGGTATTGGGCTCGGCTGCGGCAAACCGGGCAAGCGCGGCGGTGTCGCCGTCGTCTGCGCCTGCTCCGTCACGTCGATGCCGACCCGGCGATTTTGACCCGGCGGATCGAAGCTGTCGATTTCGCCGTGGGCGTGCAGGCGGATCGTCGAGTTCGGCGGTAGCAAGGGTTGCAGCAGGCGCTGGATCGCCACGGCCCGATGCGCCGAAAGGTTGACGTTATAGCTGCCCGGCCCCTCGGTGCTGGCATAGCCGTAGAGGTCGATGTGCACCGGACCGGTCCAGTTACTTGCCATGGCTCGCAACGACGCACGCGCCTCGCCGCTGAGGTCGGCGCTGTCGAAGGCGAAGGTGACGGCGCTATCCTCCGGTGCCAACCCGGAGCCTCGCTCGAAGTCGGCTTTGGGCGGAGCGCGGCCGCTGCCGCTGCCGTTACCCGCCTCCTGCCGCAACACCTTCGGCAGGTCGGCACGATCGGCGGCTTGCGCATAGTGCGCCACCTCGTGCGCCAGTAACTCCTCCGCAGCACTACCATTGCGTGCCCCCGACCCGAGCACGATGTCGTCGGCAGAAATTGCGGCCTCCGCGCCCATCCCCTCCGCGATGTCCTGCGCCTTGGCGTCGTCGTGCAGACGCAAGCCGGAGAGATCAAGGCCGAAACTGCGGGACAACCGCCGATCCAGCGCCGGCGGCAACGATTTGCCGGCGCCGAGCCCATTGAAGGCCCGACCGTTCGAGGGGGCTGCACGTCTGCTCAACGGCGAACCGAGGTCCTGTCCAGCCAAGGCGCGGTCCGCACGAACGTCGGCATCGCGCTCCACCGCCGCGACGTCGCTCGCATCATGGGCCGGCGGCGGCTTGGCGATGGGGTCGAGGCGGGCTTTGCCAATGGGGGAGTTCAGGCTCACGGCGCTTACTCCTCCTCTTCCGTGAAGGTCGGCAGGTTGTCATAATCGAAGATCGGCAGCGGTGCTTCGGGACCGTAGAGGCCGATCTGCTCCAGATCGATCTCGATACCCGAAAGCGAAATCTTGCCGATTCGCCCGCTCAACTGGCCGGGCACCAAACCGGCAAACTGCAACTGCAAGTTTTGAATGTCAGAGATCGACAGGCCGCCCTTGGCCGTGCCGGCGTTGAAGCCGGTGAAAGCCGGAATTTTGATGTCCATGCCCGATACGGTCAAAGAACCAAGGTCCATGGCGATGGCGCCGGGACGGTCGGTCTTGCTCAGTTCGAGCCAGTTCCATACGGCGTTGTCCTCCATCTGCTTGTTCGGATACCGGGCCTTTTGCAGATCGCCGTAAATCAGCAGGTCCTTCAGCGCATTCGGCGCCAGCGTGACCGTGCCGTATTCGCCCAAGTGCAGCGTGATCGGGCTTTTGTGTGCGGTGCTGAGCGCCAGTTCGAAATTGTTGATGCGCAGGTTGGCGAACTGCTCGGCGATGCTGTCCGTCCGAGGCTCCTCGTCCTCGTCTTTCGGCTCGCCGAAATTCGGGTCTTGGGCACGCAGCAGCGCGTCGATGCCGATTTTTGGGTTCTTCTTCGTCGCGATTTTGTACTCGTCGCCTCGCAACGGCCACTCGACAAAGGTTTTGTGCAGGTCGAGATAAGAGGGGTCGCTGTCATCGAAAGTGCCGCCATAGGGATCGTCCGGGTCAGACACCCGCATGTGGCCACCCAGGCCAAAGACCAGCGTCGGCGTGCTCTTGTTCGGATCAAAGGTCAGGTTGGCGACCGCCCAGGCGCCGTGGGTCAGGAAGGTTTCGCCGACATCGGATATCTGGCTCTCGAATTTGTTCATATCCACCCGGCCTTCGGAGATGGCAATGTCAATCTTCGGATGGATTTGCCCGACATTCGGCCCTATCGAACTGACCTCGATCTGCGCATCGATTTTCAGCGAGCCGGTCAGGCTGCGGAACAGCTCCTCGTTCTTGCTGATCCAGTCCAGCGCATCGCCGGAGAGGTACGAGGCTTCGGTATCCGCCGGCGCGTCCGGGTCTGCTGAGCGGTCGCGGCTGTTCAATGCCGCGCGGATATCGCCCTTGCCCAGCGTCTTGATCATGTTGGTCAGGTTCATGATAACCAGGTCGGCGTTATCGACGTCCAGCTTGTCGATCCGCACCTTATGATCGGTGTTGCCGGGCGTTTTCTTCGAAGGGTTGGAGAGGTAGGTCAGGTCCTTGTCGTCTGGCATTTTTACCTGACCCAAGTTCAACGACAGCCCCAACTCCTTGTCACGCAGTTCAAAGCCGCGCGCCCAGAGCCCGCGCAGTTTGACGCCGAGGCTGCCGTCCTCGCCGAGGTCGATCTCCAGCCCCTTGCCGCCGACGCCCTGCCCGGTGCCGGTCACGGCCGGATCGGAGTCGCGCCCGGCGCGCAGACGGGTACTGGTGCCCTCGCCGATATAGGCCAGGATGTTGGTAGCGCTCCAATCCTTGAGGTTGATCTTGATCGGGCCGGCTTTGCCGCTGTCCGGATCGCTCGCCTCCAGGAAACCGATAGAGGCCGATGCGGCCTGAAAATCCAACCGCCCGCGCAGACCGTTCGCCATCTGCACGCCGATTTGCTGCGCCAGCAACGGCCCGGTGATCGCCGATCCCAGTATCTTGGTGCCTTCCGGGTTGAAGGAGATGCTGAAGGGCTTGTCCGGCAGCGGCCCTTTCAGATCGATCGGTCCGATCGTGCTCTCTAGACCGGCTGGGATGTCGATGTAGATGCCCTTGTCGCGCAGATAGACGCGGTAGCCCTGCGCCGCGATGGAGTCGATATGCAGCGTGTGGATGTCGATGCGCTCCACCGGCCCCAACTCGTTACCGTCGGCCTTGGCCTTCTCCGCATCCTCCTTCTTGCGCAGGTGCACGTCCATGTTGAGCGTCAGGCCCTTGGCCACGACTTCGGAAGGGTTGAGGCTGGTCGGCTTGCCCGAGGCCGCCGCCGCCTCCAGCGCATTCGACGCCACCGGAATTAGCGCGACGCTGCCGCCGTCGAACGCCAGCGAGCCGAGGGTGATCTCCGGCAGCACCAAACCTTCGGAGCCGTCGGGGCCGATGGAGATGACGCCATTGCCGATGCGGAAGTTGCCGATGCTGCCCTTCTGCGCATTGACGTCACCGCTGGCCTGCATCGCACCCTTCGGGGCCGAACTGGGGTCTTTCGGTCCGACAGTAGCGTCGCCGTTGATCGAGAACTCCTTGACGCTACCGCCGAGCGTCAGCCCGTCCTTGCTGCTGTAGCCAAAGTCAGTGAAGGTCAGACCGTTGGCAGACGCCGCCACCAATGCCGTCGCAAGCTGCGTATAAGCGCCGCCGCCTTCGCCTTTCTCCGCCTCGGCGATGATGTTGGCGAGCGCGCCGATACGCTCCACCTTGCCGTGCCCGCCGGATAGCGTGGTTTCTTTCGGGCCCATGCGCACAGTCAGGTCTTGCAGCAGCAAGCCCTTGATGAAGGGCTGGTGACCTTCGACCGTGAACTCCTCCATCAGCGTGACGGTAAAGCCCTTGCCGTCGTCGTAGTCGATGGTTTCGGCCCGGAATGCGCCGATGAAGAGTTCCTTCAGTTCAACCGTGCTGCGCGTCTCGCTTTCGGTGATGTAGTTCAGACGCAGGCGGAGGTCGAGCAAATGGGCTTTAGTAGCCTTTAAGGTCGCGCCGTCCTTGGTCTTCCATTCGATCAATGGCATGTCGAGATCGGGTATCCGCAGCGAGCGCACCTGAATAGCGTTGCCAACCAGTCCGATTTCGCCGGAGATATCGGCCCGCCGCACCAGCACTCGCCCCTTGCCCGATGCCGTGCGCAGGTCGATGCCGCCCTCGGTCAGGCTGACCGTGTCGAGTTCGACGGTGATGTCCTCGGAATTGGCGATGCCGATCTTGATCGCTGGCTGATCGTCGCCCCGCTCCTTGCGGCCATCGCCCAGCACGCCGCGAGCGCGGAAGCTGTCGCCCATTTTGGCCGAGAACTGCACCTTTTCCAGGGTTTGAACGGAGATGTTGCCGGCATAACTCATCTCGCCGTCTTCGGGCATTTGCAGCGTAAAGTCGGTGATATCGACTTCGCGGAGGGTGCCGCTGTCGACGATCACCTCTTTCGCCACGCCGCCGCTCTTGTCGAAACCGCGATAGCCTAGGGCCGCTGCCTCTATCGCATCGATATGCAGGCGCTGAATTTGCACGATGCTGGTGTTGAGGCGCGACCAGGCGGGGTCGGGGTTTTCCTCCTTGCCATCGGTGTTCTTGCTCGCCGTCGCCTCGAACGGGATCGTCATGTCCAATTCGAGGCCGCGCAGCACGGTCTCCCCCTGGGACCAGAGGTAGGAGGTCGCGGTTTGATAATGGGCGTCTGTCACGCTCAGGTTTTCGATGACGAAGCCCTGAATGGACAATCCCGCATCGGTCAGGCGCACCGTGCCGTCGAAGCCCTTGATGACAATCCGCTCCGCCCGGTTCGGACTGTCGCCCTGGCGCGCGTTGTCGATAGTGATGCTGTCACCGCCGAACAGCGCCACCTCTACCTGGCCATCGGGGTCATGCAGCCCATCGACGCCGGGCGTCCGCAGTTGGATGGCGCCGCGCAGGTTGGCGCCGGTGATCTTGTCAGCCGCCAGCCCACCATAGCGCACGGTATCGAGAGTCGCAGACCCGATACGGAAGCCGGCATCGTCGCGGATACCGCCGCCGTTCCCCTTCGCCTGCTGGGCCGCGATCTCCGCCGGCTCCAGCACGCCGGGGAAGGCGCCGACGCGCACGTCCGTCAGGTCCAGACGCTGGACGCTCAGGCCGAACAGCGCCGCCAACTCCCGCCGCTCTTCCATCAGCCGACGGCGGTAAGCCAAGCGCGAAGCGGCATTCTCCGGCTCCGGCGCGGCGCGCAGGCCTTCGTAGATCAGCAGCCGCGTCGCCAAATCGTTCAGGCGGTCGCGCTCCTTGGCAAACTCCGGCTTGGCCGGCAGGCTCATAACCGCGGTCAGAACGGACGCCGCCGTCGGAATTTCCGCCTCCGCCACCAGATTGTTGGAGGCGACATTGCCGACCGAAAGGACGAAGGAATCCTGCGGCCGGTTTTTGTCCTTGACGTGGGTCTGCATCGCCTCGGGCCCGAAGCGGACGAAACGCTTGATCGACTCCTCAGTCGTCAACTGCTCGACGGAGAAGCCAGCCAATTCGCGGAAGGTCCCCTCACCGTGCAGATTGTTGAGGGTGAAGTCGTCGGCGCGAACCTTGCCGTCGATGCCCTCCAGCGCGATCTGCTTGATATCGACGACGGCGCCCATGTGGCTGGCGACGTCGAAGCCCTCTTTCTCCTGCAATTCGGCCAGCCGCTTCGACTCGTCCTCGCTGAGGCGACCCTCGTCGCGGTTCATCCGGCGCACCAGCTTGAGGTATTCCTCCTCCAGCGGCTCCAGCCGCTCCAACTCGGTCTGGGCTGCCGCGATGCGCTTGGTCAGATGGGCGCGTTCTTTCTCGTCCGCCGCGGCGCGCAGGCGCTCGTTCAACGACAGGATCAGCAGCCGTTGGAAAGCCGCCCGGTTGGTGGCGGCCGCGATGCGAGCGCCCTTGACCGTGGTCTTGGCGATCTGCTGGCCATCGGAGGTATGCATTTCGTCGACGACGAACGACGAGAAGCTCATCTCCGCCTTGTCGAACAACGGCGCCCGGTCCAGCGGGTTGCCGATATAGGAGCGCCCAGACACGAAGTGCCGCCATGCAATGCCGAGCGCCAGGCCGAAGAAGCTGCCGACCAGCGGCTCCCGCACCTCCGCGTCGGAGAAATCGCCGACCGCGATGTTGAACGTGGTCAGGATCGCCCGGCGCGCCGCAACGATGCTGTCGGCGGTGGAGAAAACCGGCGTTTCCACCCCCAGCGAACCGACGACGGCGGATGCCGCGGTCAGGTCGATCAGGTCACCCTTCTTGAAATTCACATCGAGTCGCAGATTGTCGATACTGACCGGCCCGGTCCGCAGAATGGCGCTGCCGAGGACGAAGTGCAGGTTCGCGAGCCGCAGTTTCGGCGCGATGACGGTCAGGTGATTGTTCTCTAAGTCCAGCAGAACATCGACAATATTCGGCGTCGATTTCAACAGGTTGTCGCGGCTCTTGGTCGAAACTTTTTCCCGTTCGCCGCCGGACTTCGCCACTTGCACGCCATTGTGGATGCGGCCGCCCATGGCGTCCTGCAACTGCTCCAGATCGGCGGTGACGCGGATGCGGGAGATCGAACTGTCCCTGTATTCCGAGCCCATGATATCCGGGCCGCTCGTCGTCACCCAATTGGTCTCGATCTCGCGCCAGCCGGTGCCGAAAATCAGGGTCAAGGTTTTGCTCTCGCCCGTTTCGAGCGACGGCTCGATCGGCTGCGGCGAGGTGCGTTTGCGCGCGGGATCGTAGAGGTTGAAGCGCCTGGTAATTTCCGTCGGCGCGGGCCGTTTGGCCTCGTACAGGGTGCGGGAGTAATCGAAGACATAGCCAAAGTCGCCGGCGGCGCGGGCAATTTCGATGAGCACGATCAGACGGTCGTTATGCTTGCCGTTCCACAGTTCGTCGTTGTTCAGCCGGTCACGGATCGAGCTGGAGCCGTGCTTATCCAACTCATTGCGAAAGAACGTGTAGCTCGCTTCCGCCAGCGCCTGGTTGGAGAGCTTGGTCAGCATGCGCGACCATGGCTCGCCACCGTCCGCCTCGGCGATAGCCTGCCGCTCCGCATCGGGCAGCAGGCGCACCAGTTGGAAGGCCAGGAACGCCTCGCCGGCATCGACGCTATCGGTGGTGAAGAACAGCCATTTTGAGTGGTTCAGCAGCCGCATGATGTGCTCGCGCCCCAACACCGGGTCGCGAGCCGACAGGATCGCCGCCATGTAGCGCCAGGTCTCGCGGGCAGCCAGGACGGCGGGCGGCAGCGACGCCAGGAACGGGTCCAGCAGCCCCTCCGCATCCAGGCGGCGCACGACGGTCGCCAGCACGGCGCCGGGCCGCGGCGACCCGGCGTCCTTTGCCGCCGGGTCGAGCATGGCGATGGCGAGCAGGGATTGTAGGCGCGGCTGCGGATCGGCCTGCTGCTCCTTCTCATCTCGGAACAGTTCCAAGGTTTTGCCGACCAGTTCCGCCTCGCCGTCGCTGAGCCCGCCGGGGGCGTAGAGCCGGTGCGCCTCGATCAGCTCGCCGTCGGCGGTGCGGGCGACGTCCGGCAATTCGAAGTCCGGGCTTTGCCGCAAGGCCCGGGGCAATTCATTCAACAGCCGGCGCATGAGTTTGCCGTCCTCCAGCCGGCGGAACCGCTCCCGCTCCACCAGAGGCATGGCCATGACAATGTCATAGGCGAGGGTCGCCTCCCGGTCGTCCACCCAACCGAATATCCACCAGCCGGGATCGAGCAGTTCTTCGACCAGCGCCAGGTTACGATCCGCAGCCCGGGCCGACATCAGCAGGCGGAACGCCTCCAGCAGACCGGGAAAGCGGCGGTCGGCTTGCGGCAGTTCGTCGATCAGCCGGTCGATGGCTCCGGCCTCGTCCAGATCGGAGGCGATGATGCGCAGCGCCGCCATGCTGAGCGAGGGCGGCGACGGCTTTTGGGTCACGACCGGCTTGGCCGGCGGCGGTGCGGTCTTTGGCTTTTGGGCCTCCGCCCGCGCCTCGCCCACCGCCTTTTCCGCCTCGGTCTCGGCTTGGGCGACCGGCTCGGACCGTGGGTCCGGCTGCATCACGACGCCCAGGTCGCCGATCAGCGCCAGCGCGGTGCGAGCGTCCTCCGCACTGGGATCGTCGAGCAAGGCCAGAAGGCGCGTTGACAGGTCCAGCACGCGGGCGCGCACGTCTTGAGCGGCCAGCACGACACTAGGTGCGCGCTGCTCCTCGGCTTTGGCGGCGGCGGCGCGGGCTTTCTCGCGATCATAGTCGGCGGGCTCGGTGTGGCGCAGCGCCTTGAATTCGGCTTTCCGGTCGCCTTCGGAAAGCTCTATCTGGACGGCGCGCGACAGGCCGCGATAGACCCGCTGCACCGCCCGCAATTCATGCACTGCCAATCCGTCGAACGGCAAATCGGCCAATATGTCGGCATCCTGCGCGCCGATCTCCGCCCGAGACAGTGCGTCGAGCGCGGCAATCACTTGGCTGCGATAGCGGTCGTAGTGATCGGTATCGATCTCTCGTATCAAACGCAGCCGGCTTTCCGGCTCCAGCGTGCGGATCAGTTCGGCGGCGGTTTCGAAAGCCAACGGCTCCAGAATGCGCAGCACCCGCTCCACTTCGCCATCGGTAACAATCAGCCCGTCGAGCAACCGCTCAATAGCCCGCCGCTCGCGCACATAATTGCGGGCGACCGATACCGACAGCGACGTGACCGCCGGCAATCCGGCAGCGCCAGCATCGAAGGCCGGCCGCACCAGGCGCTCCAATGGCAGCGACAGTGGCCGGCCTTGGGCGACAGCGGCGGCGTTTGCGGCGGCCTCGCGTTCGGCCAGACGCAACGAGGGGCGGCATTCGCCCTGTCGCACCTGTGCCTGGGCGGCGTGGGTCATCTCGTGCGCCAGCAGAGCGCGGCTGCTGACGCTGCCAGGATGGAAGCCCGCAGGGTCGAGTTCCACCACATTGCCGACGGCCCGCCCGCGGGCTCCATGCGCCTGCACGGCGCGGCCGGCAGGTTCGTCGATGGCGACGGTGATATCGGTCAGATTGAGGCCGAGTGCGCTGGCGAAACTCCGCACCAACGCCTCCGTCGCCGCGGCTTGAACGACAGGCATTTGACCGAGGCGCAGGTGCGGGTCCGGTCTGTCGGACTTCTTTTCAGTGTCGATGACGGGGGCTTCGGCGAGCTTGCTCATCGCCGCAACTCCCGGCCGATTTGCACCGCCAGCCGCCGGCCAAATTCCTCCGGCGTGATGCGGACCGAAGCTTTCACGTCGATGGGCCCGAGCGATTGCGGCGCACGCATGGTCGCTGCGGTTAGGTCGGCTAACTCCCCCGGCAGGGCCTGCTCGAAGCTGGCAGCGGCGCGCGCGCCATAGGTGCGGCTGACGCCTTCCAGGACCAGAGTGCCGATTTCGACGGTGACAGGTGCGGCAGGCTTATCGGTCATGTTACCCACCCCGCGACCTCGGTCGGGGTGACCGGCTTCTCCAAATTGGCGCACTCGATCATTGCGGCGGCCAGCATGTGATCCATGCCGATGGGCCGCGCGTCCTCCGCCGCCAGGAAGGCCGCATTGACCGCGACATTGCGGATATGACCGGCGGATAGCTCCAATTTCGCCAGCTTCTCGCACGAAAGATCGCCGAGGTGCGCTGCCTGCGGAAACACCCCCTGCCAGACCCGCAGTCGCGCGGCGTAGTTCGGAAAGGGAAAGGTCACGGCAAAGCGAATGCGCCGGGTGAAGGCGTCGTCCAGCGAGCCGCGCATGTTGGTGGTCAGGATCGCCAGGCCGCCATACGCCTCCATCCGTTGCAGCAGGTAGGAGACCTCGATATTGGCATAGCGGTCGTGCGCATCGCCGACCTCGGACCGCTTGCCGAACAGGGCGTCTGCCTCGTCGAACAGCAGGATGGCCCCGGTGCCCTCCGCCGCGTCGAACAGAGTGCGGAGGTTCTTTTCCGTCTCGCCGATATACTTGCTGACGACTGCGGACAGATCTATGCGGTAGAGGTCCAGTTGCAGCGACCGGGCAATCACCTCCGCCGCCATCGTCTTGCCGGTGCCGCTCGGCCCGGCGAACAGCGCGGTAATGCCGAGGCCGCGGTTCGACTTCGCGCCGAAGCCCCAGTCCTGATAGACCCGATGGCGGTGGCGCACCTGCGCGGCCAGCGTCTTCAGCGTGGCGAGGGCATCGGGCGGCAGGATCAGGTGGTCCCAATCGGCCAAAGCCTCGATCCGTTGCGCCAGCGCGCCGAGGCGCGGGCGGGCGGTGCCGCGGCAAGCCTCCCACAGATCGCGCTCCAGCGAGCGGCTGCTTTGCGCGACTTGGTCGGCAAGCCGGCCGATCTGGGATTCGGCGAGGTCGAAGGTTTGGGTGAGCGCATCGATCTGCCCGTTCATCCGCCGCGCCTGCCCGCCCAGCGCGCGGCGCCACAACAGCGCCTGCTCCGCGCGGTCCGGCGAGGGGATGTGCAGGGCCGGCATGGTGGAATCGGGGACCGGCGGCTCCTGCCCGGCTATGATGACCGGGCCTGGCTGGCTGGCCAGCAGGTGCGCGAGGCGCGCCGTCTGTTCTTCGCCCTCCGCCTCGATCAGCAACAGCGCGTCGGAAAGCCGGGCCTCGCGTTCCCACAAGCGCGCGAAGGTCTCGCGCTCGGTGGCGGATGCGGGTAGGTCCGACGGCGTCAATCGCCAAACGGGCCGCTCCGCCGCGGCAGCGGATACGACGATGCGGATGTCGCCCAGATGCCGGCCGCTGACAATCAGGCCGGAGGTTCCGGGTTGAGCCATCAGACGGGCCAGCCGCTCCGCCTGCCGGTGCAATCCGGCGGCCGGCTGAGGGATATCGCTGAGGCGGCGCAAATAGGGTGCCAGCCGCGTGTCGATGGTATCTGCGCCGAACAGGGCGTGCAGCAGGCGCTCGTCCACCCGCATGGCCAACGCCAGCACGCGGTCCGGCGTCGCCAGTTCGACCAGGCGCAGGCGGCGCAACGGCCGGCTGGGCGCGAGTGCAGACCAATCGGGCGCCTCCAAAGCCGCCAGCGCGACACCGAAGCTGGCGAAATTCGCGCGCTCGTCGCCGGCAACCTTGCCTGCCAGTGCCGCGATCTCCGCATTCAGCTCCACGCCGATGGCGAAGGCGAGGACGTCGGTTTCAAATGCGGTTAGACCCAACCGTTCCGCCAATGCCGCGACCGGCCCATCGCAGCGCGCCGGGCGCTCGTGCTCGGGATCGAGCGCTGCGGCAAGCCAATGGGCGATGCGGCTCAATTCGGCGCCGAGAGCTACGTTTTGCTTAGGATTGTTAAGCTTAACACCCATCAGAGCACCGCCTGCGGGCCGTCGTAGACGCCATTGCCATCGACGGTCAGGACGCTTTCCGCGCCATCGATCGAGACGCGAATCAGATACGGCCCGCGGATCAGGCGGCGGAAGGGAAAGGCGATCTGCGCAACCTCGGCGGCGTTAGCGGCGGCTCCATTGTTCGGCGGCGCCTGCAACCGATACATCGGCCCGCCGCCGGCGGTATTGAGCAGCACGGAGACCTGCTGATCCCGGCCCACCGGCGGACTCAACGCCAGCGTGACGGTTCCCGTGGAGATCGGTTGCCCGCCCGCCACATCGGTCGAATCGATGCCGACATTGCTGGCCGTAATCGTCGGCCGCAGCGTCAGCGCTAGCGTGTTGGAAACGTCGACCGCAGGCGTCGCCGGCGGCGGCCCCAGGGGGCGGGTACGGATCGCACGCAGCGCTTGCAGACCTGCCCGCGGCGGCGGCGCCAGCGCTGACAGATCGAGCGAGATGCGAGTGCTGGACGTTCCGGCCACGGTTGCCAGCGCGACAAGCTCGCCGATTTCGACACTCATCTCGCCCGGCACGAAACCATTGCCGGCCATAGCGATGGTGCTTGTCAGGATCACAGGATCGCTCGCACCGGTCGAGGCTTCGACACTGTCGAGGCTGATGCTCGCAAATGGCGCCGCCTGACCCGATGGCGCACGCACCGGCGGTGCCGCCGCCCCAGCGACGCGGGGATCGATCAGCAGCACCGAGACGCGATAAGCAGCCGTTGGCCGGTAAGGCCCCTGAATGGCCGACCAGAGACGTGACATCTCCTCGCTATCGACCGCTTCCGGCAGGATTTTGATGAGTTCGACCTGCGCCTGTACCCCGGCATTCGTCAGGACCGCGGGCACCAGCGGGTCGGGCGGCACCGGCGCTAACGCACGGGCAACCGCCTGACGTGTCAGCGTCGCGTTCTCATGCAGGGCGAGTGCGACATGCCCCAACAGCATCTCCGCCTGGAACATCTCCGCCCCATAGGCGGTGATCAGATAATGCAGGTCGATGGCCAGCGGCGGCCCCGAGACAAGGTCACCGGCGGCATTGCGGCTGGGCAGATCGACATTGCGGAAGGCAGCGTTGCGGCTGACCTGATGCAGGAAGATGTTGACCTGGGTCGGGTCGGCGCCGCCGGCCGGAATCACCCGGTCCGGCGGAATCGCGGTTACAGGAATATTGCCGACGATGTCCGAGACACTGGCGGCGGACAACGCCTCCAAGATGGTGCGCCGGATGACGGCTGTTACGGCGGCGATGGCGTACCCGTCGCTCATGACCTGCGCCGATCCAGGCTGGAGAGGAACCGGTCGAGGTCGGGCGCGGCCGATGGCGGTTCGAGACGCGGCGAAGGCGCTTGGACAGCAGTCGCTCGTGGCGCCGTCACCCTAACCTCCAACCGGTCGATACGGACGATGACAGGGGCGGGAGCCGGCGCCGGCTGGACAGGGGAGCGGTCTGGCCTGGATGCCTGGCGGGCGATCCTCGGCGCAGTGGCCTCCTCAGGATTTCGCGGCGGGCGCGGGGCCGCCGGCACGGCCTGCTCGGGCCGTGGCGGCGTGGCGACGGGCGCAGTTTGAGGCGTTTCTCTGCGGGGCCGCTCGTCCCTGTCTCGGGTCTCGCGAGGTGTTTGAGGCGCTTCTGATGCGGTCTGCCGCTCAATCACCACCTCCTGCCGCCGCTCGACCACCCGCTCTGTAACGCGATCCGGCGGCGCAACATCCCGGCGCGTGTTGCCTTGCGGAGAAGCCGACGCTTCCGGTGGAGGCGGCAGGCGCGGAGGGGCCGGTGCAGGCTGGTCTGCCGATGCACGCGGTTCGGCAGGTGCGACAGGAGCCGGCGCGGGCGAAGGCGCTGTTTCTCCTCGGCTCGAAGAATTCGGCGATGCGTCGACAGCCCCGTGGTGTGGCTGCCGCGCCGGCACGTTCGGGCCGGAGGGCGGCTCCGCCGGCAACGCCCGTTGAACCGGCGTATCGATTTCAGGCGCGGCGCGGCGCGGCGGAGCAGGCGCGCGAACCTCGCCTTCCTCCTGCACCTCGAACAGGCCTGGCTCGCCGGCGAGTCCAGCAACAGGCTCGAAGCGGGTCGGCGCATTCGGCCGTAATCCGCTACCGGGAGCGACGACGCGGGCCGCCAGACGGGTGAGAAAGTCGGTCATCCCGCTGCTATCTCCAGATAGGCGCGGCGGCGGGTCGGCGACAATGCCAGAATATCCGCCTCGGGCCAGCTATAGGCGCGGGCGAGTTGATCGACCTCCCAAAGCAACCGATTGGCGGCGGTCGCAAGCTCGCGCCAGACGAAGTCGGTGGGGTCGAACGGCGTTTCGAACGCCGCATTACAATGTGGGCATGTCAGGGTCAGGGCGATGGCGGCAAGCGGGTCCAGTGTCTCCACCGCCGCTGCGACCGCCGCATCCGCGTCTTCGGGCAGGTCGGCGGCCTTGCCGGAAGCCGTCTGGCAGCGTACGACGCAGCTTTGCAGCAAGGCCCGACGCACGGACTCGATATCAGCGTCGCCGTCGCCGCCGTATTGCCGGGTGAGCGCCGCGATCTCCCCAGCCGACGGCGCACACACCGTCAGGCGCAGGTCGCCGTGCACGATGTCTATGGTTTCGGAAGCCGCAGCGTCTCCATCCAGCATGTGGCCGACGCCGAAGCTGGCTTCGACAGCGGCAGCACAGGCGGGGCAGTCGCCGCGTGCCTCAATGGCCTCCCCGAAAAGTCCCCGCCGCAATTCCAGCAGCCGCCGGTCGCGACGGCCTAGCGGCAACGCCTCGATCTCGCGGACCGGTTGCGCAGTCGCGCTGGCGACGATGGCTGAGCCGCGCCGTTCCGGCGATGCCGCGGCGGCGTCCTCCCAAATCCGAAGAACCGCCGCGCCTGAGCCAAGCCCCTGCATAGCGGACACCCCTATGTCCCGTTACGCCGGCTCCGCGAAGGAGGGTTCTTCCGGCTCGGTCACATCGTAGTCGCGCTCCCAGCCCTCGTTCTCCAGCTTCAGCATCTGGATGGCGACGGCGTTGGCGTTGGCGTCCAAGTCCGGCAGGGCCTGAAATTCCGAGACCCAGCAGCGGAAGATTTTGTAGGCGATGGCCTTCTGGCCGGCCTCGTTGAAGACCTCCAGAATCACCGGCTTGCGGAAGTCGGCGAGCGACACTTCCTCGCCGACCGATCCAAAGTTCCAGACCTTATTGGCCCAGACCTCGAATTCCGGGTCGTGGGTGACGCCGCGCTCCAAGGTGATGGCCTCGTACTCGGTGCGGCCCGGCGATTTGCGGCTGGTCGAGGGGTCGCCGCCTTCGCGGTGTTTCACCACCTCGGTCGTACGTTTGAGTGCGCTGACCTTGCTGACGCCAGCGACGTAGCGGCCATCCCACTTCACGCGGAATTTGAAGTTCTTGTAGGGATCGAAGCGCGACGCGTTTACGCTGAACTGTGCCATGACTGTCTCCGTCCGATCTTATTGCTGGGCGACGATTTGCTGGATCGAAATCACGACGAACTCCGCCGGCTTCAGCGGCGCGAAGCCGACCACGACATTAACGATGCCGCGGTCGATATCCGATTGGGTCGTCGTCGAGCTGTCGCAGCGCACGAAGTAGGCATCGCGGGACGACGCCCCCTGGAACGCGCCCTGCGTAAACAGATTGTGCATGAAATCGCCAACCGAGACGCGCAACTGCGCCCATAGCGGCTCGTCGTTCGGCTCAAACACCGCCCACTGAATGCCGCGGCGCAGGCTTTCCTCGACGAACAGCGCCAGGCGGCGAATCGGCACGTATTTCCACTCGCTCGCCTGCACATCGGCGCCCGCGCGGGTGCGTGCGCCCCAGGCGACATTGCCGTAGACCGGGAACGACCGGATGCAGTTCAGGCCCAGCGGGTTGAGCACACCGTTCTCCGCGTCGGTCAGCTTATAGAGCGGCTCCTGCACGCCGCGCAGCCTCGCCTCGGTGCCGGCAGGCGCTTTCCAGAGGCCGCGGGCGCTGTCGGTGCGGGCGTAGAGCCCGGCCATCACGCCGGCGGGGCCAAAGGCGCGCGGCTTGAAGTCGTTCGAAGGATCCGGCAGCCGCACCCGTGGCCAGTACGCCGCGGCGTTGGTGCCGCCCGCAGTCAGGCCGCCGCTGATCCACTCGACCGCATCCTCCAGATCGCCTATTTCCGGCGGCGGATCGATCAGCAGGAAGGCGCGGCGGCGCTGGCAGTAGGCGGCGGCGGCGGCGTAGATCGCATTCGGGTCCAGGTTCGTGTCGGTGCGGTTCGGGTCCGCCACCAGCGGGCGAGTCGCATCCGGGATCATCAGAATGTTGAACACATCGGCGCGGTCCAGCGCATAGATGCCGGTGAAGGCAGCTTCCGAGCCAATCAAATCGGCGTTCAGCGGCAATTGCACGCCATCCGCACCCGCCACGGCTCCGGCCTGCGCAGCCTCCGTCGCGCCGGCGCCGAGGCGGTAGTACGCAACATTGCTGCTGGGCGCATCCAGGTGGAAGGTCGCCAGCGCGCCGGCGGTGCCATCCGCGAAGGTCAGCAGCGTGTCGATGCCGGTCGGCAGCAGCGCAAAGTCGAAGTCGGCGACGATCCGCAGGCCGAGGCCGCTGGCGGTCGGCGTCACGTTGACTCCTGCCCCCGGCAATGCGGTATTCAGCGCGTTGGAGATGCGGCGCTCGACCAATCGCGCCAGGCTGATGACGCTGGTCGGCACCGTCTCGCCCTGCTGGATCAGCCGGACGGCGACGTTGGCGATCTGACCGGCGGGTCGGGAGGCGGAGACGGTGATGTCGATATTGGCGTTGTTCGGGATGGTGTTGATCTGGCCGTTCGCCAGCACGAAGTCGCCGCCGACAATCCCCGTCTGCACCGGCCGGCCGCCGGCATTGGCATTCGGGATCGTCGCGCGCACCATTTCGGAGCCGCTGGCGGGGTCGTTCACCACCACCGGCACATAGTTGGGCGAGGCGGCGCTGACCGACAGGTTCAGGAAGCTCTCGGTGTCTCCCGTTGCCAGATCGGTCAGGTGCAGGTTGAAGGCGTTGGCGTCGGCGGCGTTGTTGTAGTCGACCGACGCAACCACCGAGTTCGCCCAGGCGCCGCGGCTGCGCGCCGTCAGCGTGAAGGAGGTGTCGTCGCCGCCGGCGGTGCCGTCGAGCAGGCTGATCGCAGAGGCGACCGAATCCGGCTTCGGCGTGCGCACGATATAGGCCTGACCGCCGCCATTATCGAAGAAGTGCTTGACCTGATGCGAGAGCACGCTGTCGCGGACGATACCGCCGAACCGGCGCTCAAAATCGCCGAAGTTAAAGATACGGGTCGCCGTGTTGTCGTGGCCGCGGGCGGTATAGCCGACGAACGCCGCTATTGAGGTCGGCACACCGACGATAGCCCTACTGCCACTGGGAATTTCCTGAACGTAAACACCTGGATAGCTGACTTGTACCGGCATATTCCAACCCTCTGTTAAAGGCGCCAAGGCCTGCAATGCAGCCGGTCTCATCCGCCCTGCTGGCAAACCCTCAGCCTATATCCTTCGACTAAGATTGCAGCTTGTCAACACCGCGACGACTATACCTGTGAAGAAAATCACACTCCAATATTAAATTTGGGAGCCGCTATATACAAATTTCCAAATCGACTACACCCGCGATCAATGATCGACGAGAGGATTAATCAAAAAATATACTTGGGCAATTTTGTCAAAATTATGGTCGATGCGGTTTTTAGCGCGCTGGAATGTCACCCCAGATGATTCCGTTCACAGCCGCCAGAAAATGCGGTTCACCCTCCCTGTCGGGACATAGCCTGACGCTGGCGCGCAACAGAAGCGGGCCGAAGTCTCGCTCCGGCCTGCCATTCTTCAACTCCATCAAGGCGGCGCTAACCCGCGCCCGAATTCACCGCGCTGCGGCTCCTCGCGGCCCGGCAGATAGGGAATGGCGTGTAGGCTGTCATCGCCATAGTTGATTTGACACCGCACCGGCTCGGCCTTGAAGTGACGGTCGCGGCCGAAAACAGCGTCCCAGCTATAGCCGAGTCCGAGACGGCCCCGGCCCTGCCGCGGAGGGCTCCACCGCCTTCACCCCCGCCCCGACGGTGCCGGCCTCTGCCCTTGCCTTTGCGGCAGCATCCCGACGGCCCTGCCTTGCCAGCATAGCTTCGCGGTAGGCGATGTAGGTGGCGCTGCCGAAGATGACCGTGCCACCGATCCAGGCCCAGGCGTCCGGGATCTCGTTCCAGGCCAGGTAGCCAATGATGCTCGCCCAGATCAGGCGGGTGAAGTCCAACGGCAGCACCGCCGTCGAGTCTGCCCGGCGGAAGCTCTGCGCGAAGGCCAGGTGGCCGATGGTGCCCAGGCAGCCGATCAGGAACAACCAGCCCAACTGCTCCCACGACGGTGTCTGCCAGACGAAGAACGCGAAGACGCCGGTGATCGGCGTCAGGAACACGCCCATATAGACGGTGAGCGTCGCACTGCTCTCGGTCCTGCTCATCGACTTGATGATGGCAATCGCGATGCCCCAACTGAACGACGAAGCGACGATCAGCATGGTGCCGAGGTTGATCTCCTCCGCCCCCGGCCGCACGACGATCAGCATGCCGACAAAGCCCAGGATCAGCGCCGTGATCCGCCGCATCCGCACCCGCTCGCCCAGCAGCACAATCGCCAGCAGCGTCGCGAACAGCGGCGCGGAGAAGCTCAGCGCCGTCACCTGCGCCAGCGGAATCAAGGTAACGCCGGTGAAAAAGGCCAGCATACCCGTCGCCTGGATCGCGCCGCGCGTTGCGTGCAGGTGGAGCTTTTTTGTCCGGAACGGCGCAATACCCTGCTGGATGAAGATCGGCGCCAGGGCTACGAGGCCGAACAGGTTGCGGAAGAAGGCCACCTCGAACGGCGGCAGGGTTTCGCCTACATGGCGGATCATCGATTGCATAACGACGAAACAAATCGTCGAGAACAGCATTAACATCATACCCTGGCTGGTGCCGGAGGCGCGTGAGTAGATGCCTTGCAGCGCTGCAAAAGCGGCCATGGTCTCGAAAATCTCCTAGGGAAGCCGCACGTGTATCAGATACGGTTTAACAACAGCACAGCGATTTGCGCGCAGCCCTCATGCGGAGGATGATAAGCGAAATGCCTGCGGGAGAGGGTCCGCTTGCGCCCTCATTCCGTATGGTAGAAGAATTCCACTTTAGGCGGTGTCGGCCTGCCGGCGCCTTGGCGAACACGACAGGGGTACCTAGGTAAAGGCCTCTTTGCCCATGTCCCCTACCTTGAGGGCCCATGACAGATGAACGCGCCGGGCTCTTAGCCCAATACCGATCCACCCGGAATCGCACTGAGGCCCTGGCCTCGCCGCTTTCCGCCGAAGACCAAACCGTCCAATCGATGCCGGATACCAGCCCGACCAAATGGCACCGGGCGCACACGACCTGGTTTTTCGAGACGTTTCTTTTGGGCGAGTACGTGCCGGACTATCGGCCGGTACATCCCGACTATGCCTTTCTGTTTAACTCCTACTATGAGCAAGCCGGGCCCCGCCACGCCAGGCCGAACCGTGGGATGATCACGCGCCCCGGCATTGCCGAGGTGGCCAGCTACCGTGCGGAGGTCGACCGGCGCATAGGCCGCTTGATCGAGACCGCGCCTGCCGCACAGTGGCCCGACATTGAGGCGCGCATCACCCTGGGCCTGCACCACGAGATGCAGCACCAGGAATTGCTGGTGATGGATGCAAAGCACGCACTGTCCAGGAACCCGACAGGCCCGGCCTACAGCCCGGCTCCGCCAGCGCCAGACGGTAATGCGGTGCCCGAATCCTGGGCCGCTTTCGATGGTGGGCTGGTGGAGATCGGCCATCGCGGCAACGGTTTTGCCTACGATAATGAGGGACCGCACCACCAGGTGTATCTGCGCCCCTACCGCCTCGCCTCGCGCCCAACCACCTGCGGCGCCTGGCTGGAGTTTATGGCCGACGATGGCTACGGGCGGCCGGAGCTCTGGCTCTCCGAAGGCTGGGCCACGGTCCAGGCGGAGGAGTGGCAAGCGCCGCTCTACTGGCGCGAGGCCGAGAGCGGCGGTTGGGAACGGTTTACGCTGCATGGCCGGCAACCTGTCGATCCACGCGCGCCGGTCAGCCATGTCAGCTATTTCGAGGCTGATGCCTTCGCACGCTGGACCGGTTTCCGCCTGCCGAGCGAGATGGAGTGGGAGGTTGCGGTGAACGGTGCGCCGGTCGCCGGCCAGTTCCTCGACGGCGGCGTCGCCGAACCGCAGCCGGCGTTCGCCGATGCGCCTGACGCAAGCGGCCTGCACCAGGCCTGGGGCACGGTCTGGGAATGGACACAGAGCCCCTACAGCGCCTATCCGGGTTTTCGCACGCCGCCGGGCGCGCTCGGCGAGTATAATGGCAAGTTCATGGTAAACCAGATGGTGAGCCGCGGCGGTTGCGCCTGGACGGCGGCGGCGCAGATGCGGCCGACCTATCGCAACTTCTTCCCACCATCGACGCGCTGGCATTGCTCCGGCCTGCGGCTTGCCCAAGACGTCGAAGGAGCCCTGGTATGACTGCCGATCCAATCGACAGGGAAGCCATGGCGGAGGTCCTGGCCGGCCTCAGCCTGCCGCAAAAGACGCTGTCGCCGAAGTTCCTCTACGACGCCCGCGGCTCCGAACTGTTCGAGCAGATCACGCGTCTCGACACCTATTATCCGACGCGGACAGAAATGGACATCCTCCGCGATCATGGGCCGGCGATTGGCAGGGCGATTGGCCCCGACGCGGTCATCGTCGAGTTCGGCAGCGGCAATTCCGAGAAATTCCACCTGCTGCTAGACGTGTTGAAAAAGCCGCGGGCTTATGTGCCCATCGATATCTCCGCCGAGCATATGGCTGCGGCTGCGGCGGGCATCGATGCCGACTATCCGGGCCTGACGGTCGTGCCCGTCGCCGGCGACTACACCAAGCCGATGCAGTTGCCGGACCATCCGGCGCTTGCGGGCGCACGGCTTGTCGGATTTTTCCCCGGCTCGACCATCGGTAATTTCCCGCTTGAGGAGGCACAGGCCTTTCTATCGACCGCGCGGGATATCCTGAATGGCGGCGGTCTGTTGATCGGCGTCGATCTGCAAAAGCCCGAGGACGTGTTGAATTTGGCCTACAACGATCCCGAGGGCGTCACGGCCGCTTTCAACCTGAACATGCTCACCCATCTGAACCGGCTGGTCGGCGCCGACTTCGACGAGCAAGGTTTCTCGCATCACGCGTTCTTCAACCGGGAAATGGCCCGGATCGAAATGCACTTGATCAGCCGGCGCGAGCAGCAGGTGCATATCGGCGGAGAAACGATCTATTTCGCGGAAGGCGAGGCTATCCACACCGAGTCTTCGCACAAATATACGCTGGAGAGCTTTGCAGGACTTGCAGAAGCGGCCGGGTGGCAGACAACCGAAACCTGGTGCGACCGCCAACAGTGGTTCAGCCTGCACCTGCTATCGCCGCGGCCTTAGAGTTTTCCGGAGACTTCATGGTGGATTGCAGAGCGTTCGGATCATGAGGCGGATTGAGGTGAGTTTCAGGAAGGCGAGCGCCTTGGCGTTGAGGCGCTCCCAGTCCCTGGCGAGGCGGCCGGTCCATCCGCGCTGTTTCCAGGGCGGTAGCCCCGGAATACAGCGCCCGGGCAAGCCAGGACAACCCAACTATACCACCGACCGAACAGGCAATTGCGAGCCACCGCGGACAAAGTCCGAGGCTTCTCGCAAAGACGACGTAGCCTCAGCCGCGCTTGACGTTGCCGCTGGTGAGCGGCACGCCAAACTCCTCGTGGCAGACTGCGGCCAACTGCGCGACGCCTTTGCGGATTTGCTCCACGCTAGGCGAGCCGAAGCAGAGGCGCAGCGAGTGCTTGCCGGTCTCCGGGTCGGCGACCCACTCCCGGCCCGGATTGATCGCGACCCCCTTGGCGGCGGCCGCGGCGGCCAGTTTCGAGGTATCCACCTGCTCCGGCAAAGTCACCCAGATGAAGATGCCGCCCTCCGGTGGACGGAATTCGGCGGCGGTGCCGAAGCTCTCGACCAGCGCCTGCTGAATCGCATCGCATTTGGTTTTCAGCAGGTCGACCAGCTTCTCCACATGGCTGTCGAAGTGCTGCTCACAGAACATCGCCAGCGTCGTCTGTTCCAGTGCGCCGGTGCCGGCATCCTGCTTGACGCTGAGGGCCTGGGCGATCACCGGCCAGTCGGCGACCAGATAGCCGACGCGCAGGGCCGGCGCGATGGATTTGGAGAAGCTGCCGCAATAGATCACCCGGCCGTCGGTATCCAGCGCGCGGATCGCCGGCGGGCGTTCGCCGCTCCAAATCAGGTCGGCGTAGCAGTCGTCTTCGAATATCATCAGGTCGTGGCGGCGGGCGATATCGAGCAGGGCGTGCCGCCGCTCCAGGCTCATGATCGTGCCGGTCGGGTTCTGAATGGTCGGGATGGTGTAGACGTACTTGCAGCGCTTGCCTTGGGCCTTGAGGTCGGCCAGCACCTTCTCCAACTCCGCCGGGATGATGCCGTCATCGTCCATGGCGACGCCGGCATACTCGGCCTTGCTGTCCTTCAGGCGGGTCATGGTGCCGCCGTAGGTGCCGCCTTCGACCACGACCACATCGCCCGGCTCCAGCAGGATCTGGTGCACCAGGTCGAGCGCCTGCAGCGAGCCGGACGTGATGATCATGTCGTCGGCGGTGCACTGCATCTGCGTCCAGTCGTGCAGTCGCTTGGCCACCCATTCGCGCAGCGGGCGATAGCCTTGCGGGCCGGTTTGCAGGTTGTAGGTGGCGAGGTTGCGGCCTTCCTTCTCGATCGCCGCCTTGGCTGCGGCGACCAGTTCCGGGATCGGCAGCGCCTCGCCGGCGTTGTTGCCGCCGATGAAGTAGTAGGGCGCAAACCCCTTGAACGGCGCCGCCGCGGGCGCGGGCAGGCCGGAGCGGAAGTGGCTGGCGTAGTCGAACGGCATGGGGCGGCATCCTCAAATGAGCGAATATTGCTTTTGCTCAGCAGAACAGCCGATCCATGGCTATCCGGTCAACCGTGAAGATTGCCGTTGCCTGGAGCGGGCCGCAAACCCGGCTGACCGCCATCGACGCGCGCCGCACCTTTACCCTTTGCGAGGGGCAGGCCATGGAGCGGCTTCAATGGCGAGACGGCCAAGGCGCGAGAGGTGGAGAGGCGGTAGGCCCGCCGGCCGGATTGGCGCCGGCGGGCCGGATCGGCTAAGCCTGTGCTATGACGAAGCTGCGATCTCTGTGGTCCGGCGACCTGCCGCTTGCCGAAGCGTTTTGGACGTGGGCGGTCGGCGTCGGGCTATTGGTCAATCTCAGCAGCAGCATACTGTTCCTGACCCTGATCACCGCCGACCGGCCCTGGGCAGCGCTGGCGGTCGGGTACGGCCTGTCCGTGCCCTACAACGTGTTGGCTACGGTCGGCGTCTGGCGCTCGGCAGCGCGGCATGAGGGAGATGCGGGGCAAGCCAACTTGGCGCGGGCGGTTACGCTGGTGATGATGGTGGTGCTGACGGTGACGTGAGGCGCACGCGGTCAGGGGGCGACGCGGGCGCTGGTTCCGCTCGAAACAAGATCTCGGCAGCAGGGTCAAGCGTCCGGAGGATACGGGTCAGGCGGTCGAGGGTGAAGCGGGCCAAGAATGTGCCCGGCAGGCACAAGATTGGATGACGACGTCTCCGACCCGTAGCCGCTGGCCGTAGCAGAGGGCCTGAGTTTGCGGGCCGCTGCTGCAATCGCCTTTGGTTCGTGCTCAAACGCGCAAGCGCATTATCCGCCAGCGAAGAGCCAGCCGATATAGGCCACGTACGTACCAAGAAACAGCGCGCCTTCAGGGCGCGACAGCTTAGCCCCGCTCAGCATGAGCGGCAGCAGCAACACGCTGGAGCCAAGCATCACCCATAGATCGACCGATGTGAACTGCGGATCGATGGGCACCGGTACGACTAATGATGTTGCGCCCAGAATCGCAAACACGTTGAAGATGTTGCTGCCGATAACGGTGCCGAGCGCGACTTCCGTGTGGCCGCGCCAAGCTGCGATGCCGACGCTGGCGAGTTCGGGTAGCGAGGTGCCTATGGCGACCAGGCTCAAGCCGATGACAGCCTCTGAAACGCCCAATCCTCGCGCGGTTTCGGTCGCGCCATAGATCAGCAGTTCCGCGCCGAACAGCAGCATGGCCAAGCCGATGGCGAGCAATGCCAAAGCGCCAACCGTGCCGCCGGGCGGCGAGGGCACTTCCTCCGCCTCGCTTTCATGCACTTGAGCTGCGCCGTTGTGGCCGCGTTGCTCGGTCAAGAAGGTGAAGACAATGAATGCCGCAAGCGCCACCAGCATCGCCATACCATGCCACCGCTCGATCACGCCGTAATAGCCGAGGCCGGTCAACAGAGCGACGCCGCACACCATCATCACGCCGTCGCGATAGACCAGGGCGCGCTGACAGGGCAGCGGGGCGATGATTGCAGCGATACCGAGTATCAGCAGGATATTGGCGATATTGCTGCCGACCACATTGCCAATCGCAATCGACGGTTTGTTATCCAATGCCGCCTGTAGCGACACAACCAGTTCCGGGGCAGATGTCGCCATCGCGACTACGGTCAAGCCAATCAGCAATGGAGAAATATCCAACGCCCTTGCCGCGCCTACCGCCCCACGCACCAGGGCTTCGCCGCCGACGAACAGCAGGGTAAAGCCGGCGATCAGATAGAATGTAACCATAAAGAGAGCGGACCCGTTCCGGGATGCATCGTTCCATGCATATGGGGTGTTAGATGGTATGGAAAACCGGTGCCTGCCAGGATTGACAGACGAACACCTTAGTCGTAAACACAGTCCCCGCTCCAGATGGAGTTCGGGCAGGTGGGTGAGTGGCTTAAACCAGTGGATTGCTAATCCGCCGTACCTTTAATTGGGTACCGAGGGTTCGAATCCCTCCCTGTCCGCCATTTTATGCCCTTAAAATATTGAAATTCAAGAAAAGCTGAAAATCGCTTCCCCCAAAATTTCCCCCAATGCGACGCGGCTGGCCGCGAATTGTGGCGAATGAAAGCGTTTCAACCGCGCCCGTTGTCAGGCAGCAAGATCGTGCAGGAAGCGTTGCGGGTTGCACGTGCTATGAAGTCGGCTTCCGTCTCGCTGGGTTCACGTGGGCAGCTACCGCCACCTATTAGAAGCGCCGCCTTCGCCTCCCCTTTGGCCTCGCAAAGCAATATGACCGATGGTCCAGTGTGCAAGCGTGACGGGCGCTTGGCCTCCAACCGCTCCAAGCGCCGCAATAGTCGGTGGCTCATGCCCTGTTGCCTTCCAGCGCAGCAAGGCGCGCCTTCAACTCTGATGTTTCCAAAGTGCGGCGGTAGGTTTCGACCAAGCCCATAACCTGTGCACCTTCGACCGGGGTCAGGTCGCCAGTTGAGACGGCCTCCAGCACAGCGACAGCGGTCTTTGCAGCGTCAGCGGCTGTTTCCATGGGCGGCAGATGGAAAGCAACAGGCGTATC
>CAXBDI010000023.1:0-41594 GCA_963974445.1 uncultured Alphaproteobacteria bacterium
ATACGGTCGCGGGTGGAGGATGAAATATCAAACGATATTCCTGTGCGCATGCCCAAGACTCGCATACCCACAAACTGAACGGAATCCCAATTCGGACTCTTCTGTCAGGCTGAAACCACTAGTGGTTGCTGCTTCACCGGTTTTGGACGCGCGGTCGGTTCGAGGTTAGCGCCGGGCCGGCTGAACACCATTTTTTGGGTCGCCAACGACTCGCGTGGGCCAGTCCAGGCATAGGCGAGGAGGGCCGGTTCCCAGTCGGATACGGTGATGCGATGCATCCGTCCTGGCGCGTTGAAGATCATCGAGCCGGGGCCGTAGACGCCCAGATGGTTTTCCGATACCGCGCCGGAGAGGCAAATATAGCTCTCGCTGATACTCTTGTGCGCGTGCGCGGGATAGGTGCAGCCGGGCGCGAACAGCACAACTCCAATAATGACCTCATCCGTGATGATCGGCCCGCTTGGACCGGCGAACTCTGCGTAGGCGTATTTGCGCTCCAGGCCGCGCGGGACCCTTTCATAGCCGTATTGCCAACTCAGGGTATTCCTCAATGCATATGGCGCGGATGACCGCAGCCATCGGCCCCCGCCTGCCATTGTCGAGAGCCCGGCGCAGATGGGCAGTTACCGGACGTTGCATGGGGGCCAGCGGCTGCACCGGCGGATCGGCGCGCAGCACCTTGCTGATCGCCTCCCGCACCGCGCGTTGGTGGCTGCGGATGATCGGGCTGCCGCCTGCCGACATGTCGCGGTACAGGTCGTAGTAATCGCGCAGCAGGTAGCGCCAATCTGGCGCTTCCGATAGGCGCTTATACTCTGCGGCATGATCTGTGTTGGCGGATGCGAGGAGCGGCGATGCAGAATCGGCTGAAGAATGGGCTGACATCGAAATGCTTTCACTAAAACTGCGCGGTGCGTCTTGCCGCGAGGAATTAATCAGAGGCGCAGAATACCGCGCCGGCCAGTTGGGTGCATCTAGGACTTCTGGCGGGTGCGACTATCGGACGAGACGCCAATTGACCTGAATCAAATGCGGAATCGTGCCGGATCGACAGAGTGCCGCATGACATAACAGGGCCCTCGGAGGAAATCATGTCAGCACAAGCTGCACCGGTGAGCGGGCGCGCGATATCCGATGTCGCTGCGATCGTCGGTTTGATACTGGGGGTCTTTCTGGGCCTGTTCCTGGTCGCGCGCGCAACAGACGACGCCCTGGCATTTCATGCTTGGCTATTTTTGGGCGCTAGCGGCGTCGGCGCGCTCTACATCATCAACAATGCATTCAACCTCAATTCCGGCGCTGTGAAGCCAGTGGACGGCACGACCTACAATGAATTGGTGGTCAAGGCGTGTGTGATTGCGGCGATGTTTTGGGGTATTGCCGGCTTTGCGGTGGGCGACCTGATCGCCTGGCAACTGGCATTCCCGGTGTTAAATTTCGACTGGCCCTACACGACATTCTCGCGGCTGCGGCCGCTGCACACGTCTGCGGTCATTTTCGCGTTTGGCGGCAACGTGCTGATAGGCACGTCGTTCTATGTTGTGCAGCGCACCTGCCGGGTGCGGCTGGCTGGCATCTGGTCGCCGTGGTTCGTGTTCTGGGGCTACAACCTGTTCATCGTAATCGCCGGCACCGGCTACCTGATGGGCGTTACCCAAAGCAAAGAGTATGCGGAGCCGGAGTGGTACGCCGATCTGTGGCTGACCATCGTCTGGGTCGTCTATCTGCTGGTGTTCCTGGGGACGCTGTTGAAGCGGCGGGAGCCACACATCTACGTCGCCAACTGGTTCTACCTGTCGTTTATCGTCACCGTCGCGATGCTGCATGTGGTCAACAATCTGGCCATTCCGGTGTCGTTTACCGGTGGCAAGAGCTACATCTACTGGTCCGGTGTCCAAGATGCGTTGATACAGTGGTGGTACGGCCACAATGCCGTCGGTTTCTTCCTGACCGCCGGCTTCCTTGGCATTATGTACTACTTCATCCCAAAGGCGGTGAACCGGCCGGTCTTCTCGTACCGCCTGTCGATCGTCCACTTCTGGTCGCTGATCTTTCTCTATATCTGGGCGGGTCCGCACCACCTGCACTATTCGGCGCTGCCGGATTGGGCGCAGACGCTGGGCATGACGTTCAGCATCATGCTGTGGATGCCGTCCTGGGGCGGCATGATCAACGGCCTGATGACGCTGTCCGGCGCCTGGGACAAGCTGCGCACCGACCCTGTTGTCCGCATGCTGGTGGTCTCCGTCGCGTTCTACGGCATGAGCACGTTCGAGGGGCCGCTGATGAGCGTCAAGGCTGTCAACGCGCTTAGCCACTACACCGACTGGACCATCGGTCACGTGCATTCCGGCGCGCTGGGTTGGGTCGCCTATATCAGCTTCGGCGCGATCTACTGCCTGGTGCCGTGGCTGTGGCGGCGCGAGCGGCTGTACTCCGCAGCCCTGGTGGAGTGGCACTTCTGGATCTCCACCATCGGCATTGTGCTCTACATCAGTTCCATGTGGGTGTCGGGCATCATGCAGGGGCTGATGTGGCGCGCTTATGACCAGCTCGGCTTCCTCGAATACAGCTTTGTCGAGTCGGTCGAGGCGATGCATCCGATGTACATCATCCGGGCGTTCGGCGGGCTGTTGTTCCTGATCGGTGCGCTGATCATGGTCTACAACCTGTGGCGCACCGCCCGGGGTGACGTGCGCGAGACAGAAACGGTGGTGACGCCGGCACCTCAACTCTCTACTGCACCTGCGGAGTAGACCCGGATGTTTGAACGTCACAAGTTTCTGGAGCGCAACTCGCTGGTGCTGACTGTGGCCATTCTGGTTGTGGTCGCCATCGGCGGCATTGTCGAAATCGTGCCGCTGTTCTACCTGAAGAGCACCATCGAAAAGGTAGAGGGCATGCGCCCATACTCACCGCTGGAGTTGGCTGGCCGCGATATCTACATCCGTGAGGGCTGTTATGTCTGCCACAGCCAGATGATCCGGGCGTTGCGTGATGAGGTGGAGCGCTACGGCCACTACTCCCTGGCGGCCGAGAGCATGTACGACCACCCGTTCCAATGGGGGTCGAAACGCACGGGGCCGGATCTGGCTCGCGTCGGTGGCAAGTACTCGGACGAATGGCACGTGCTGCACATGACCGACCCGCGCGCTATCGTGCCGGAATCGATCATGCCGGGCTATCCTTGGCTGGCGGAGCGGCGGTTGGATGCAAACCGCATCGGGGCGCACTTGGAGGCAAACCGCTCCGCCGGCGTTCCCTATGACGATGCGATGATCGAGAATGCGCGCGCCGATATGGTAGCCCAGGCCAATCCGGACGCGGATGGGGTGGACGATCTGCTCGCCCGGTATCCGAAGGCGCAGGTGAGTAACTTCGACGGTGACTTGGGCAAGCTCACGGAACTGGACGCGCTGATTGCCTATCTTCAGGTGCTGGGAACGCTGGTCGACTTCGCGACCTACGACCCCGAAGCGAACGAGCGATAAGGGGCACCTGAGGGCTATGGATCATACAGATTGGCAAGCGTTGAGCGGTACCCTCGGCCTCATCATCTTCGTCGTCGTGTTCGCCGGGGTCTTGGTCTATGCGCTGTGGCCCAGGAACAAGAGCAAGTTCGATCATGCATCGCGCATTCCGCTGACGGACGAGGCGGACGATACCAAAACTTCAGAGGGTGGAAAGCGCCGTGGCTGATGAAACACGCACCGACGACGTCACCGGTTATGAGACGACCGGGCACGAATGGGACGGCATCGAAGAGCTGAATCGCCCCTTGCCTAAATGGTGGCTGTATGTGTTCTATGCCTCTATTGCCTGGTCGGTTGGTTACTATTTCTTCTACCCGGCGATCCCCTTGGTGAATGACTATACCCGCGGCCTGCTGGGTTATTCGCAGCGGGCCGATGTCGCCGAGCAGATCGCTGCTGCAAAGGATGCGCAAAGCCAGTGGGTCGACCGCATCGCAACGGCCGACTTGGAGACGATCGCCGGCGACTCGGAACTGTTGCGGTTTGCCATGGCCGGCGGCAAGGCGGCTTTCGGCGACAACTGCGCGGCCTGCCACGGCTCCGGCGCGCAGGGTTTCAAAGGATATCCGAACCTGAATGACGACGCCTGGCTCTGGGGCGGCAGTCTGGAGGCCATCCACACTACGCTGCTCTATGGCATCCGGTCTGATCATGACGATACACGCCAGAATGACATGCTGGCGTTCGGCAAAGACGGGATTTTGGAGCGCGGTCAGGTGAATGACGTCACCGAATATGTGCTGGCGATCTCCGGTCAGGAGCATAACGCGGACGCCGCCGCACGCGGCGAGACCGTGTTCGGGGAATACTGTGTCGCCTGTCATGGTGAGGGCGGGGTGGGCAACCAGGAGCTTGGCGCGCCGAACCTCACCGATGCGATTTGGCTCTATGGCGGCGACCGGCAGACTGTGCAGAATACGATCTACGCCGGCCGTGGCGGCGTAATGCCTGCGTGGTCAGGCCGCCTCGATCCGGTGACGATCAAGCAGTTGGCCGTCTACGTCCACTCACTGGGGGGCGGCGAATAAAGGGAGAGGCTTTGCCGTGGCGCAGACCTCAACAGACACCGTTGTCGAGACCGCTAATGTCGAGGCGGTCAACGCCAAGGAAAACCGCCCACTCTATTTCTCCCGCCCGCGCATCCATCCCAAGCGGGCCAAGGGTGTCTTTCGCCGTGTGAAATGGATCGTCATGGCGGTGACGCTGGGCATCTACTACGGCGTGCCCTGGCTGCGCTGGGATCGCGGGCCGCACTTGCCGGATCAGGCGGTGCTGATCGATATCCCGGAGCGTCGGTTTTTCTTTTTCTTCATCGAGGTATGGCCGCAGGAGTTCTATCTCGTCGTTGGCCTGCTGGTGCTGGCGGCACTGATCCTGTTTTTCGCCACGTCCGTCGCCGGGCGGGTGTGGTGCGGCTATACCTGTCCGCAGACGGTCTGGACCGACCTGATGATCGCCGTCGAACGCTGGATTGAGGGCGACCGCGCCCGGCGCATCCAACTGGACCGCGCGCCGATGACCGCCTCCAAGTTGCGCAAGCGGGTGACGAAGCACGCGGCGTGGCTGCTGATTGCGCTGCTGACCGGCGGTGTCTGGGTGTTCTATTTCGGCGACGCGCCGACCCTGGCGGTCGATCTCGTTACCGGCGACGCGCCCTACGTCGCCTACACTACCATCGCCATCCTGACCGCGACGACCTATCTGCTGGGTGGTTTGGCCAGGGAGCAGGTGTGCACCTACATGTGCCCGTGGCCGCGCATTCAAGGCGCGATGATCGACGACGAAAGCCTGATGGTCTCCTATCGCGGCTGGCGGGGCGAGCCACGCGGACACCACCGCAAAGACGAGAGTTGGGAGGGCCGCGGCGACTGCATCGATTGCAAGCAGTGCGTCGTCGTCTGTCCGATGGGCATCGACATCCGCGATGGCCCGCAACTGGAATGCATCAACTGCGCCCTCTGCATCGACGCCTGTAACGAGGTCATGGCCAAGATCGACCGGCCACCGAACCTGATTGCATATGACAGCTTCCGCGGCTTGGAGGCGGCAGCCGAAGGCCGCACTCACCGAATCCGCCTGATCCGTCCGCGCACTATGGGCTACGCAGCACTGATTGCGCTCGTCAGCCTGGCTCTGCTTGCCGGCCTGTTATTGCGCAGCACCTTGGAACTGAGCGTACAGCGCGATCGCAACCCACTGTTCGTGACTCTCGCCGACGGCGGCATCCGCAATGGCTATACCCTGCACCTGCTGAACAAGACCTACGGGCCTCTGCCGGTGCAATTGACGGTTGAGGGGTTGCCGCAGCCTGAAGTTATGATCCTCGGCCAGAGCGGCACGGCGTTGACGCTGTTGCCGAACGATCTGACCAAAGTCCGCGTCTTCGTCATCGTTCCGGCCGAAGCGGCCAAGGCAGCGATGGCCAAAGGAGTCGATGTCATGGACGTCCGGTTTGTGGTGGAAAGTGCCGACAGCGCCTACTATGCGGACGCTTCCAATACCTTCCGGCTGCCCGAAGGGAGATAGGCAGATGCGACCGATCCAGGGACGGCATGTGTTATTCGGCCTGGTGGCGTTCTTTGGCGTGATGCTGGCGGTCAACGGTGTGTTCGTCTACTTCGCGACATCGACGTTTTCCGGCCTTTCGACGGAGGATGCCTACCGTAAGGGGCTGGCTTATAATGAGACGCTTGAGGCGGCCCGCGAGCAGGCGGCGACCGGGTGGACCTATACGGTCGAGCAGTCTCCCGGCTCCCTACGCATTGCGGTGCGCGGCCCGGACGGCGAACCCGTCGAACGCCTGGATGTCCGCGGCAATCTGGGCCGGCCGGCGACCGATGCCAGCGACCGGAAACTGCGGTTCGACTGGCAGCCGGGCGGCATCTACACCGCGCGTTTGGAACCCCAGCAAATGCTCGGCTCCGGCCAGTGGGACCTGGTGGCGGAGGCGCGGCAGGCCGGTGCGGTTAGCGCTGCACCGTTCAAGATAGGAACGCGGCTGTGGGTCAAGCAGTAGGCGCCACACATCCCGACGAGGCCGTCCTTTCGGTCGCCAATATGCATTGTGGCGGCTGCGTGCGCAGCATCGAACGCGCACTCGGCGAGACCGATGGCGTGCTGGAGGCCCGCGCCAACCTGACGACCAAACGTGTGCGGGTGCGCTTCGACGAGGGCGTCGTCGATCTCACCGGCCTCGTCCGCTCGCTCGCCAATGCTGGGTTCGAGGCGGCGCGGTTCGATGGCGGTCTGGCGGCCGTCGACGACGACCAGCGCTTTCTGCTCCGCTGCCTGAGCGTCGCTGGCTTTGCCGCAGCCAATATCATGCTATTGAGCGTGGCGGTCTGGGCCGGGCTCGCACAGGATATGGAGGCGGAGACCCGCGACCTGTTCCATTGGCTGGCGGCGGCCATCGCGCTGCCGACCGTCGCCTATTCCGGCCGACCCTTCTTCCGCTCGGCCTGGACCGCGGTCAAAGTCTGGCGGGTCAACATGGATGTGCCGATCAGCCTGGCGGTGCTGCTGGCGACCGGCATGTCGCTCTGGCAGACGGCGGTTGGGGCTGACGAAGCCTATTTTGACGCCGCTGTCTCGCTGCTGTTTTTCCTGCTGATTGGGCGGTTCCTGGATGCGCGCGTTCGAGGCAAGGCGCGGGAGGCTGCCGGCAATTTGCTGGCACTCGCCGCCAGCGAGGCGACCGTCATCGACCCGCTCACCGGTGCGCATCGCCGGGTTACGGCGGGCGAGGTGCGGGTCGGCGACCGCCTTCTGGTCGCGACCGGAGAGAAAGTGCCGGCTGACGGGCATATCCGCTCGAACGCCACGGCGCTCGATACCACCATTATCACCGGCGAGACGTTGCCTTCCGCTGCCGCTATTGGCGATGCGGTTTATGCGGGGTCGGTGAACCTCGGCCCGGCCATCGAGATCGATGTCATCGCCATGGCAGACGACAGCCTGCTGGCCGACATCGGCCGCCTGATGGAGACGGCGCAGCAGGGCAGGGACCGCTTCGTGCATCTCGCCGACCGCGCTGCCAAAATCTACGCGCCGCTGGTACACACTCTGGGTGCGTTGACCTTTGCCGGCTGGATGATCGCCGGCGTTGGCGTCGAGCAGGCGCTGATCACCGCCGTCGCCGTGCTGATCATAACCTGCCCCTGCGCCTTGGGCCTGGCCGTGCCAGCCGTACAAGTAGTGGCGGCCGGGCGTCTGATGCGCCGCGGCATCCTGGTGAAGAGCGGCGCGGCCCTGGAGCGGTTTGCCGAGGTCGACCGCGTCGTGTTCGACAAGACGGGCACGTTAACCCTCGGTCAGCCGGCGGTGCAATCGGCTGAGACCATTGCCGACGACGACCTGCGGTTAGCGGCGAGCCTCGCGTCGGTCAGCCGGCACCCGCTGTCGCAGGCCATCGTCCGGGCAGCCGCAGCTCGCCTCGGCCCGATCCTGCTGGCTGCGGACATTGAGGAAATGCCGGGCGCCGGCATTCGATCCGGCGACACCCGCTTAGGCTCGGCGGCATGGTGTCGGCTCGATGCTGTGGATGGACCGGTTCAGACCACCGTGTGGCTAACTCGACCAAACCGCAATCCGGTTGCGTTCCGCTTTGCCGACCGGCTGCGTCCGGATGCTGCGAACGTCGTGGCTGAATTGCAGCGGCAAGGATTATCGGTCGCGCTGCTCTCTGGCGATGCGCAAGGGCCGGTCGCGGCAGTCGCTGCCGAACTGGGCATTGCCGATGCCCGGGCCGGATTGAAGCCGAACGAAAAAATCGCCTGCTTGGAAGCGTGGCAGCGGCAGGGCGAACGTATCCTGATGGTCGGCGACGGCCTGAACGACGCGCCGGCACTGGCGGCGGCGAATGCATCGATGTCACCCGCGAGCGCCGCCGATATCTCCCAAACCGCTGCGGACATGATCTTTCAGAGCGAGTCGTTGGCGGCCGTGGTCGAGGCGTTGCGTGTTTCGCGTGCATCCCGGCGCCGGGTGCTTGAGAATTTCAGCTTGGCGGCGTTCTACAATGTGATCAGTATACCGCTGGCGATGGCGGGCTTCGTCACGCCGCTGCTGGCGGCCATCGCCATGTCGTCGTCGTCGATCTTCGTGACCGCCAACGCGCTGCGCTTGCGCTCAGGACCAAAACCATGGACGCCCTGATTATCCTCATCCCGATTGCGCTGCTGCTTGGTGGCGCTGGGCTGGCGGCGTTTATCTGGAGTCTGAACTCCGGCCAGTACGACGACCTGGACGGCGCTGCGGAACGGGTACTATTCGACGACCCGCACGACGGTGAGCCGAAGCCTTGAACAGGGTACCGCGGTGGAGGTTCAGGCGCACACTCAACCGCCGTCATTGCGAGAAGGCCCGGATGTGTCCGGGGCGACGCGGCGACCCAGAGCAGCCTCGGACAAACGTGGGTTGCCGCGTCGCCTACGGCTCCTCGCAATGACGGCGGTGGGCTAGGGAGGGGCCTGCATTCGGTCATTGAAAGGCCGGCATCACCTCTTCGGCAAACAGGCGCATCGACTGCAACACCTTGTCTTGCGGCAGGTCGCCGAACCAGCAACTGGCGTTGAAGTGTTCGATCTTCATGGCGTCGCGCACTGCGCCGAGTTTGGCAATGCACTGCTCTGGCGTGCCCATGACGAAGTAGCGTTCCAGCAACTCCTCATCGCTCGGCTCGTTTTCGAATGGCACGGCGATAGCATGGCCCTTTTCCACCCGCTCCAGGCCTTGGCGCAGGCTGAGCGTGACCCGCATGTTCCAGCGCGCCTGCTCGATAATGGCGGGCAGTTCCGACTCGTCCTTGGTGACATAGACCGGCCGTTGCGTCGAAACGCGGATTCGCGAACGCACCGCCGGGTCGATATCCATCTCGTCGAAGCTTTTGCGGAACTCCCGCAGCCGCTCGATCGGCACGCCGAAACCGCCGGAGACCACGTTGAAGCCGCGTTTGGCCGTGGCAATCACCGATTCCTGGCTCTGGCCGACCACATAGAACGGCGGATGCGGTTTTTGCATCGGCTGCGGATAGATGCTGGTCTCGCCGAAATCGTAATATTTGCCGTGATAGCTGAACGGTTTGCCCTCGAAGGCCAGCAGCAGAATATCGACGGCCTCGTCGAACCGCGCCCGGCTTTCGCCGAGGTTAAAGCCCAACCGTTCGAACTCGTAGGTCTGATAGCCGCGCCCCAGCCCGACATCCAACCGGCCGCCCGACAGCAGATCGGCGGTGGCGATCTCCTCCGCCACAATCAGGGGGTGATGCAGCGGCAGCACGACGACGGCGGAGCCAACCCGGATGCGCTTGGTCTTGCTCGCCAGATGCGTCGCATACATCAGCGGGCGCGAGAGATAGCCATAGGTCGAGAAATGGTGCTCCGCGCACCAGATGCTGCTGAAGCCCAGCTCGTCCGCCGCCTGCGCGATCTCGACGCCGCGCTCGAAAATCTCCTGTGGAGGGCGGGCGCTGGGGGTTTGCAGCAGCAGGAACGTGCCGAATTCGATCTTCTTGCTCATCAGCCATTTAACCCTATAGCTTCGGCGTAGGCGCGACAGGCGGCCAGATGCTGGTCGATAGTGTCGAACGGCGCATCGATGGTGCGGAAGGTGCAGTGGCTGATGCCCTGCTCGCGCCAGGCCTCCGTATCCGCGACCCACTGATTGACGGAGCCGTTCTTCGCCAAAGTCACGCTGTTGATGGCGAACTTGGCCGGATCGCGACCATGCTTGCCGAGCCAGCCGCGCACCTGGTCCAGCACCTGTTTGCCCTCGTCGTCCGGCAGCATCCAGGGCTTGGTGAACCAGCCATCGGCGATGCGGCAGGCGCGCTCCACCGCCACGTCCTCGAACGCGCCGATCCACAGCGGGATCGGTTGCTGCACCGGCAGTGGGTTAATGCCGGCGTCTTTGATGGTGTGGTATTTGCCTTCGAACGTCAGCAACTCGTTAGTCCAGAGCGCGCGCAGCACCTCGAATTGTTCCTCCAGCCGGCGGGCGCGGTTCTTGAAGCCCTCGTTGAGCGCCACGAATTCCACCTCGTTCCAGCCGATGCCAACGCCCAGGGTCAGGCGGCCCTGGCTCAGCACGTCCACCTCCGCCGCCTGTTTGGCGACCAGGGCTGTCTGGCGTTGCGGCAGGATCAGGATGGCGGTCGCCATCCGCACTTTCGCCGTGACCGCCGCCAGAAAGCCGAACAGCACCAGCGGCTCGTGAAACTGGCGGTCGCGGGTGTAGTTCGACGACCACGGCACCTCGTTCGGCTCGCGGGCGCCGAGGACATGGTCGATGCAAGAGATGTGCTGAAAGCCCATGCCCTCGACGGCTTGCGCGAAGTCGCGGATGACGATGGGATCGGTTCCGATCTCCACCTGCGGGAAGGCGACGCCGATTTCCATAGGCCTCAGGCTCCTTTGCTTCTCGATGTGGCCAGGCAAGTCTAGCTTACTCGGCCGGCGTAGACACCCTCTTGCCACTGCCGCCCACCAACTTTTGCACGCCATCGATAATGCCGCCCAATATGCCCTTCGGCAGGAAGATGATGAACAGCACCAGCGCAATGCCATAGATCGCAGCGTCGAGCCCGACGGCATCGGTGCCGATATAGACGCGCAACACCTCCGCCAGCAGCAGCGTGATGATCGCCCCGAAGGTCGGGCCGAACTGGGTGAAGATGCCGCCGGCGACGACGGCAAAGACGATCTGCAGCGAGACGTTAATGCCGCCGACCGTATCCGGAGAGATAAATAGCTGATACTGCATATACATGACGCCGCCAAAGGCGGTCATGACCGCAGACAGGATGGTGATCTTCAGCTTCTCCCGTGTGACGTTAACGCCGGCGGCCGCTGAGCTATCCTCATCCTCGCTGATCGCGTCGAGGGCGTAGCGTATCATCGAGCGGTCGACCGCACGCCAGATCAACAGGCCGACCAGCCAGACACCGATGACGATCAGGAAGTACGTTTCCTTCTCGTCGAATTGCAGCGACATCAGCGAGGATGTGCCGTCATTGCCTTTCGGCGTCGGCGTGATGCCCAGCGAGCCGCCTGTGTAGTCGCGCGTCGCGATCACCGTCTGGCGGACGACCTCGCTCAAAGCCAGGGTCACCAGCGCAAAATAGTGGCCGGTGATCTTGAACTTGAAGCACGGGTAGCCGACAATCACCGCCAGCGCCGCGGCGCACAGCAGTGAAATCGGGATGCCGAGCCAGGGCGTCATCCCGCCGTAATTCCACAGCAACGCCGTCACATAGGCGCCCATCGCCATGAACGCGCCGTGGCCGAGCGAGACCAGCCCGAACCGGCCCATCAGCGACCAGCCGGTGTAGGTAAAGCTCCAGATCATGATGATGATGATGATGTGCAGCGGGTAGGGCGGCACGCCGATGAACGAGACGACGACCAGCGCCGCCGCCAGAACGACCGGTAGGATCAGACTGTTCATGACCGTTTTCCCAGCAGCCCTTCAGGCCGAATGAACATCATCGCGATGAAGAAGACGAAGGCGAACACGTAGCCCCACTCCAGGTCGAAATGATACCCGCCGAGCGAGATCAGTTCGGAGAAGATGAACGCGGCGATAAACCCGCCCACCATATTGCCGAGCCCGCCGAGGACGCAGATCATGAATGTGATCGGGCCGAAAGTGAGGCCGATGAACGGGTGAATGTCGTACTGCAACACCAGCAGACTAGCGGCCAGGCCTGCGAGTCCGCCGCCGATGGCCGATGTCACCAGATAGAGCCGGCCCTGCTGCACACCCATCAGCGTCATGATCTCCCGATCCTGGCTGATGGCGCGGATCGCGGTGCCCATAAATGTGCGGGTCAGGAACAGATAGAGCCCGGCGACGCAGACCACCGCCACCGCAAACGCCGCCATGCGCGAGCCGGAGATGTAGATATCGGCGGTCAGCGGGAACGAGCCGAGGGTGACGCCGACATTCTTGAACTCGACCCCGAACAGGATGGTCGCAATGCTCTGGAAGAAGAACAACAGCCCGCCGGTCGCCAGCAATTGGTTGATCGGCGCGGAATCGAGCAGGTGCTGGATTACCAACTTGTGCACGCCATAGCCGATAGCGGCGGTAATCAGGATGCCGATCGGCATAGCCACCAGCAGCGGCATGCCGAAGACATTGTGGAAATAGTAGATGCCGTACATGCCCAGCATGACGATTTCCGCGTAGCAAATCCAGACCACGTCGATGACGCCGAAGATCAGGTTCAGGCCGAGCGACAGCAGCGCCAGCACGCCGCCGAGCAACAGACCGTTGATCATCGATTCGTAGAGAAAGACATCGGTCAGCGCGAGGGTCACATCGCCCTCGCGGATGATCGTCGGCAGATAGGCCAATGCAAAGAAGGCGACGGCTGCAATAATGATCAGCCAAACGCGGGTGTCGATCTTGTTCACTTGATGATTTCTCCCGGGAACCTCTGGCCTAAAGACCCATATACAGGCGGCGAACTTCTTCACTCTCCGCCAGTTCTTTTGCGCTGCCGCTCATGCGGATTGAGCCGGCCTCCAGCACATACGCGCGGTCGACGACCCGCAGCACCTGCTGCACATTCTGTTCGACGATCAGCACCGTCAGCCCCTGGCCGCGGATCAGTTCGATCAGCTCGAAGATGCGCTGCACGATGACCGGCGCCAGACCGGCGGACGGCTCGTCCAGCAGCAGCAGCTTCGGCTCGCTCATCAAGGCGCGGCCGATGGCGCACATCTGCTGCTCGCCGCCGCTCATGGTGCCGGCCAACTGACTGCGCCGCTCCCGCATACGCGGGAACAGGTCGTAGACGAAGGCGAGGCGCTCCTCGAATTTCGCGCGGGCCGCTGGAATAAACGCGCCCATGCGCAGGTTGTCCTCGACCGTCATGCGCGGGAACAGCCGCCGGTTCTCCGGCACATGGGCGATGCCCAGTTCGACGATGCGGTAGGGTTCGGTCTGCACCAGATCGGTGCCTTCCAGCACCATGGAGCCTCCGCGAGCCGGAATCAGGCCGGAGATAACGCGCATCAGCGTCGTCTTGCCCGCACCGTTCGGTCCGATAACCGCGACGGCCTCACCGGCGTTGACCTCCAGCGACGCGCCGAACAGCGCCTGGAAACTGCCGTAGCCGGCATCCACATTGGAAAGTGTCAACATACCGTCTGAAGTCCGCCTTGCCGTTCGATGCCATTATCGAGAAATTTCCCCACCCTCCAGGCGTCATTGCGAGGAGCCCCGGACTTGATCCGGGGCGACGCGGCAATCCACCGTCGGCCATCGCTAATCGGTGCGCCAATGGATCGCCACGCCCACTGTGTGGGCTCGCAATGACGCCAAGGCTCGGTCGTTTTCACCATCATAACCGTGACGCCGCACCGGCCTCGGCCGCCGCATGGGCGTCGCTGGCGTCTGTGCCGAGATAGACCTCGATCACCCGCGGGTCGTTGGCGACGTCGGAGGGCTTGCCCTCGGAGATCTTCTCGCCGTGGTCCAGCACCATGACCCGGTCGACCACGCGCATCAGCACCCCCATGATGTGCTCCACCCAGATGATGGTGATGCCCATTTCCTTGCGCACCGTGTTGAGCATGTCGGCGGCCTGGTCCATTTCCGAGTCGTCAAGACCGCCGAGGCTCTCGTCCGCCAGCAGCAGGCGAGGCCGGGTCGCCAACGCCTTGGCCAATTCCAGCTTCTTCAAGCCAGCTGCGCCGAGCGTACTGACATCGGCTTTCGGATCGGTTGGAAGGCCGACCATCTCCAGCGCCTGCTCCGCCGATTCCCAGGCTTGGGCGCGCGTCACGTCATCCTGGCCGTAGTATCCGGCGAGCGCCGCATTCTCCAAAATCGACAGCCGGCGGAACGGGCGCGGTATCTGAAACGTCCGCCCGATGCCCATATGGATGATGCGATGCGGCATCAGACCGGAAAGCTCCTTACCCTCGAATTGGATAGAGCCGTCGGTCGGCGGGAAGGTGCCGGAGAGCATGTTGAAGATCGTGCTCTTGCCGCTGCCGTTCGGGCCGATCAGGCCCAGGATCTCGCCCTGTTCCACCCGAAACGACACATCGTTCACGGCAGTGAAGCCGCCAAAGCGCTTGACTAAGTTGTGGACAGCCAACACTGGAGTGCTCGTCCTCATTCATTAGAGTGAAAATTCCCCGTTGTCCCGATCCCCGGAAGCGCGACAGCGCTATCCGGGGTTTGCCTGTGGGGAGTGCGCAAGCGGCAGGAGGCCCCGGGATAGCGCTGTCGCGCTTCCGGGGCTCTGCAGTCCGGCTATCTCGCGTAAGGCGAGTCTTTCGGCAATGGCAGGATCGGATCCAGGGTCTGAATAGCTTTGGGCCAGACCACCTTGGTCTCACGGTTGACGTATTGCACGACGACCGGGAATGCGTCCGTGTTTTGCCCGTCCATGGCGCTGCCCGGCTGCGGAAAGCGCACGCCAAATCCCAGCAAGGTGCCGCCGACCGGAACGTTAGTATCCAACGCCGCCTGGCGAAGCGCCTCGGCATCGATACCGCCATACTTCTTGATCGCGCGCGGCAGCACATCGGCAAAGAACAGATAAGCGTTCGAGGCCGCCATGCCGACATGGGCCGAAATATCCTTCGGGTCCATGTCCGGCGTGCCGTTGCGCTTGGCGTATTCCACGCCGACCATCTTGGTGATGTCGCCCAAGCCATCGGCCAGGGTGTTCGGGTCCAGCAGCCAGATCGAGACCGGGTCGACGTTAAAGATGTAATTGGCGCCGTCGCCGAACGCCTCGTACAGCTTGTCCCGTACGCCATAGCCGGCGCCGTGCCCGATCAACGCCTTGAACTTCAGGCCCTGCTCCTGCGCCTGGCGCAAGAACAGCGAGATATCCGGGTTATAGCCCGTGTGCAAAATCACGTCCGGCCGGGCGCGCTTTAGCTTGGTCACCAGGGAGGAGAGGTCGGGGGCCGTCGCCGCATAGCCTTCGTCCAGAACGATCTGCATGCCGTGCTGCTTCGCGCCGGCCTCGTTGCCGGCTGCAACGCCGGAGCCATACGGCCCATCCTCATGGATGATCGCGACTTTCAGCTCGCTCGGCTTGATGCCGAATTTCTCTTCGGAATACGCGGCCAAAAAGTCGGTGGAGGTAGTCCCGAACATGCCGCCGTGCACCTGCGGGCGGAAGACGTATTTCAGGCCGCGATCCTGCAAAACGGCGGGGGAGATGCATGTGGTGATCCACATGAACTTCTTGAGTTGATCGACGCGCGACGCCACCGGTACGCACTGCGCTGAGCTATAGAAGCCCAGCAGCATATCGACTTTCTCTTGTTCGATCAGGCGGACGGCTTCGTTGATGGCGACGTCCGGCTTCGACTGGGCGTCTGCGTAAATCGGCTCGATCATGTAACCTTCAACGCCGCCCTGGCTGTTGATGTAGTCGATCATGATCTTCGCGCCCTGAGCCTGAAGCTCAGAACCGCCGCCGGCCAGCGGGCCGGTGTAATCGTAAATCACGCCGATCTTGATTTTTTTTTCGGCAGCTTGCGCAGTCGCTGCCATGGCGAGAGCGGCTGCTCCCATGGCGAGCGTACGGGCGAATTGACCCAACCGCATGGCGTTCCTCCAAGTTCGTGTTATTCAAAAGACGTACACGGCAGCGACAGTCCGCGAGCGATAGCCATAAGTCAAGACTGGCGGGCGGCGGACTGCTTAAAAATTAGACATTCTTTCGGAGGTTTCTGGACATATGACGACAGACGCGCCATTGGCAATCCATACCGACATCGTGCACCCGGAATGGATCGACTATAACGGGCACATGAACGTGGCGTATTACGTCCTGGCATTCGATCATGCGACGGACGCATTCTTCGACTATCTCGACCTGGGCGAGGCCTATAAGACCAAGTACAATTTTTCGACATTCACACTGGAGGGTCATATCACCTATGACCGTGAGGTGTTAGAAGGCGATCCGCTGACCTTCAAAACGTACCTCTTGGACTATGATGCCAAGCGGATACACTATTTTCACGAGATGTATCATGGGACGGAGGGCTACTTGGCCGCTACCAACGAATTGATAACAATCCATATCGACATGTCCGAACGCCGCTCGGCCCCGTTCGCGCCGGAAATGACGAAGCGGCTGGAGGCGATGATGCAGGCCCACCGCCACCTGCCGCGGCCGGAGAAAGCCGGGCGCACCATCGGCATCCGCCGGCAATCCTCATGAGGACTTGGGTGCTGCGCGCCGTCCGGCGAACGCTCTTGCTGCTTGCGGTGATAACGCCGGGGGCGGCGGTTGCCGACTGTGTCGACCCGGCGACGCCGGGCGTCGATTGGACCCGATGCTATTTCGATGGCCGTGGGTTCGTCGGGGTCGACCTGACCGGTGCCCGCCTGAAGGACGCGACCTTTAGCCGAGGCACTTTGACGGAGGCCGATTTCTCTGGCGCAGACGCCAGCCGCGCCAAGTTCATCTCCGCCAATTTGCTCGACGCCGTGTTCGACGGCGCCCAGCTGCGCGAGGCCGACTTTACGAACGCCGATCTGCGCAACGCGTCGTTCGAAGGCGCGGATTTGCGGAGGGCGCGTCTGTTCCGCGCCGATCTGCGCGGTGCCAACTTTACCAAGGCGCGCATGAGTGGCGCCGACCTGTTGGAGGCCAACCTGGCGGGCGCCCTCTGGATCGACGGATTGCGGCGATGCGGGGAGGGCTCGATCGGTCAATGCCGCTGAGTGGCAAGCAGGTTCGGACGGATACTCTTGCCACTGTACGCAGGCTGATCGGCCACGAGCAGACCTTGTTGCTGGTGCTGGCGGTTGCCACAGGGTTGGCGGCATCTCTGGGCGCGACCGCCTTTCGCGAGGTCCTGGGGATGTTTCAATGGATCGCCTTCGGCACCAGCGCCGACGTTCTGTTTGACCACGCGATGACACTGCCGTGGTGGCAACGCCTGGCGGCGCCGACGGTCGGCGGGCTGGTCGTCGGCTATTTCATCTACCGTTTCGTGCCGGGCGCCCAGCCGGTGGGCGTGCCGCAGGTGATGGAGGCGAGTGCGCTGCACGGGGCAAAGATGTCGCTGACCCAGGGCATCAAAGGGGCTATTGCGAATGCGGCCACTCTGGGGTTCGGTGGCTCCTCTGGCCGCGAGGGGCCGGTTGTGCATCTGGGGGCCACCATCGGCTCGCGCATCGCCAAATGGCTGCATCTGCCGCGCAACCAGGCGCGCTCCCTGCTGGCCTGCGGAGTAGCCGGTGCCGTCGCAGCCTCGTTCAATGCGCCGCTTGCCGGCGTTTTTTTTGCGCTCGAAGTCGTGATTGGTCACTACGCGTTGACCGCGTTCGCACCGATTGTCATGTCTTCACTGGTCGCGACCATTGTATCGCGCGCCATCTACGGCGACTTCCCGGCGTTTGCGGTTCCGGACTACACCGTCTCTGCCCTGGAATTTCCGGCGTTTGCGATGCTTGGTGTCGCGGCTGCCGGGCTCGCCGTAGGGTTGATGCGCGGCATTGTGCTGGTCGAGCAGCAGGTGTCGCGGCTGCCGATCCCGGTCTGGTGCCGTCCAGTGGTCGGCGGTTTCGGTGTCGGCCTGCTCGCCATAGCCTTTCCCAATGTCTTGGGCGTCGGCTATGGCACAACCGATCTGGCGCTGAAAGGCGAACTCGGGCTGGTGATGTTGCTGGCGCTTATGGTAGCGAAGACGATGGCGACGGCCCTGACCATTGGCAGTGGCTTCGGCGGCGGCGTCTTCTCGCCGTCGTTGTTTCTGGGCGCCGTGCTGGGCGGCGCGGTTGGCTCCATCGCCGGAACGGTCGCGCCCTATCTCTTTGTCGTTCAGGAGGCGACTGTGTTCGCAGGTGAGGGCGTCTACGCCATGGTCGGCATGGGAGCGGTCGCCGGCGCAGTACTGGGCGCGCCGATCTCCACCATCCTGATCATCTTCGAGTTGACCGGCGACTACCATTTGACCATGGGCGTGATGCTGGGCACTGTGGTCGCCAGCGTCATCACCAGCCAGTGGCATGGCACAAGTTACTTTCGAGGCTGGCTCGGCCGGCGAGGTGTCGATATCACCGCCCGTGTCGAGGCCGACCTATTGCGGGCCGAGCGCGTCGACAAGCTGATGAGCACCAGTTTCTCCTCGGTATCGCTGGCGACGCGGTTGGCCGACCTACGGCTCCATCTGCAGACTGCACCCTATAACGAGTTGTTCGTGTTGACGGAGGATGGCCGCCTGTTCGGCACCATCACCCTGAATGACCTGGACGAGGAGGCAGCATTCGACAAAACGCTCGACGATCTGGTCATCGCCGCCGACGTCGCCCGCCGCAACCCGCCGATGCTGGAGGCGGGCGACAACCTTCAGGACGCCATCACTCTGATGGAAACCGTTCAGGAGGAGCACATCCCCGTCGTCGACAACCGGCGCGACCGCCGCCTGGTCGGCTTTGTGCACGAGAAAGACGTGATGCTGGCCTACACTCAGGCCCTGGTCCGCCTGCATCGTGAAGAGGGTGCTGCGTTCTAGACACCGGGCGCCGCGCCGCTACGATGCAGAACATACAGGATCAGACCCTCGCGCAACGGAGCCCACACCTCATGACCATCCAATTTGGCATTATGAACCGCGGCCAGTACAACTGGGGCGACGACATGCAGGCTCGCTTTCAGGAGTTGATGGAGCAGGCGCGGCTGGCGGATACGCTGGGCTATGACAGCTTCATGAAGGGCTCGCACTTCACCAGCAAGCCTTTGCATGACTTCAACCAGATCGCCTATATGGGCCGGCTCACGGCGGAATGCCCGAACCTGCGCCTGATTGCCGGCATCGTGTTGATGCCGCTGCACAAGCCGCTGGATATCGCCGAGCAGTTCGCGAACATCGACCTGATGAGCGGCGGCAAGCTGATCTTCGGCTCCGGCCTCGGCTACCGCGATGAGGAGTTCAAGGCGTTCGGCATTGAGCGCAAGAACATCGTCCGTCACCTGGAAGAGAACATCACCGCCGTCCGCCGTCTGTGGACGGAGGAGGATGTGAACATGAAGGGCCTCGGCTGGGAGTTGGTGAACGCCTCCTGCTCCATCAAGCCGATCCAAAACCCGCCGCCGTTCTGGATCGGCGCCAACGCCGACAAGGCGATCGAGCGCGCGGCCCGGCTGGTCGATGCCTGGTTCGTCTCGCCGCACAACCGTATCGACACGACGCAGCGGCAGCTGGAGGTCTACAAGCGCGCGCTGGACGCCGCCGGCAAACCCTTCCCCTCGGAATTCCCGATGATGCGCGAATGCTGCGTAGCACCCACCCATGACGAGGCGATGCAGATCGCCAAGGATTATCTCGTCCACAAATACGCCGCCTACCATAAATGGGGCCAGGACAAGGCGATGCCGGAGGGCGACAACGATCTGGGTCAGGATATGGACGAACTGGTGAAAGACCGCTTCCTGGTCGGCACGCCGGACGAGGTTTCGGAGCAGGTGATTAAGACCGTTAGGGAATGCGGCACCAACCATGTGGTGTTTGGCGTGCAATTCCCGGACATGCCGCACAATCTGGTCAAGGACCAGATGCAATTGCTGGCCGAGGACGTCATTCCAAAGGTCCGAGCAGCGGTCTAGCTGCTCTTCGGCCATGCCTCCCCCCCGCCTGCGCGCCCGTATCTGGGTTGAGGCTTGCCTGCTGGCCTGCCGCAGCGCCGGCGTCTTTGCGACTGTGCTGGCGCGGGGCGATGCGGATGGCGGGGTGGTGTTGTTGAAGTGGCGCCGGGTCGATGGATCGGGCGGCGTGCTGGCTCCCTTCACCACCTTGGAAGGCGAGCGGGCCTGGCGGCTGGCAACCGGAGCCGAGCCGGTCGCCGAGGCGGAAGTCGATGCCTACTGCCAGCGCCAGCGCGACCGCGACCCGGACCTTTGGGTGGTTGAAGTGGAGAGCCCCGAGCCCTGGCACCCACTCGGCGAGCCACTAGAAGGCGCGACGGGTGAGGATCCGGCCGCGGTAGCCGCCGCCTTGTTCAAACGCTGACCGTTCACGGAAGAAAGGAGCGCCTCGCCATGCCCGAACCCCTGCCTAAATGTATACTACTCGTGCTCTGCGAGATTGATGCGGAGGTCGAGGCCGAATGGAACCGTTGGTACGATGCGGAACACCTGCCCGCCGCTTTGGCCTGCCCCGGCGTCGTGCGCGGCCAGCGCTACCGATCGACGGGCGAGATCTCTCTGACCGACCACGGCCAACGGCAGCGAGCGGGGACGGTGGCCTATACGACCGTGTATGAGATTGAGGGGCCAGAGGTCCTGGAAACGCCGGGATTCAAGGCCATGGCCGGCTGGTACCAATTCACCGACCGCATCAAAGCCAGGACGCAGGTGTTCCGACAGACGTAAGCCTGTCTGTAGCCTGTCTGTATCGCTACACTTTCCGCGCCGCTACCCCACCATCAAAATATGCAGATAGCGCGGCCCGTGCGCGCCACGGATGTTGACGGCTTCGATGTCGGCGGTGCCGCTGGTGCCGGTGACCAGGCTCATGATGCGGGGCAGGGGCGGGGTGTCGGGGCCGAAGACGCTTTCCAGATAGCGGCGGATGCCGTCTTTGCGCACGACGGCGATGTGGTGCAGGCCCAGGAAATTGTGCAGCATCGGCGTTTCCGGGCCGGAGCGGAAAATCAGGCTGCCGGTCTCCGCCACGCCGCCCTCGGCTAGGGTCACGGCGACGGGCTGGTTCGGTGTGATGGCGGTGGAGGCAGCGATGCCGCTCCAATCCAGGTCCGCCAGCACTGGCGCGATGGCGGCCTCTGCCGGCAGGCCCTTGTAGGTGAGGTATGCGGCGACGGCGCCCGGCACGTCCTCCAGCCGTCCGATATGCGCAACGGTGGCGGTCAGCCGCTCGCTGGTGGCCATGGCTTCGAAGCGGGTGAGGGTATCCTGCTCGGTGAAAGTTGGCTGCGTGGCGCTGGCGTCGGGTACCAGTGCGGCGCGTTCAGCGGCGATGGCTTGCGCAGATGGCAGAGGTTCGCCGCGAGCCTCCGCGATGCGGGCCATGATGCGGGCGCGGGCACCGCTCATCGCTTGGTCCTCTGCTGCGCCTTTTGTTGCGCCTTATATTGTTGCATGAAGGTCGGGCCGGTCGGCGCCGGGAAGTCTCTCCCCTTGGTCCAACCGCCTGCCAGCGGCAGCTTCGCAATCATCGGCCGCCCACGCGCCCACAGCCGCAGCGCTTGGTTGGTCATGCCTGAGACGAGACGATACAGCGCCGGCCTCGCCGCCACCCAGGCCCAACCCTGCACCGCCAGCCGCGCCGGCTTCGGCACCAGCTTGCGCCGCCACGTGTCGTCACGCAGCGAGCGGATCAGGTCCGGCAGCGGGATTTTCACGGGGCAGACCTCGGCGCACCGCCCGTTCAGGGTGCAGGCATGCGGCAGGTCCTTTGCCACCTCCAGCGACAGCAGCGCCGGGGTCAACACGCTGCCCATCGGCCCCGGATAGGTCGCGCCGTAGGGGTGGCCGCCTATGGCGCCATAGACCGGGCAATGGTTGATGCAGGCGCCGCAGCGGATGCAGCGCAGCATGGTTCGCATCTCGCTCGCCAGCATGCTCGTGCGGCCGTTGTCGACCAGGACAATGTGCATCGTCTCCGGCCCGACAGTCTCGTCGGCGCGGCGGGGACCCGTGAAGAAGCTGGTGTATTGGGTGAACTCCGTCCCCAGCGCAGAGCGCGCCAGCAGCCGCAGTAGCACCAGGGCGTGCTCCGGTTCGGGCACGATTTTCTCGATGCCGGCGGTGACGATGTGCATGCGCGGCAGTTCGGTGGTCAGCTCCGCATTACCTTCGTTCGTGACCGTGCAAATGCTGCCGGTGGAGGCGATCAGGAAGTTCGCGCCGGAAATGCCAACGTCGGCGGCGACGTATTTCGGGCGAAGCTCACCGCGGGCGCTCTCCACCAAGGTTCCAACCTCGCCGTCTATCTTCGGCTCACGGTGGTGCTCGGCGAAGAGGTCGGCCACTTCCTCGCGTGTCTTGTGCATGGCCGGGATGACGATGTGCGAGGGCGGCTCGTCGGCCAATTGAATGATGTGTTCGGCCAGATCGGTCTCAACCCGCTCGATGCCAGCGGCGGCGAGGGCGTCGGGCAGGCCGATCTCCTCGCCCAGCATCGACTTCACCCGTGTCACCGACTTGGCGTCCGCTTGCCGGCAGAGGTCGATGACGATGCGGCAGGCTTCCTCCGGCGTCTCCGCCCAATGGACGACCGCGCCGGCGGCGGTGGCGTTCCGCTCGAACTCGGCCAGATAATGGTCGAGGTGGGCGAGGGTGTGGTCCTTGATGCGCGCGCCGATCTCCCGCGTCGCCTCGTACTCGGGATAGGCCCTGAGCACGTCGATGCGGCGGCGCTGCAACAGGTCGGTGGTGCGGTCGAGCGCGATCTTCAGCGAGGGCTTGGTGACCGCCTCGGCGGCGTCGCGTTTGAAGTTGGCGGGGGAGCGGACGGCGGTGCTCATCTTCCGGCCACTCCCTTGCCCTCGGCCATGCCAGCCAGGATTTCGACCGGATGGAACACGCGGATGTCGCCCGGCCTTCGCGGGAGAGCTTGCCGGCGATGTTCATCAGGCAGCCGAGATCGGCGGCGAGCAGCGTGTCCGCGCCGGTCGCGGCGATCTGGCGGGTTTTGTCGGAGACGATGGCCGTTGAGATTTCCGGATACTTCACCGCAAAGGTACCGCCGAAGCCGCAGCAGGCGTTCTCCCCCTCCAACGGTACCAGTTTCAGGCCCTCGACCTGTTCCAGCAGCTTGAGCGGCTGGGCGTAGATGCCGAGTTCGCCCAGGCCGGCGCAGGTGTGATGATAGGTGGCTTTGGCCTCGAACCGTACGCCCTCCGGCCGCCAGCCGCGGACATCGGCGAGGAAGGCGAGGATTTCGAAGGACTTTGCCGCCAATCGCTCCGCTCGCACCTTCCAGGCCGGGTCGGACGACAACAATTCCGGATAGTGCGTCTTGACCGTGCCGAGGCAGGAGCCGGAGGGCGCGACCACGTAATCGAAGGGCTCGAACGCGGCCACCAACCGCTTTGCCAATTTGGCTGCTTCGCCCCGCGCGCCGGAGTTCAGGGCGGGCTGGCCGCAGCAGGTTTGCACGTCTGGCACAGAGACGCGGCAGTCGGCCTGCTCCAGCAGTTTCAGCGAGGCAAAGCCGATCTCCGGGCGCATGGCGTCGACCAGACAGGTGACCAGTAATCCGACGTGAGGGTGTGCGTTTGACATAGGTCGAGTTTTAACCGATCGCCTCAAACCTGGCGAGCACGCGCCAGACTGCGGGCACTGAACGCGGCAATCGGCCCGAGCGCCAACAGGTGCGCCAGCATCACGCCGACCGGCCCCTGGATCGCTGCCAAAGGCCAGGCTAAGGCGGCGAACAGCAGCAGCAACAGCCAGGCGTCGCGTGCCCTGTGCAACTCCAATAGACGCGCGGTTAACTCGATCCACAGCCCGGCGACGAGGCAGCGGGCGAGCAACACGGCTCCGGCCAATTGCAGGATCGGCACCGCGCCGGCATAGGCCGGACCGAACAGCAGACCGATGCCGATATGGCCAAACAGGGTGAAGGCCGCGAACCCGCCAAAGGCTATCGCGCCGAGACAGAAGTGCAGGCGGCGCCGCTGAGCCTGCCATTCCGGGCTGGCGACGGCGAGCGAGGCGAGGCGAGGCTGGAACCATTGCGCCAAGGCCTGCGCCGCAAAGCTCGCCAATTGCAGAAGGCGCAGAGCGGCGTTGTAGAGCCCTGCTGCGACCTCTCCCAGCAAAGCGTGCACCAGCAGCGTATCGGCCTGCCCATACGCGATGCCGGCGGATTGGCTGGCGAAGAAGGGCAGGGCGGAGCGAAGCGGCGGCGGCCGGGCCTCGCCTTCCGGCAGCAAGCGCCACGTGGTGACGATCAACAATGTTGCCTGCACCGCCCGGATGATCAGCCAGGCCAGCGCGACCGTCAGAGGTCCACTAGCGGCAGTGAAAAATGCGAACCCCAGCAGCGCCGCATTCGCTGGCACCGCCAATAGGGCGACGGCTCTCTCCTGCCGTTGCGCCCGCAGGCTGGCAATCGTCACTTCGCAGGCGCCGGCGAGCAGCATTGCCACCAGCAGGGTCAGGACGAGCGGAGCCTCAAAATCCGCGCTGACGCCAATCGCTGTCCAAGCAACCGCGGTGGCGATGATGGCAAAGCCAGCCAACACCAGCAGGGCCTGGCGCAGCATCGCCCGCGCGTGCCTCGGCGCTCTGGCGCTGCGGTCGAGGAGGTAGGCGGATAGGCCCACCGCAGGCAACAACGCCAACAGGCTGGCGAATGCGTAGATGGTTACGAACCGCCCGAATGCAGCGGGCGGCCATGCCGACGCCAGATAGATCAACGCCAAGCCCGGCCCCGCCAGCCGGGCCGCTTGGCTGGCGGCCAGCAGCAAAGCATCGGATCGCCAAAGGCGCTGCGGGGCGGAGGGAGCCATCTGGTCGGATGAATAGGAGGGCAATAGTTGTGTCTGATTTCACCATAAGGTTGTAGTTATAGCCAGGGACATATCGAAAAATCGGCGAGTGCGTTACACAATGAGACTTGGACCTCGACGGACGGCTGGCCTAGGCTTAAGGCAAGGAAAGCGACATCAGTCGATCAAATACCGTTCAAGCGGAAGCGTTCTAGCATGACAAGCATCGTGGCTCAGCCGCCCAGCGAAACGCGGGTGCTATCCCTCATCGGCATCGGGCATTTTCTTAGCCATTTTTATGTCCTGTGCCTACCGCCCATGCTGCCGGTATTCGCGCGCGAGTTTGACGTTGGCTTTGCGCTGCTGGGCAGCGCGATTGCCGGCTATGCCTGGATTGGCGGCGTTTTGCAGGCGCCGGTCGGTGTGCTGCTGGATAAGATCGGCGCGCGGCAGATGCTGGCGGCGGGGCTGGGCCTGAATGCGGCGGCTATCGGCTTGATTGGCTTTGCCGACAATTTCTGGGTCTTTGCCGCGTTCGCCGTGCTGGCCGGTGTCGGCAACGCGGTGTTTCACCCGGTCGACTACGCCATCATCGCGGCCAAGATTGCGGAAAAGCGCCTGGGCAGAGCCTATTCGCTGCACACATTCTCCGGCTTCTTTGGCGGCGGCGTGGCACCCTTGGCGATTGTCGCGCTGGCGCTCGCGTTCGACTGGCGCATGGCGTTTATCATCGTCGGCAGCCTCGGAGTTGCAGCAGCGGTGGTGATTGCCCTCCAAGGCGATGCCCTGGCCGGCGAAGCACCGGCGCCGAAACCGGCGGCGGGCGCTGCGGCGCCGAAGTCAGTGCTGATGACGGCACCCGTGCTGCTCTACTTCCTGTTCCTCGCGACCTACGGCCTGGCGATGGGTGGGATCGGCAGCCAGGGCGTCGTCGCGATGATCAAGATGGGTTTGACCGACGAGGCAGGGGCAGCCCAGGTCTTGAGCGCCTATCAGTTCGCCATCGCCGCCGGCATTCTGACGGGCGGTTTTGTTGCGGAGAAATACGGACGGCACGGGTTGGTCGCCGCCGTTTGCCTCATGTTTGCCGCGGCGCTGATGATGTTGCCGCCGGTCTTGTCGCCGGTTGGAATCCTATTGTTTGCGATCTTTATCGGCTCTGGCTTTGGGTTCGGCGTCGTCCTGCCGGCGCGGGACCTGATGGTGCGGGCGATAACCCCGCCGGGCGCGAGCGGCCGGGTGTTCGGCTTTGTGTTCGTCGGGCTCTCCATCGGCTCTGGCCTGGCCGGCGTCGCGTTCGGCGCGCTGGTCGACGCCGGCGGCGAGGCGCTGGTTTTCCCGGTGGCTGGCGGCCTGCTGGTTCTGGCCGTCGTCATCACGACGCTGGCGCAGGTGGCGGCCAAGGCGAGGCCTTGAACTGAGCATTTGCCCGCCGCGGTGGCTTCAGGCACACTCTCCAGTGGAAGGGAATCCGGTCCGGTGGCCGGCCTGGTCTTCAAAACCAGTCGAGACGGCGCCAACGTTGTCTGGTGGGTTCGACCCCCACTCCTTTCCGCCAAGATGTGACGGATTTATACCAACTTCAGCCGCATCCCGCAGGCCATAACCACGTCGTCCCCCACAACACACCTGGCAGCCTGAGCCCGGCGCATCACCTCGTCGGCATCGGCGCAGGCGAGATCGAGGCCGCCCAACCCCTCCCCCCGGCCATCGCGGATCGGCACGAAACGCAAGGTGGCGTCGTCCAGATGGATGCAGGGATTGGCGTGCGCGTCGGTCGCCAGCGGCCGGTCGAGGATGTCGGCCCACCGCTCTGCCAGCGCCTGCGGGTCGTTGCTCTGCAACTCCGCCGCGCGGAAGGCGGTTATAAGGGAGGAGGGCTCCAGGTCGCGCCAGCCTGTTCCGCCGGCCGGGTGCCAGGGCTGATCCGGGCGGGTCGGGTCGTCGGGGTCCAGGTCGTTGCGGTCGATCTCCAGGATCGCCGCGCCGACGTCGCGCGGGTGAAATTGCATGCCATGGAAATCGCCGTAGTCCATGTCATTGACGATGCGGATGCCGCGGTCCGCCACGCGCTGGCGATAGATCGGGTGCTTCTGGTCGGAGGTTTGCAGGATCACCATATAGCCGCCGTCGCCGCCGCGCCGCGCCAGATAGCGTCCGGCGGCAGTGTCAGCAGCATCGGCCTTCGGCGCCACGACCTCCAGAAACGAGAAGCCGACCGGGCAGAGGATATTCTCCAGCCCGAACTTACCAACCGCGGTATCGCGAAAGCAGACCGGCAGGTCGAGCACATCGGCGAACAGTTTCTCCGTCGCGGCCAGGTCGGCGGCGACCAGACAGATTTGGCGAAGGCGTAAGCTCATACCGTACGGCCCTTATTGAACAGTGTGATGATGGAGGAGTGGTCGAACTCGGCCAGCCCTCTGCTCCGCCATAGCATAGAGCATGGTGGCTTGCCCAACCAGCGGGCGAAGGCTGCCCGGTCTCCACCGCCGCCATCTGCGAAAGCCGCATACCTTCAGCATCAGCCCAGTATTGCTGTTGCGCTTTTATTTCACTTCTGAATCTATGGGTTTCCGTGCTTCGGAGGTCATGGATGATGGGTGCCTCGATTGAGGCGACGCGTGAGCTTTGGACGTCTTCGTTGCGGGATGTGAAAGCGCGGATACGACCGCTTTTCACGCAGCAACGGGTTGTGGTTTCGGCTGGACGGGTTGCTGGGGGAGAAGCGGCAATACACCGGTCCGGCCTATATCACGCTCTCAGCCGCAGGCCGCCTGATCGCGGTCGAGCCGTATGAAGACTAAGCGGTGAGGAAACGCCGGACAGCCACGATCTGATCGTCGTCGACCAACCCGGGGCAATGCCCGACGCCGGGCACCGCATGGATTTCGGCCTTAGGGCCGGTCGTGCGCATGCGCTCGACGGTGTCGGCGGTCAGCAGCAGCGAGTCCTTGCCCCAGACGCAGAGCACCGGGCCGGCGATCTTTGCCCAAAGGTCCCAGGCGTTGAAATCGCCGGTGGCGCGCGTCTCGCCCAAGCCCGGATCGTAGTCCAGCGCCCATTCGCTCGGCGAGATTTGGCGCAAGGAGTCGCGGCCGAACTTCTGCCATTCCGCGTCGGTGAATGGCCCGAAAGCGGTGCGGTTCTCGCGCACCCATTGCACCCCTTCGGCCTCCGACGCGAAGCGCGTGTCAAGGCCGAACAGGCGGCCGTTCTCGCTGCGCCCGGCGGCGGGAATGAACGGACCGATGTCGTTCAGCACCAGTTTGCGGATCGGCGAGTTCTCCATCGCGGCGACCCGCATGCCGATGATCCCGCCCATGGACGTGCCGATCCAATCGACTTTTGCGGCCCCTGTCATCGCGATGACCTCACCGGCAACCGTCTCATAGAGCGAATAGCCGTAGTGGCCCTTCTCGTCGAGCCAATCGCTCTGGCCGCGGCCCGGCATATCGACGGCGATGACATAATAATGCTGCGATAGCGCCTCGCCGATGGTGTCGAAATCGCGGGCATTGCGCGAGACGCCGTGCACGCACAGCAGCACATTGGAGTTGCTCGCGTCGCCATAGGCGCGGTAGCCGACCGAGTGATGCTCGCCGAACCAGGTGTATTGGAGGAAATGCTGTTGCATGGGAGGGACTCCGGAAGGCGCGGGTGAGGGGTACCAGTATCGGCGTTGTCCGACGCCTCGGCAAACCTTTCTGCGAACCGCAACGCGATTGCGGCAATCGCGATAGACAGCCTGGGCGGGGGCGGCGTAGCCTGGGCTTTGAACACCGAACCCCATTTCTCAGCTGGAGGCTCCGCCCATGACCGTCGATCCGAACCGCGTGCTTTGCTGTGGCGAAAATCCGTTCATTCGCATTTCCGAGAGCGATGGCGCGCCGGAAAGCACGATTGCCAGCTTCTGGCGTAACGTGCTGTCGCCCGCAGGGCCGGGCCATGTGCTCTACATGAAGAGCGAACTGACCCAGAACCAATGGCGCATCTGGTCCGACAACATCGCCATGACCCGCTGGCTGCAGAACACCATCCAGGGCGTTCTGAATCCGGAGCTCGCCGACACTTCGATTCCGGTGATCGAGGCCTCATTCGATAAGGATGGCGACCCGCACCGCTACTACACCGAGTATGTCAGCAGTGAGACCGACGAGCTGTCGCTGACCTGGTACGACTTAGGCGACCCGCTGATGGTTCACACCCAGCCGGGTTCGGGGCCGGGCGAGCGCCCGTACGGCGTCAATACGGTGCTGATCCCGACCGCGGGCACCCGCTTAGTCATGAACGGCGAGCAAGCCAAGGGCCAGGCCTGGCCGCGTGAGCGGGAAGGGCGCGCCTTCAGCACCTCCGCCCTGGCGTTCTGTGAAAGCTGGACGGAGAAGCGTTAGCGCTAGCCGTTTACTCTTTGATTATCGGAGGACACCATGGCACAAGCCACATCGACACTGCTCGACAATCTTCCCGTCACCAAACGCAACGTGAAGGCCGTCAGCAGCAATGGCATGCCGCCGACCGACACGCCGGACTGGATTTGGGAGGTCGACCACCCCTACCTGCACGGCGTCTTCGCTCCGATCAAGACAGAGATGACGGCGGATCGGCTGGAGTTAGTGGCGGGAGAAATCCCGAATGACCTCTGCGGCGCCTACTTCCGCAATGGCCCGAACCAGGCGCATAAGCCGGCCAACCTCTATCACTACTACGATGGCGACGGCATGCTGCACGCCATCTACTTCCGCGACGGTCAGGCGTGGTATGCCTCCAAATGGGTGCACACCATGGCCTTCGATAAAGAGGCGGAGGCGGGCAAGGCGATCTGGCCGGGGATGGCCGGGCCGTTCGACTTTTCTCTGCCAGGCTCCCCCATCAAGGACAACTCCAACACCGATGTCATCTTCTACAACGGCAAGCTGCTGTCGCTCTGGTATCAGGCCGGCGTGCCGTACGAGATCGACCCCTACACGCTGGAAACCCGCGGTGCCGAGAACTTTGGCGGCAAGCTGCGCCACACGCTGTCGGCGCACTCCAAGACCGATCCGCGCACCGGCGAGTTGATCTTCTTCGACTACGGCAACAAACCGCCCTACATGACCTACGGCGTCGCCAGCCCGACCGGTGAGCTGAAGCACGAGGTGGCCATCGACCTGCCGGGGCCGCGCCTGCCGCATGACCTGGGCATGACGCCGAATTACACCATCCTGCACGACCTGCCGTTCTTCCAGGACGAGAAAATCTTCCAGGAAACCAAAAAGCGCCGCCTGCGCTTCCACCACGACGTGCCGGCCCGATTCGGTGTCATCCCGCGCTATGGCAAGTCGGAGGATGTGCGCTGGTTCGAGGCGGAGCCTTGCTACATCCTGCATATCGTCAATTGCTGGGAGGAGGGCGACTGGGTCGTGATGGACGGCTGCCGCCAGACCGACCCCTCGTCCTATCAGCGCGATCCGGAGAACGGCCCTCTCGCCAGCATGATCGCCCAGCGCCACCGGGTGCACGTGCTCTACCGCTGGCGTTTCAACCTGAAAACCGGCGAGGTGCGCGAGCACGCCCTAGATGAGCTCAACACCGAGTTTCCGCGGGTGAACCCGAACTATATCGGCCTGAAGTCACGCTATTCCTTCAACCAGTTCTTGCCCCTGGTCGATCAGACGCCGGGCAGCGTCACCGGCCATTGTCAGACCTTTGACGGGCTGGTGAAGCACGATACCGAAACCGGCAACCACCAGCGCTGGGATTATGGCGAGGGCCATTACGGCAACGAGGCGCCGTTCGCGCCACGCAAAGGCGCGACCGCGGATGACCCGGAGGACGACGGCTATGTCGTGACCTTCGTCACGGATACCGAGACCTGGAAGACGGAATGCCACGTCTTCGACGCCCGCAATATCGGCGACGGTCCTATCGCCAAGGTCGCGATCCCGCAGCGCATCCCATCCGGCTTCCATTGCGCCTGGGTGCGGGGCGAGGACCTCGGCTGGGCTTGAGGGACTGCCTTTAGCGCGCCGTAAACCCACCATCGACCAGCAATTCCGTGCCGGTGATGAAGCTGGCATCGCTGGAGGCCAGGAACAGGATCGGCATCGCCACCTCTTCCGCCCGACCGATGCGGCCCATCGGGATGGCGCGCTCGCGGCCACGCACGTGACGCTCCTCGATTGCGCCGCCATGCACCTGGGCGAGGATCGGCGTATCGATCGGCCCCGGATGGATCGAGTTGCAGCGGATGTCGTAACCGTTGCGCGTGCAGTGCAAGGCGACCGTCTTGGTGAGATTGCGGACGCCTGCCTTGGCGGAAGAATACGACGCCAGGTTCGGCACGCCGATCATTCCGGCAACGCTGGAAATATTAACAATAGCGCCGCCACCGGAGGCATGGATCAGCGGCACGCCGTGCTTGCAGCCGAGAAACACGCCGTCCAGACAGATGGCGTGCACCTTGTGCCAATGCTCCAGACTGGCGTTCTCAATCGTGTCGCCGGGGGAGACGCCGGCGGCGTTGACCAGCACATTCAACCCACCGAACCGCTCCTTAACGCTGGCATATGCAGCCTGCCACGATGCCTCGTCGGTGACGTCGAGTTGCACGTAGAAGCCGGACGGGCCCAACGCTTCGGCCGCGGCCTGGCCACCTGCCTCGTTGATGTCGGCGATGGCGACCCAAGCGCCCTCCGCCGCCAAGGCCTTGGCGGTGGCACGGCCGATGCCGGAGGCTGCGCCGGTCACAAGGGCAATTTTTCCGTCAAAACGTGGCATGGGTTGGTTTCCTTTGCTTAAATACGACTGCGGGCGATCCGTAACGGTCTTGTCGCCGTCATTGCGAGGCGCAGCCGAAACAACCCAGAGGCTTGGTGCTCCCGGTCCGATCAGACCGAGCGTTGTTCCAAGCGGTCGGAGGCCATGACGGGGGCGGACGCCGCAGACGTCTCGCCGCCGTCAAACACGATACCGGAATACCCGTCTGCCGCCACCTGGTTGATGATGGAGACGAATTTCGGCGTGCCGCCGTTGTAGACCAGGTAGCGGATCGTGCCGGCCTCGTGGCCTTCGACGTTGGAGTTGTAGCCGGTGAACCAGCTTTTCGCCTTGCGCATCAGCATGACGGAGTACATTTTTTCCACATGCTGGGTCCAGCGTTCCGCGGCGTCGCCGGCAGGCTCCACGCGGGTGTAGCCGTTGGCTCGCGCGTATTCGAGGAAGTTTGACACCCAATCCACGCCGATCTCTATACCGCGCGGGTAGTTGGTCGAGGCGGAACCGCTTTGCGGGCCGTTCGGCATGATCAGGTTCGGGAAGCCCTCAATGAACATGCCGAGATAGGTGGTGATGCGCGTCCTCCACTTGTCACGCAGCTTCTCGCCGTTGGCGCCGCGAATGTCGATCCGGTCATAGGCGCCGGTGATCGCGTCGAAACCGGTAGCGTAGATAATGACGTCGAACTCGTACTCCTGCTCGGTCGTTTGCAGGCCTTGCTCCGTCACCCGCACCAGCGGCGAGTCGTTCAGGTCGACCAAGTGGACGTTGTCGCGGTTGTAGGCCTCGTAATAGTAGGTCTCCAGCGGCACCCGTTGCACGCCGAAGCCATGATCCCGCGGGATCAGCTTTTCCGCTGTGACCGGGTCTTTCACGCGCTCGCGGATGCGGTCCGCGACCCATTCAGAGAACTCTTCATTGGCCTTCTCATCCATGAAGATTTCTCGGAAGTTGGCGAGCCAGATGCCGAACCCGGGCTCTTTATAGAGCCGGTTCCAGAGCTTCTCCCGCTCCTCGCGGCTCACTTCATAGAAGCCCCGGCGGTCGGGCTCGTGCTCAAAGCCGCCGGGGGTGCGGGCGCAGGTCGCGAATATCTTATCGAAACGCGAGCGTATCTCCGCCATCTGCTCGGCTGTGATCTCGGAATTGTTCAGCGGCGCGGCCCAGTTGGCGCGGCGCTGGAACACGTGCAGGGAGTCGACCCTGTCCGCAATATCGCCGATCACCTGAATCGCGGTCGCGCCGGTGCCGATGATGCCGACCCGCTTGCCGGTCAGGTCATAGCCCTCATGCGGCCAGTCGAAGGTGTGGAAGCTGTCGCCCTTGAAGTTCTCCACGCCATCCAGCCGAGGCATGGTCGGGATCGACAGCAGGCCGACGCCCATAATTAGCCAGCGGCAAGACATCTTTCGGTCGCCATTGACCGTCAGGTACCAAATGTTTTCCTCGTCGTCGAAGTGAGCGGCGTCCACGCGGCAGTTGAACTGCATGTGGCGGCGCAGGTCGAATTTGTCGGCAACGAACTCCAGATAGGACAGATTTTCTGGCTGGGGCGAGTAGCGTTCCTTCCAGTGCCACTCGTCCAGAACCTCCTTGGAGAAGGAATAGCCGTAAGTGTAGCTTTCGGAATCGAAGCGCGCGCCGGGGTAGCGATTGTTGTACCATGTACCACCGAGGCCGCCCGCGGCCTCCAACACGGTCGCGTGGACGCCCATGTCGTTCAGGCGCTTGATTTGATAGATGCCGGCGACACCGGCGCCGATGACAATCGCCTCGAAGTATTCGGTCTTGTCGGTCATCGTGATCTCCTATGCGGCGAATTCTCCGCTTTGTTGGTGGCATACCAGGCCACGGGACGCAATGTGGATTCGACTCGGCGATTCATTGCGCGACCCGGATAAGGCGGCGCCAGAGCAAAAGTGCAGTTCCACGAGCCGCAGTTGCAAACCGCCAGCATGATCGCGACAATCACCATGAAACTGACCGTCCAGTTGCCCTGAATAGAGAGGCCATAACCGATGAACGATCTGCCTGACTACACTCCGCCAAAAGTATGGAAATGGGAGACCGAAAACGGCGGCGAGTTTGCCAGCATCAACCGGCCGATAGCCGGCCCGACGCACGACAAAGTGTTGCCGGTCGGCGGTAACCCGCTGCAACTGTACTCGCTGGCGACGCCGAACGGCGTCAAAGTAACAGTGATGCTGGAGGAGTTGCTGGCTCTGGGCCACAAGGGTGCCGAGTACGACGCCTATGTCATTAACATCCGAGAAGGCGATCAATTCGGCAGTGGCTTCGTCGACATCAATCCCAACTCGAAGATCCCGGCGCTGGTCGATCACAGCATGCCGAAGCCGACGCGTGTATTCGAGTCCGGCGCGATCCTGGTCTATTTGGCCGAGAAGTTTGGCGCCTTCCTACCCACCGAGCCGATGGCGCGGGCCGAGACGCTCTCCTGGCTGTTCTGGCAGATGGGGAGTGCGCCCTATCTGGGCGGCGGTTTCGGCCACTTCTACGCTTATGCACCCGTCAAGATCGAGTACGCCATCGACCGGTTCACCATGGAGGTGAAGCGCCAACTCGACGTGCTCGACCGGCGGTTGGCCGACAACCGTTTCCTGGCCGGCGAGGATTACTCGATTGCCGACATGGCGGTCTGGCCGTGGTATGGCAACCTGGTCAAAGGCACGATCTACGACGCTGGCGAGTTCGTCCAGGGGCACACCTATACAAATGTTGTCCGCTGGCAGGAAGAGATCGCAGTCCGTCCGGCGGTAAAGCGGGGCCGCATGGTCAACCGCATTAACGGCCCGTTGGAGGAGCAATTGCGCGAGCGCCACTCCGCCGAAGATTTCAAGACCAAGACGCAGGACAAGCTGGAAGCGGCGAAGTAGGGCGCTTCGCTTCGCCGAAGGGGCCGGTAGTTCTTGCCATCAACACTCTTCTTCGCCCCGTGCTTGACACGGGGCCCATGCCTGAGACTTGTACCACGCTCCCCAACATCACATTGGCAAAGGCGTCTCAGGCATGGATCCCGGCTCAAGGCCGGGAAAAGTGATTGCTGGTTTGGGGGCTGGATTCTCATCCGGTGCTGACGATCAGGTTGCCGTAGCGGTCGGTGACGGCGCGTTCGTTCGGCAGGATGATGCTGGTCGCGTCCAACTGCATGAACACCGCCGGCCCGACGATCTCGACACCGGCGGCCAGTTTGGCCCGCTCGTAGACCGGTACCTTGCGCCAGGCGTCGTCGAACCAGACGTCGTGCCGGCCGACCTCTGCCTCCACCAAAGAGCCGCCGGATTCCCACTCGATCAGCTTGGGCCGCGCCAACTCGCAGGCCGCCGCGACGCGCAGGTTGACGATTTCCACCACCGTATCCCGTTGCGCGAAGGTGTAGAGCTGCTCGTGCAGGTCGTGGAAGCGCTCAACGGTCGCCTCGGTAGCCGCCGCATCGACCGTGTCGCCGGCCCACGGCACCGTCAGTTCAAACCCCTGGTTACGATAGCGCAGACTCGCCTGACGGCTCTGTCGCCGCGCGTCGGGCGGCGCATTCTCGCGCGTGAACCAATCGGCAGCTTGTTGCTCCAGCGCCGCGAACACCCCAGCGATGCGGGTGTAGTCATAGGCCGGTGTCTCGACGCAGGTCTGAGCGTAATCGGCGCGCAGGGTCGAGACCAGCAGCCCCAGAGCCGACAACACACCGGGCGAGGGCGGAATGATCACCGTTTTCATGCCCAGCAGGCGGGCCATATCGCTGCCGTGCAACGGTCCCGCTCCGCCAAAGGGGATCAGCGCGAACTGCCGCGGGTCTTCGCCGCGCTCGATGGAGACGACGCGGATGGCGCCGACCATGTCGTTGTTGCTGATCGACAGAATGCCTTCCGCCGCCGCCTCAATCGACAGCCCTAGCGGCTTCGCCACGTGGGTTTCGACCGCCTTGCGCGCGGCGTCGATGTCGAGGGTCATCGCGCCGCCCAGCAGAGAAGGCGGCAGCCGGCCGAGGGTCAGGTGGGCGTCGGTCACGGTCGCTTGCTCTCCGCCCAAGCCATAGCAGGCGGGACCGGGGCGGGCGCCGGCGGACCGCGGACCGACGGTCAGCGCGCCGTTCGCTGTCACCGCCGCGATGGAGCCGCCGCCGGTGCCGACGGTGTTGATGTCGATCATCGGCAGCGCCAGCGGCCACTCGCCGATCTGGCCGCTTTCCGAGAGTGTAAAGTTGCCGCCTTTGATCATGCTGATGTCGGCAGACGTGCCGCCAATATCGATGCCGATAACGTCCTGAAAACCCGCCGCCGCACCGATAAATCCGGCACCGACGACGCCCGCTGCCGGACCGGAGAGCGCGGTGTGCGCCGGTGCCTTTCGCACTTCCGGCGCACTGGTGACGCCGCCGTTGGATTTCATGATCAGCAGCGGCGCCTGGATGTCGGCTTCGGCGAGCCGCTGCTCCAGCCGCTCCACACAGCGAGAGACCGCGGGCATGACGTAGACGTTCAGCACCGTCGCCATACTGCGCTCGTATTCACGCACCAGCGGTAAGACATCGGAGGAGAGCGAGACCAGCGCCTGCGGGTACTCCTCCAGGATAAGCTCACGGGTGCGTTGTTCGTGGGCGGGATTGGCGAAGCTGTGCAGGTAGCAGACGGCGAACGCCTCGATCCCGCGCTGCCGCAAGGTTCGGACGGCTTCGCGCACCGCGTTTTCGTCCAGCGAAACCAGGGCGGAGCCGTCGGCGGCCATGCGCTCCGGTATCTCGAAAATCCGGTCGGCGGGCACCGGGCGGGTTGGCTTGATCCAGGCGAAGAGGTTGGCGCGGCGCGGAATATCCTGGCGTCCGATCTCCAGCACATGCCGGAAGCCGGCGGTGGTCAGCAGTCCAGCCGGTGCGCCCTTGCCCTCCAGGATCAGGTTGGTGGCGACCGTCGTGCCGTGAAACACCTGCCCCAGAGCGGCGGCAGGAAAGCCGGCCTGCGCCGTGATCTGCTCGATGCCGGTCATGAAGCCCTGCGAGGGGTTGTCCGGCGTGGTCAGCGTCTTGGCGGTCCACGAGGCGCCGGTCTCGCGATCCAGCAATGTGACGTCGGTGAAGGTGCCGCCGGTGTCAATGGCCACGGCGTAACGCAGGTCGGGGCGGGCGGCCCGAGAGGCATCCAACGGGCTCACTCCAGCACGTCCCGGTAGGTGCCGCGATGGAACAGGCCGGTCACCGGCTGTCGGTCGGCGCGCTGGCGCTCGGTCGCCGTCGTGTCGACGCCGCGGCCATCGCCGGTGAGGGCGACGCCGTAGTCGGCGGCAGCGGCCTCGGCGCTGACATAGCCGTTCAGCATGTCCGCCAGTACGCGCTCGGGCTCCCGGTCGAAGGGATGGCCCCAGCCGCCGCCGCCGCCGGTCTCCAGGCGCAACACGTCGCCGCGTTTCAGGATGTTGCCGTCGCTGAACGGCTCCAACAGCCGCTCTCGCTCGGTGCCGGCGTTGACGACGGCGCGGCCGCTGCCGCCGTTGCGGCCACCCTTGACGCCCCATGCCGGCATTTTCACGCCGTCGATGCGGATGGAGAAGGTGGCCTCTTCGGCCAGCACCTCGACCTCCCGCACCACGCCGGCGCCGCCGCGGTATCGGCCCGGGCCGCCGGAGTCCTTGTGCACGCCATAGGCGCGGATACGCACCGGGTAGGCGAGTTCCAGCATCTCCGCCGGGAAGTTCTCCTGCGCCACGTAATAGACCGAGTCGATGCCGTCGGCATAGGGCCTGGCGCCATAGCCAACGCCGAGACCGTCGGACATAAGGAAGGAGTTGCCGTTTGAATCTACGCCGCGCGCGAAGTAGATGACATAGGCGCAATTCGCCGCCGTGGACTCGCCACCCGCCGCGTTCACCAGGCCCATGCAGGAGGAGAGCAGGCGCATCATCGTCAAGCCGCGCTGGCCGAGCGGCGCTGGCCATTTTGGCTGCAACAGGCTGCCTTCGCGCAGCACGATCTCGTCGATGGCCCGGCCTGCGCCCCAATTCAGCAGCAACGTCGGATCCTGACCAAGCAGGTACATGCTCATCATTGCCCGCGGCACGGCGGGATTGACCAGATAGTTGATCGGCCCGGGGGCTTGGTCGTCGCTGTCGCCGAAATCGAGGGTGACCTTGTCACCCTCCACCCGCAATTCCATCCGCATCCAATAAGGGCCGTTGCCCTGGCCGTCGTGGTCGAGTGCGTCGGCAAAGCGGTAGGTGCCGGGCGGGAAGGTCTCCTTCAGCCGCTTGCGCGCTGCCTGCTCCGAACGATCACCCAATTGCTTGAAGGCGTCGCGCATGACGGGCGCGGAGAACCGCTCCGCCAATTCGATCACCCGTTTCTCGCCCAACCGCACGGCGGCGATACAGGCGCGGGTGTCGCCGCGCAGCATCTCCGGAAAGCGGGAGTTGCGGATGAAGATGCGCAGGAAATCTTCGTTGATGACGCCGTCTCGGGCGAGGCGCACCGGCGGAATGATCACGCCTTCCTGAAAGATGTCGGTGCAATCGGGCGAGATCGAGCCAGGGCGCATCCCGCCGATGTCGGCAAAGTGAGCCCAGCTTTGTGCGAACGCCAGCAGTTCTCCATCGACGTAGATCGGGGCCAGAAAGACCTGATCCGGCGAGTGCGAGACCGAGCCCTTGGACCCATAACAATCGTTGTACCAATAGAGGTCGCCCGGGCGCATGGTCTCCACCGGATAGTGCTCGAACACCGGGCGGACCGGGTCGCCGAAGGTTGGGCGATAAGCGCCGATCACCAGGTCGCCGGCGGGATCGAACAAGGCGACGAAGAAGTCTTTCTTCTCCCGAATGAAGCCCGACATCGCCGTGCGCTCGATCAGCGCCTCCATCTCCTTTTGGGAGGAACGCAACGCACCGCGGATGATTTCCAGCGTCACCGGGTCGCAGATTGAATCGGCCTTCACATCGGGCTTCAGCATGATGTTCATCTGGGGCTCCCTCGCCGGGCGCGCCGCCGCGCCGTTTGGCTATTCGACGAGCCTATCATCGCGGTGTTGCGGCGACAATCTGCGGACAAATCCAAATGTGATTGACGCACGTCAAAGGATGCTGCCGCCCGTCGTGGTTTTGTTAGGTAGGAGTGCACAGGCGACCCCGGGGGGTCCGCTTTTCTCTGCCAATAGGAGATCGTTGAAGATGCCCAAAACAGAATCCGCTTCGACCGCAAAGCCGCAGACATCAATTCCTGGCATGCCGTTCGATTTCTCGCCGCTGGTCAACTCGAACCAGCACGGGATGAAGGCCGCCGCGGAGGCGCAGGAGCATCTCCTGACGCGCATGACGAAAGTGAATGGCGAGCTTTTCCGCTTCTTCTCGCAACGCCTCGATCATGACCGCAAGACGGTGCAGGAGCTCTCGACCTGCAAGTCGCCGCAGGACGCGTTCGGCGTCTGGAGCGCCTTCATGGAGAAGGCGGCCACGCAATATGCCGAGGAGATGGCGGCTCTGGCCGGCCTCTATGCCGATCAGGCGCGGGAGGCGATGGACAACGTCAGCCATGAAGTCGATGAAATCGTGAAAACATCGCAGAATGGCGGCGGCTAAGACCGGCGCGAGCCTCCACTCATCGGCAGCGCCACTGGTCTTTTAAAAAAGTCTTTAATAGCGTATGCGGATATCCTTACTATGCAGCTTACGTAGTAAGGGGTTCGTTTGATCATGGCGCAAGCCGATGACCGCGACGGCGCATTCAGAGGTGCTTTGCTCGACGTCATTGTCGAGACGGCGCCTGACGCGATCATCACCATCGACGCGGATGGATTGATCCTCAGCTTCAGCGCCGCGGCCGAACGAATGTTCGGTTTCACGGAGCCTGAGGTCGTGGGTCAAAACGTCCGTTGCCTGATGCCGCAGCCTTTCCACGACCAGCACGATCAGTACCTGCAAAGATATCTGGAAACCGGCGAGAAGCGGGTGATCGGTATTGGGCGGGAGGTGCGGGCGCAGCGTAAGAATGGCGAGATTTTCGTTGCGGAGTTGGCGGTCGGCGAATTTTTCGAGGGCGACGAGCGGATTTTCGCTGGCTTCCTCCGCGATATCACCGACCGGGTCGAGGCGCAGCGCAAGGCGGAGCGCTTGCAACGCATGCTCGACCGGGTCTCGCGGATTCAATTGCTGGGAGAAATGGCAACGGCGTTGGCGCACGAAATCAATCAGCCGCTGACTGCCATTTCCAATTTCGCCAGGGCGGCGCGCCACAGCTTCGAAAGCGATGCGCCGGACATGGCCAAGTGCCTCTCCTATCTGGACCAGATTGCCGCCGAGGCGCAACGGACGGGCGAGATCGTCAAGCGGATGCGCGGTCTGATCGACCGCGGTCAGCCGGATTGCCGGCCAGAGAACATCAACGAAATCGTGCGAGAAGCCATTCAACTCAGCCACACCGGCGCGCCATATGGCGGTCTCGTAATCGAGTTGAATTTGGCCGACGATCTGCCGCCGGTGCTGGTCGACCGCGTGCAAATTCAGCAGGTCATCGTCAACCTGCTGCGCAATGCCGCCGAGGCCATGGCCGGAGAAGACGATCAGGAGGTGCACATCTCGACCGTGCAGATGCAAGCGCCGAGCACGATCAAGATCCGGGCGCTGGGCAATGCCAATGGTCAGGTGTGCGTGACGGTGGCCGATGGCGGTGGCGGTCTCCCCAACGACTTGGTCGAGCGCATGTTCGAGCCCTTTATGACCACCAAACCGACCGGGCTGGGCATCGGTCTCGCCGTGTGCCGAACCATCGTCCAGGCGCACGGCGGGCGCATTTGGGCCGATAACAACCCGGCAGGCGGCGCTGAAATCCATTTCACTTTGCCAATCGCCCGCCACCCGGCTGAGGTCGGAATTGCCGAGGCCCCATGACCGAAGTGCCGCTCAAATCCCTGCACGTTATCGAAGACGATGCGGCGGTTCGCGCCTCCATTGTCGCCGTGTTGGAGAGTTGGGGTTTCGCGGTCGAAGCGTTTACCGATGGCGAAAGCTACTTGGCCGCCACCGGCGAACGTCCGGTCTGCATTCTGCTGGATGTGCGTCTGCCGGGCATCGATGGGTTGGCAGTGCTGAATGAACTGCGCCGGTCCGGGCGTCAGGTGCCTGTGATCATGATATCCGCGCATGGCGACGTCGCACTGGCGGTCAAGGCGATCCAGTGCGGCGCGCAGGACTTCGTCGAGAAGCCGTTCGACGATGCCGATCTGGTCAACCGCATCCGCGCGGCTATAGCCCACCGCGCCGGCGAGGACTATCAGGCCGCAAACCTGGACATCCTGACCAAGCGCGAGTTGCAGGTGATGCGAGAGGTCGTGGCCGGCAATGCCAACAAGGTCATTGCCTATAACCTCGGCATCAGTCCGAAGACGGTGGAGATGCACCGGGCGCGAGTGATGAAGAAGACCGGTGCTAAGTCTTTGTCGCAATTGGTGCGGATAGCGATGCGCTCGGGCACCGATCCAGCCGAAGTGTCGCGCTAGCCGTCAATCCGCCATAATCAACCAATAGGTGAGAAATCCGCTTTCGGAACGGAAGACGGGGTTTCCCCTAGCTTACCCGGCCACTCCGCTTCGTGCTTGCTTTCCAGACTGCATGGCTTCGATTGCCTCACAAAACAGATGGGAGCTACGAGATGTATGCGTCGAACAGCACCGCCCAACAAATTATCGACCCGGTCGGCTACAGGCTCGGTTGCGCCACATCCAACGGCGGACTCGATAGGCTTTTTGAGGCAAAGGGCCAATGCCGATCGGTTGCGGCAAACGCCACGCTTTTCGGCCAGGGCCAGAGGGTCGAGAGTGTCGTCCAAATCGCCAGCGGCATCGTTCGCTGCTGCACCTTTTCGGAAGA